>JAJZPO010000038.1 GCA_021811155.1 Bacillota bacterium | reverse complement strand
GGGGGGAACCGCTGGAATTGATGCCCATTAAGGCATGGGCGATGGTTTGAAAACCGGGCAGGCTCTTAATGACGTTGCCGAAGCCTACCTCAGAGGCTGTGTTCATGACCGCCAGCAGCGAACCAATGGCGCCGGCATTGATGGCTTTGGCGAGATTGCCTTTGATCCGGCCGGGATTAATGACAAAAGCCAGGAATATTCCCACCACCAAGGCAATGATCAAAGCCCAGTTATTCATGGTTCCAAGCACACCGGATTTGGCTATGCCATACGGAGCCTGGGTCACCCAGGCTGTGATATCCCAGTGGGGGAAAACCATTTTCTGCAGCACCAGAGTTACGGCCAAGACAGAAATGAGCGGCACAATGGAAAGCCAGGGATTGGGCAAATTCTTTTCTTCCACAAGCTCGGGCTCATTGATGTGGTTTTGCCCGTAACCTTCTCCGGCCGCCTGTGCTCTCCGTTTCCGCCATTCCAAATATGCAATCCCGGCAGCAAATACAATAATAGCTCCCAAGGTCCCGAAAACCGGTGCAGCATACAAGTCCGTATTGAAAAATTTCATCGGGATCGAGTTTTGAATTTGGGGAGTTCCCGGCAGAGCGTCCATGGTAAAGGTAAACGCACCTAGGGCAATGGCCGCCGGAACCAGGCGTTTGGGAATATCGGCCTCTTTAAAAATCGAGGCGGCGAAGGGATATACCGCGAAAGCTACCACAAACAGGCTTAACCCGCCGTAGGTCAGGATGGCGGCTGAGAGCACCACCGCCAGGATAGCCTGGCGTTTACCCAGTTTTTGCACAATCATTCTGGCAATGGCTTTAGCCGCGCCGGATTCTTCCATGGCTTTGCCGAAAACGGCGCCTAACAGGAAGAACGGGAAGTAAATTTTTACATAGTTAGCTAGATTGGGCAGAAAGATTTCCGTGTAAGTGGGCATGATTGCCATGCCTGAAAAAATGGCTGCCAAAATAGCGAAGACTGGGGCAAAAAAGATGACGGAGAAGCCCCGGTATGCCATAAACATGAGCAGGCCAAGGCTTAGGAGAATACCTAAAACTTCCATAAGTCCCACACCTCCATATAATTTTAGAGCGCTTGCCTCTGTCTACCCTAAACTCGTGGTTCGCTGTTCGATATTCGTGATTCGAGTTATGGCTGTCCTTTGGTGCCCCAGCGGGCTTTCCCGGTTTTAGCTGACCGGTTAAAAGCACGCCTTATGCCTGAAGCTCCGCCAAGTCCTTAAACAGCTCCAGCGCTTCAGGATTAGCCAGGGCATCCTGGTTCAGAACCGGTTCATTGTGGATGATATTGACCACGGCCATTTCCACTTTCTTGCCGTTTAGCGTATAAGGGATATCCTTGATTGGAATAATTTTGGCCGGAACGTGCCGGGGCGTGGCGTTCTCCCGGATGGTCTTTTTAATCCTCTGCTGCAGCTCTTGATCCAGTTCCACACCGTCAAACAGCCTGACAAACAAGATTACCCGCACATCATTGTTCCACTTTTGCCCAACCACCAGGCTGTCACGTATCTCAGGGAGGGATTCCACCTGGCGGTAAATCTCCGCTGTGCCGATGCGCACCCCGCCGGGATTCAACGTCGCGTCCGAGCGGCCGTAGATGATTACTCCGCCTGTGTCTGTAATCTCTACATAATCCCCATGCCGCCACACATTGGGATAAACGTCGAAATACGCCTTCTTGTACTTAACGTTATCCGGGTCGTTCCAGAAATAAATGGGCATGGAGGGGAAGGGGGCGGTGCAAACAAGCTCACCCTTCTGCTGCAGGAGCGGCCGGCCTTCAGGGTCAAAGCTTTCTACCTTCATGCCCAGGCCGCGGCACTGCATTTCACCGGTGTAAACCGCTCCGATGGGGTTGCCCAGGGCAAAGCAGGAAATAATGTCGGTCCCGCCGGAGATAGAGGAGAGACGGATATCCTGCTTGATTTCCTGGTACACGAAGCGGAAGCTCTCCTCTGAGAGCGGGGAACCGGTGGAGAGAATAGCTTTCAAACTATTCAGGTCGTAAACTGCTCCCGGTTTTAATCCTTCCTTTTCCACCGAACTCAGGTACTTGGCGCTGGTGCCAAAAACCGTGATCCGCTCATCCTGGGCCAGCTGCCACAGGGCCCCGGCATCGGGATAAAAAGGCGAACCGTCGTAAAGCACCAGAGCAGCGCCAACGGCCAAAGAGCTGACCAGCCAGTTCCACATCATCCAGCCGCAAGTGGTGAAGTAAAAAATCTTTTCCTCCCGGGTCAAATCGGTGTGGAGCATTAATTCCTTCAAATGCTGAATCAATGTCCCGCCTGCTCCGTGCACGATGCATTTAGGCACACCGGTTGTCCCCGAAGAATACATGATGTAAAGCGGGTGGTTGAATGGAAGCTGCTCAAACTCTATTTCCAGGCCGGATTCAGGCGCCAGAAAATAATCAAACAATACGGACTTTGGCACGCTGCTGATATCCGGTTCTGCTTGGGTATAGGGGACCACCACCACTTTTTCGATGCTGGGTATTTCATAAACAATTCCGGTCACCCGGTCCAGGCAGTCAAAGGCCTTGCCATTGTAAAAATAGCCGTTGGCGGCAACGAGCACCTTGGGCTGGATTTGGCCAAACCGGTCCAATACGCCCTTGATGCCAAAATCAGGTGAGCAGGAAGACCATATGGCGCCTATGCTGGTCGCAGCCAGCATGGCAATGACTGTTTCCGCCATGTTGGGCATAAAACCCGCCACCCGGTCCCCTTTGACGACCCCTATGCCCCGCAGGGATTTAGCCAGCCGCGCCACCCGGTCATAGAGCTCGGCATAAGTCAAACGGACAGGTTCCAGGGTTTCCCCCTTAAAAACCAAAGCCGTCCGGTTATCCCTATAGCGCAAGAGGTTCTCGGCAAAGTTTAATTCCGCCCCGGAAAACCAGCGGGCCGCCAGCATCTGATCAAAATCTTCCACTACCTGGTCATAGGCGCGGGAGGCTTTGATACCGCCAAATTCCCACATGGCCGCCCAAAAAGCGGAGGCTTCCTTAATGGACCAGTCATACAAGTCGGCATAAGACCCCAAGGCTTGCCCGTATTTTTGGTTAACCATTGAGATAAAGCGTGTGATATTAGCCTCGGATTTGCGTTCCTCTGATGGTTCCCACAGTTTCTCTTTCATTCATCCAGCCTCCATTAAGTCCTCTTTAACCGGCTTTTCAGCGCTAAATCTGGCTCCACCCGCCATCAATTGTATAGCCCTGAGCCGTTATGGAAGCCGCAGCATCGGAACACAGGAATAAAGCCAAATAGCCGATCTCCTCCGGGGTCAGCAATCTTTTTTGCGGCACCGGGCGCAGGATTACTTCCTGTAAGGCCTGCTCTTCTGTCATATTGTGGCTTTGCGCCAGGCCCTTCAGCTGGTTGCGTACCAGAGGGGTGTCCACATAGCCGGGGCAGATAGCGTTAGAGGTGATCCCGTAGGACGCTGTTTCCATTGCAATCACCCTGGTCAGGCCCAACAAACCATGTTTGGCGGAAACGTAACCGGCTTTGAAGGCGGAGGCAAGTTTGGCATGGACAGAAGCGATATTGACAATCCGTCCGAAGCCTTTAGCTTTCATGCCTGGAACCACAGCCTGGGAGAGTAAAAAGGGCCCGACCAGGAGAACTTCCAACATGCGGCGGTAAATCTCCGGCTCAAAGTCCTCCAGGGGCGATATGTGTTGAAAACCGGCATTGTTAACCAGGATGTCGATGTCTTGCTGCTTTACCTGGGCGATAAAATCAGGGCTGGTGATGTCGCCGGGCAGGGGTTCCGCCTTAATCACCGCGGCAGCTGCCTGTACTTTTTCAGCGGAAATGTCGTTAACCAGTACTTTGGCGCCGGCTTGACTGAGAGCCTGCGCTATCCCGTAACCAATGCCTGAAGCGGCGCCGGTAACAAAAGCAACTTTCCCTTGCAGGTCTACTGAAAAATTCATTGTCACAATACCTCCTCGCCGTGTAAATAGCTGTGAATTATTAAATCGATCCAGTCAGGGACGCCCCACCACCTCCTGTTGGCCAATGATTTACGACGTCGATGCCACTTTATATTGCAAAAACTATGCCAATTTTTTGATTTGCACGAAAATTCGTTAACATTTCAAATAAATAACCCCGCGGCACTGGGTTTCAGTGGGCGCGGGGCCGAGCTTTTGGGCCTTACGTATGCTATTACGGCAATTTACACCGGGTTTTTGGCCGATGGGATATGCCCGGGCTGAAGCAAGGGTCCAGGCCGACAGCAAAAGTGTAGCGTTTTTGCTACACAAAAGAATTTAAATTGACAGAAAACTTAGATTATACAAGGACGGGTGCCTGCTGTTGCGTTGGAGCTACATGTTGCGCCAACGCAACACAACCTGCTTCGATTTATCCGGCATCGAAAGACTGTGGGACGGAAATCCTAGGTCAAATCCGGCAGGCTGCCGTCAACCAGGCTGTATTTCTCCATTTTGCGGTAAAGATTTGTGCGGTGAATCCCCAGAATATCAGCGGCTTTAACTTTGTTGCCTCCGGTGGCTTTCAAGGTCCGGATAATTGCTTCCTTTTCGGCTTTGGCCAGTTCCAAAGCCAAGGAGTTCAGCTCGCCGCTGCCTCTTGTCAGCATGGACTCTCTTAGATACAGGGGTAGGTCCTCCAACAGGATTTTGTTCCCTTCGGCTACGTTAATGGCTCGCTCCAGGGCGTTTTGCAGTTCCCGGACGTTGCCGGGCCAGGGATAGGTCAGGAAAAGTTCCTCCACCCGACGGTCAAGGAACTTGCCGGCCAGGCCCAATTCCCGGTTGAACTTGTCCAAAATGTAATTACTTAAGGGAATAATGTCTTCGCGCCGTTCGCGCAGGGGAGGTATGGTAATGGTAAAAACATTGAGGCGGTAATAAAGGTCCCGCCGGAATTCCCCGGCAGCTGCCATCTCTTCCAGGGGGCGGTTGGTGGCGGCGATGACCTTGATATCCAACTGCTGCAGCAGATTGCTGCCGACCCGTTCTATCTCCTTTTCCTGCAATACCCGCAGTACTTTGGCCTGCATGGTTAACGGCAAATCTCCCACTTCGTCCAGAAAAATCGTACCCCTGTTGGCCAATTCGAACTTGCCGGGTTTGCCTCCCTTTTTAGCCCCGGTGAAGGCCCCCTCAGCAAAGCCAAACAGTTCGGCTTCCAAAAGCTCCGCCGGAATTGCGCCGCAGTTGACCCGGACAAAAGGCTTGTCGCTGCGCGACCCGGCAGCGTGAATGGCGTGGGCGAAAACTTCTTTGCCGGTGCCGCTTTCCCCGCGCAAGAGGACGGTAGATTTTGTTTGCGCCGCCTTCTCAGCCAGTTCTTTAGCCTTTTGCAGTGATTTACTGTGGCCGACAATATTGCCGAAAGTGTAGCGGTGCTGCTGGTAATGCTGCAGCTCTTTTTCATAAAACCTGATTTTATGTTCAAGCAAATGAAGTTTTTCCATCAAGGTGCGCAGCTCCTCGACATCCCGGAACATGACTTTGCCGACGGCGCCGATCAATTGGTCCCCATCCCGTAGGGGAAGGCGCATGACTACAGCTTCTTTGCCCCAGAAATTCATGGACTCGCCGATTTCGGCCTTGCCGGTGCGGGCGACAATATGCATCCTGCTGTTGGGTATGACTTCTGCTACGTGCCGGCCCACCGCGCTTTTTTGGTCTGTATGCAAGAAACGGCAGTAGGCGTTCGTGATGCGGGTGACTATGCCGTTGCTGTCAACAACCACGACTCCGTCATATGCTTGTTCAAAGATGTCTTCGAGCTTTTTGAGTTCGGCTTGGGTAGTTTCCAATTGGGCCTTAAGCGCCTGCAGTTCATCTGCGTCTGCGGAAATCTTCTCTTGATCCGCATCGGAGAGCTTGTTTCGGTCATCAGCCATTTTTTCACCTTCAATCGCTTTTTGCTCTGGCCAAGTCCGGTTTTCAACATCATTTTACACTCCGGCGCCGTCAAGGGTAAATAGATTTCAACCAAGCGGGTTCACTGTTCGATGGAACTGCTCTCAGTTAAGTGTAGTGTCTTCAGGTCGGATACCAGAAATACCGCGGTCAAGACTGAGGCGGCCAGGTCAGATGCAGGTCCGGCCAGCCAGACTCCGGTCAAGCCCAGGAACCTGGGAAGGAGCAGGATTAAGGGAATCAAGAAGATTACCTGCCTTGACAGGGTAAGAAACAGGGACTTCTTGGGCTTGCCGGTGGCCTGGAAGTAGTTTACCGCTGCCACTTGAAAGCCGATCAGCGGCAGCATGGCAAGGAAAATTCTCAAACCCTGTACACCTAAGCCCATTAGGGTGGGGTCGTTGGCGCTAAAGGCCAGCATAATCGCGTTGGGGAAGATCTCTATGGCTATAAAGCCGATGGTCATGACCAAGGTCGCCCATAAGACTCCCCATTTCAGGGTCTCCTTTACCCGGGCATATTTCCGAGCGCCGTAGTTGTAGCCGATTATCGGCTGGGCGCCCTGATTGATGCCAAAAACGGGCATGAAAATCAGCATAGCAATGCTGTTGATTATTCCCATGGCGGCGATTGCCAGGTCCCCGCCGTGCAAGGCCAGGCTCTTGTTCAAGAGTATGGTAACCAGGCTGGCAACCAGCTGCATGGCAAAAGGTGATATGCCAATCGCCAGGACCGGTTTGATGATCTTTCTTTCCAGCTTGAAGTTCCGCCAGCGTAGTCTGAGCACTGCCTTGTTCCCGACAAAGTAGGACAAAACCCAGATGGAAATGATGCCTTGGGATATAACCGTTGCCAGGGCGGAGCCTGCAACCCCGATGCGCAGCCCGAAGATGAAGATGGGGTTTAAGATTGTGTTCAATACCGCCGCCATGATCATCGTCACCATGGCTGTCCTGGGATTGCCTTCAGCCCGAATGAAATTGTTCATGCCAAAGCCGATGCTTTGAAATACCGCCCCCCAGAGGAGTACAGAGGTAAATTGCTTCGCATAGGGCAGTACTTCGCTGCTGGCGCCGAACTGGAGCAGGAGAGGATCAAGAAAAATTGAACCCAACACGCTTATGGCCAAAGATATCAGGACCAAAAGGACAAAGGAGTTGCCGACTATGACCTCCGCCTCTTCTTTCTTTCCTTCGCCCAGGCGGATAGATATTAAGGATGTGGCTCCGATTGCAATTAACATGATGAAGGCCATAATCGCAATAGGGATCGGGAAAGCCACGGCAATCCCGGACAGAGCGAGTGAACCCACCCCTTGTCCGACAAAAATCCGGTCTATGACGGTGTATAAGGCATTCACCAGCATGCCGACAATAGCGGGCAGTGAAAACTTCAGCAGCAGCTTCCCGATTCTTTCTTCCCCCAACTGGTTTGAACGGTTCACTTTTGTTTAACTCTCCTCTTCAAATCATTATATATTAAACGAAGCGCGCATTTCTTGCTAGCGGGATTGGCTAAGGGACTTCAACCTAATGAAGTCGAGAAACTCCTTTCTGGAGAGGGAATAGAGGGCAACGGCACACCAGATCAGGCCAAAGCTTACCAGGTCAGAGGCAGTAAAGGGCTCTTTAAACACGAAGATTCCCAGCAGCAAGCCGATGGTGGGCGACAAGTACTGAATAAACCCAACGGTGGACAAAGGGATGAGTTTCGCACCTTGGGCGAACCACAATAAGGGGGTGGCAGTTACCACCCCTGCCAGCAACAGCAAAAGCGTAGTTTCAACACCTGCGGTGCCAAAGGAACCGGTTCCTTCCACCTGTTTAAATGTGAGGTAAGCGAGGGCCAGGGGGGTAACAAACAGGGTTTCCATGGCCAGGCCGTTGATGGGACTCAATTTGTAGAACTTTTTAATCAAACTGTAAAGCCCGAAAGAGAATGTCAGCCCCAGTGCCACCCAGGGCACTCTCCCATAGGTAACGGTTTTAATGAGAACGGCAGCCAAACCTATTAGCAGGGAGATGGCTTGCCAACGGTCTATTCGTTCCCGCAAAACCAGCATGCCTAATAATACGGTAAACAAGGGATTAATATAGTAGCCAAGGCTTGTTTCGATCACCTGATTATTGTTCACTGCCCAGATATAGGTCAGCCAGTTGACGCTAATCAGCAATGACCCCAGGACAGTCGCCAAAAGGTCCTTGCCGCCTGAAATTTCGCGCCTTAAATCCTTTAACCCCCGGGACCAGATGATAAGGCCTCCGACGAAAACACATGACCACAAAATCCGGTGGGCCAGTATCTCTGTGGCGGGCACCTGCTTCAGGGCTTTCCAATACAACGGGAGCACTCCCCAGGCCACATAGGCGATGAGGGTGTACAAAATTCCTTTGCCCGAGGAGCTTTTGGTTACAGCTTGCGTCACTGAAATTCCCCAATTCTTTGAGCTTACAAACCCTAAATAGTTCGCAGCGCTAAATAATATGGATTCTATTTTAATGACGCTGTAAGCAGAAGTCAACCATGTTACAGATAGAAGGGCAAGTGCCATTGCAATACGCCCTCTCATGGAAACGCCAAGAATTATAAATTTCTGAGCCGGAACAAAACAGACCCACCTAAACGGTGGGTCTGTTGTTTAGTGGTTGGATGCATGTACAACCTGTTTTTTGGTCTATTGTGCGGGGGATTTCTTCCAATCCTGTATTTGGTCATCAGGGGTTATTTCAATTGAAATGTGTTTTACAGCGGGTACTTTGAGGCGAATCCTTTCCTCAACATCTTCAACTATGTCATCAATTTCTTCTGCAGTTTTGTCCGGCGGGACTTCAATTTCCATGTTTACCAACAAGTCCTGGGGACCAACATACATTGTTTTTAAGTCATGTACATCAGAAACCATGTTAACGTCCAAGGCGGTATCCCTAATAGCCTGCTCTAACGAGTCTGAGGCCGCTTGTCCGATGATCATTTCCCTGTTTTCTTTAGCCAACATTAAGGCCATAATTCCAAGTAACACACCGATTAATATAGATATGGCTGCATCATAAAAGGTGGAGCCGGTTAACCAGACTAAAAAAAGGGCTAAAGCCGCCAGTATTACGCCGGTTAATGCAATTAGGTCCTCAAAGAAAACAAACTTCACAGCTGGGTTGGAAATATTACCGATGTTTCGAAAAGCCTGTGGAATTAAGTCAAACCCTTTGGCAACAACTCCAACGTCTTTCACTACTCCGTTCATAGCAGTAAACACAGCGTAACTTTCAACCAGAATGCTTAATCCAAGGGCTGCCAGTGACAGGCCCAAATCGTCTATATTGTGGGGGGTAACAAGGGTTTCATAGCCTCTGTAGATTGAACCCATGCTAGTGACGCCTAACATGAATATGGATGCCATAAAGGACCAAAAATAAACTTCTTTACCGTAACCAAAGGGGTGTTCATCGTCAGCAGGCCTTAGGGCCAAATAAAGACCGACCAATAAAAAAATACTGTTGAACATATCCGCCATGGAATGAAGAGCTTCGGAGAACATTGCTGCACTGCCGCTAATCCATGCCCCCAGGGCTTTCACTATAAAGATAGACAGATTGGCAGCCAGGGCTATCCATACTGCTTTCCTACTACTGTGAGAGTCCATTAAAGGACATCGACCTCCAATTAGTTTGTTATTACCAGTATACCATGTACAACCAAGCCGTTCAAACGTATTAATCGACTGAAACTTAACCAAAAGCCTCCAAGAAATCGGCTAAATGTGACCCTCGCTGTCTATGAATCTTTGTTTTCAGGGAGCGGTCGTTTTGTCAACGAGTGGGCTTCATTGTTCCGGAAGGTTGCACCTTTGGCCTTAGATTATTCACGGTTGGCCTATGGTAAAGAAAGATTCTGCATCTTTTTCTGTGGCTTAACTGTTGGTACAATGAGAGTGCAGTACCAAGCGGAAGAAAGGAGTGGGCCTATGCGTTACGAAGGAACGGTCTACCGTCCGCCCAGTGAAGCGGGAAGCCTGCTGATCCAGGCCACTATCGGCTGCCCCCATAACCGCTGCGCCTTTTGCGGCATGTACCGGAAAAAGAAATTCCGCATCCGGCCTGTAGCGGATATCAAGGAAGACCTGGATATGGCCTTAGAGCACTACGGGCCAGGGGTGGAGAGCATCTTCTTCCCGGACGGCAACACCATTTTCATGAAGACAGACCAGCTGGCGGAAATCCTGGAGTATGCCGGGAAGCTGTTTCCCCGCTTGGAACGGATGACAATGTACGGCTCTGCCAAATTCCTGAAGTTAAAGACACTGCTGGAACTGCAGCGACTGCACGGGGCGGGATTGACCCGGATTCATGCCGGTATGGAGAGCGGCAGCGACCTTATCCTGGCCCGGATAAACAAAGGCTTTACAGCCTCGGAAATGATTGAATGCGGGCTCAAGGTGCGCGAGGCCGGTATCGAGCTGAGCGAGTACATACTGATTGGTATCGGCGGCCCGGAGCACTCCCGGGAACATGCCATGGAAAGCGCCAGGGTATTAAATGCAATCACACCTGAGTTCACCCGCCTGCGCACCTATAACCCTGTGCGGGGTACTCCGCTTTACGAGGAGCACAGGCAGGGGAGGTTCGAACTCCTTAGTCCCCATCAGGCCCTGCGCGAAACCAGGCTGCTGATTGAAAACCTGACGGGCCCGGGTGAACTTGTCAGTGACCATGTTTCCAACTATGGTTGGGTTAACGGCAAGCTACCCCAGGACAAAGCCGCGATGCTTGAGGCCCTGGACAAGCTCTTGCAGGTGCCGGAAAGCGAATTTCAGCGGGTGGACCCTCGCTACATGTAAATACAGAAATGAGGTCTATGGGCATGGAAGCTTTTATCACTCCGCCGCCGAAGATTCCCTTTTACTTAAGGCCCGGGATCTGGCTGGCCAGGAAAATCACCGGCAAGGACCTGCTGCCGCCCAAACTTCTGGCCTGGTACCCGAAGGCCGCTATCGGGTCCGGTGTGCTGGAATCCCTGGTCGCTAACGGCAAGAAGGACTTGGACAAGCGGATTCTGAAAATCGTCAGAATCCAGGCATCTTTTGCGGTCTCCTGTCCTTTCTGCATCGACATGAATTCGCATGAATACGCAGACTGCGGCCTCAGCAAAGCTGAATTGGCGGTTTTACAGGGAAGGGCGGATATAGATAAGGTTGGTACTTTTTCAATCCGGGAGAAGCTGGCCATCGAGTATGCCAAGTGTGTTTCCGGCACCCCCCTGAGCTTCCCCAGGCCGCTGATTGACCGTTTGAAAGAACATTTCACAGAGCGTTGGATTTCCAGCTTTCGCTCGTCGAAACTGCTGTTCTTGTCAGGCACTTCAGATAACGTGAGAGTTTTCTTGCGCCGTTTCTGTTCATTCACGCAATAGTTAATCAGGATTCGCTTCACCCAGGCGCCGAAGTACTGAGGATCTTTCAGCTTTTTGAATCCGGCATATGATCCCAATAGTTTCACAAGCCAAAAACTTAAACGCCGCAACTGTTTAGTCGCGGCGCAAGCTGCGGGTCGCTGTTCCAGCCGGCATCGCAAAAGACGGTTTCGCAGCACGAAGGGCTTCCGGTGTTTAGGGTGGGCTTTCGGGGCATGAGTTCTGTTAATTGCCTACCGAACGGGCTTTGAAACTCGACACTATGCCGTAATACAGGGCAATGGAGCCGATGGCCTGGAAGAGGTAGAACAGCTGATACACGCCCAGGTATTTACCTACCGCTCCCCCGGCGGAAAAGATCAGGGCCCCGGCGGCGATCCAGAGGTTGTAGGAGAGCCTGGAACGATACCAGGAGTATAGGGCGCCTGCAAATAGGGCCAGGGCCCCGATTCCGCTTAGAATGCCAAAATAGGGCGCGATGCCGCGGGGGACAAAGTTCTCGGCCTGTTCGCCTGCCGGCATGGTGGCAATATTGGCGATGGGAGTGATGGCCAGGCTGTAGAGCATGGCCAGGGCTGCCAGGCTCATCACCCCTACGTAGATGCGGCCCAGGCGCTGCGAGAAGAGAAAGACCGTACCGGCGCCCATATAGGCGACCAAGGTTGCGGCGGAAAACAGGTAGATGCGGAACTGCCAAAGGGACCAGCCGTGTATTAAGTAAGAAATAAAGTCCGTGATGGCTGCGATAAAGGCCAGCCAGAAAGATACTGACCACCATAAGGTATAAGCGTGGCGCTTTTGCAGGTAATGCCGGGTCAAGAGCACGGCCAATACCAACATGAACAAGACTACTATGCCGGATGAAATTTCACCCAATACCATATGCATTCCCCCTGTTAATTAAGGTAACACTGCTTGTATTATTGACATTGGGGAGATATTTTCTGCCTTTTAAGCTAAAATACCTTTTTCAGTTTATATAATTTGTGTAAAGAAACTTAGACTAGCGCATACCTGTTTGCAGCGGATGTCCGCCAGAGGGTTATGGCAAAATGAGTCAGGCGGGAAGGACAAAAAACCATAGCTTGCTCAGTTGAATGAGTTCGGCTATGGTTTGGGTTGAGCGAAACAGGTTTTTCGTTAAAGCGTCAGCTAAAAGCCATATCTTCCGGCCAAACGGCTCCAGAACCGGCTGCGTCCATAGTGTGCGGCAGACGAACCGGGGACAACCACTATTTGGCTGCCTGCAGCGCCGGCCTGTGGATTCCGCACGGTTTGTTGCGCGGATTGCTGCAAAGATGCGTAGAAAGACTGGGCATAGGCATTCATACTTACGCCAAATTGAGAGGCGAAACTGCCGGACACACCCTGGGCAGCGCTGTGGCTGATAAACGTTTTAAACGCAGCAGCGCCATGGCTTTTGAGCAGGTTCTGCACGGCCATATAATCTTCGAATTCAACATTGTACGGAGCATTAAGGATTTGCGACTCGTTGGCGGTGAGGGGCAAGGATTGCCGGTACGCTACCGCTTGCAGAACACTAGCCTGTAAAGCGGAGATTTGTGCTTGGGTTCCTGCGGCATCGACACCTGCCTGGGCTGACAGCCCATCATACCAGGCTGTACCTTCATTCAACCAGGTGGGAAGCTCTTGGCCGATGCCCATCTGGTTAAAGACAACGTGAGTGAGTTCGTGCGTCAGCACATCGGCCAAATCAGCCTTGTCTTGCAGGGCATACAGAGGAATCCAGATGTCGGAGTTAACGGTAATCCCGCCGGTATTATTTACAAAGGAACTGATTGACCCGGGAGCGACACCGGCCTTTTCCAGCTCGGCTGCGTAGGAACGAGGGGTAGAGAACAGGACGATATCTATACTTTGCGAGGGAGACCGGCCGATTTTTGCTTGCAGTGTCGGCAGGGAGATGCTCTGGATAATTTGGCCTGCGCCGGATACAACGGATTGGCTTACACCGCTGTCTCCTGCCAGAACAGTAACTTTCCCTGCAGACGCTTTGGCATTTGTGGCAATGTTCCGCGGCAATCTGCGGACATTTGGCCTAAGTATGCGTTGCCTGTAAATCGGGGGCTGGCTGGAGGTTTGCGTAGGTCCCATGCCTAATGCGCTGCTAACTTGGGCAGGCAGGTCTCTATTTGCAGCTGCAACTACTGTATTTATAGCATGGTTAACAGGAACAGAAGCCTGCTGCACAAAGGAACCCACCAGACTGTGGAAAAGGCCCAAAAGTACAGTCAGCAGGGTAATGAATATTTTCATTACCAAACTCCCTCCTCCATTTAGTGATTGCGGACAATTTGATTATAGAGGTTAAATTTAAACAAGCCGTAAACAAATAGCAAATCCTTTTTGTCTGTTTCTATTTTAAGTAAAATAATGGCATGCCAATTATCTCAATTTGGCATGCCGCATGTATCACATCAGTAAAACCTTGTTCGAGAACCGACGTCAAAATAATTGTAAAATTGGACAAAAATCGTCTTAACTTGACCCCTTTTGCTAGGATGTTTGGAACCGTCCTCTTTGTCCTATTTGCTAGGACGTTTAGAACCGTCCCCTTTGTCCTAGCGGGCGGCTTCCTGGTGGTTGCTGTTGTGGGTGAGGTGGGTCAGGGCGGCTTCGGCGGCTTTGATGCCGTCGTTGACGCAGTCCGGGACCCCGATGCCGCGGTAGGAGGCGCCTGCCAGAAACAGGCCTGGGTGGTATTGGGCAAGGCGCTCATCAAGGGACTTGACCGTGTCCAGATGGCCCAGGATATACTGGGGCCTGGCTTCAATCCAGTGGTGGACGCGGCTGAACATTGGTTCTGCCTTGATGCCAAGGATGTCCTGGAGATCGCGCCGGGAAGTCTCGACCAGTTTGTCGTCTGGGAGCAGGGCCAGTTCCTGGTTGCGGCTGCCGCCCACAAAGGTGCGGACGGATACATAAGCGGCGCTGGGGACGCGGTGGTCCCATTTGACGGAGCTAAAGGTCAGGGCGTTGATGTTGCGTTTCTCACTGGCGGGGATGACAAAACCGAAGGAGTCCAGGTCCCCGGGCACATCTTCGCGGCGGTAAACCAGGTTGATGGTGGCTGAAGAGGCCTGGGGCATGCCGCGCAGCTTGTCTGAGACAGCCTGGTCGAGCTCCGCCAGGATTGCGGCTGCATCCCAGGCCGGGGCGGTAAGGATCACCGCATCGGCTGTCACTTGACCATGCCCCGCAATATGGACCTGATACTTCTCCCCGGGGAGCTGCTCTATGCTCTCCACTGCCGAGGAGGTAAGCAGGTTGGCGCTGTCAAGCTTGGCTGTTAAGCCCTCGATCAGGTCTGCCATCCCGCCTTTAAAGCTCATGAAATAAGTTTTCTTGGCTTCCCCGGGCTTTGGCGGCACCGGGGCCGGCCTTTTGGCCCTGGCGGCAAGCATGGCCACAATCAGGCTGCGGTAATCCTTTTCCATCTGCAGGAAACGGGGGAAACTTGCCTTCAGGCTCATGGTCTGGGAATTGCCGCCGTGAATCCCCCCGATAAGCGGCTCCCCGATCTTGTCCAGGGCCTCCTGGCCGAGGCGGCGCTTGACGAAGGAGGCCAGGGATTCATCCGAGTTCCCCTTTTTTCTAGGGAGAAGCAGGTCCAGGCCCATGCGGATTTTGCCGGGCCAGGTGATGAGCGGGCTTAGGGCAAAGGGGATGATTTTGGTAGGCACCAGGAGCATCAGGCCGTCGGGCAGCTGGTGCAGCTTGCCGCCGCAAAGGACGTAGGTGCCGGTGGTGGCGTCATTGCTGGGCAGGAGTTTGTCCGTAATCCCCAGCTGTTCGGAGAGTGTTATTACCGAAGGCTTCTCCCGTACGAAGCAGTCGGGCCCGCCTTCAATCAGAAAGCCATTTTCCTTTTCTGTGACTATTTTGCCGCCGAGCCTTGGGTCCTTTTCCACAACCAGGCAGCGCAGGCTGAGGCCGGCTTCTGCGGCCTTTTTCTGCAGGTGGTAGGAGGCTGCAAGTCCGGTGACTCCGCCGCCAACGATAACCGCTGTTTTCATCAGACCACCCCTTCAGGGTCAGAAAATGCAGCTTCGGCTGTTTCGGCCAATACCCGGATAAATTCGGGCGAGGTGTTCAGGGCCTGTGCCCGGTGAAAGTCAAGCCCGAGGGAAACTGCGTGTTCTCTCTGGGCCACATCGATGTCATACATGGTCTCAATGTGGTCCGTGGCAAAGCCAATGGGAAAGACCAGCACGTGTTCCGTGCCGGAGGTCTTAAGCTCATCCATCACCTTTTCGGCCTCCGGGCCAAGCCATTCGCCCTGGCCTCCGCCCCGGCTCTGGAAAGCCAGGCGCCAGCGGCTCAGGCCGGCCCGGCGCACCAAGGCGGATATACTGGCCTTGAGCTGGTCCACATAGGGGTCGCCGCCCAGCACATGCTCCTGGGGCAGGCTGTGGGCTGTAAAGATTATTTCCACATTGGACCGGACGGCTGCGGGAAACTCAGCCAGGGCAGAATCAAGTCTGGCTGCAAGGCCCTGGACGTACAAGGGGTGCTCGTAATACCCAGGGGCAAAATATACCTTTAGTCCGCCTCCGAGCCCGGAGAGGGCCGCTTCGATCTCCTTGCGGTATGCTCCGGAGGTTACCCGGGCATAGTGGGGAGAGAGGCTTACAGCCGCAACCTCCCGCACTCCGGCCTGGAACAGCCGGCGCAGGGATTCTTTGATTAAGGGATGCCAGTGCAGCATCGCCGGGGACACTATGTAATTTCCGCCGCCGGAGTTAAGCAAATCCTGCACCAGTTTGGCCTGTTCCCCGGTTACTTCAGGCAGGGGGGACTTGCCCCCGATGAGCTTGTAACGCTCCACCATTTTGGCGACCAGGGGTGCGGGCGGCCTGCGGCCCATTATGCTGGTCATGAAGGGTTCAATGGCTTCCAGGGAGTCCGGACCGCCGAAGCTTAACAGGATTACTCCTTTTGGTGTTGCTTGCGCAGGCATCAGCTCAGTCCTCCTGTAATTCCTCCAGGGGCATGCGGCTGTATTTGTGCACAGCCTCCACCAGCACCCGCACGTTCTCCACCGGGGTTTCCTTGTGGATGCCGTGACCCAGGTTGAAGATGTGGCCGGGCCGCTTGGCGGCCTGGGCCAGAATCCGTTTAACTTTTTTCTCAATCACGGCGGGTGGGGCAAATAGGGCGAGTGGTTCCAGGTTGCCCTGCACCGCTACATCGTAGCCAAGACGGGCCCAGGCCTCATCCAAATCTATCCGCCAGTCAAGGCCGATCACATCGCCGCCGGCCTCTTTCACTGAGGAGAGCAGGGTGGAGGCGTTATTGGCAAAATGAATAACCGGTACACCGCTGCCCTTCAACCCTTCCATGACCCGCCGCGAATGGGGCAGGACAAATTCCCGGTAATCGTCGGGGGCAAGGCAGCCTACCCAGGAATCGAACACCTGAACAGCCTGAGCCCCGGCTGCAATCTGGGCCTTCAGGTAGCGGACCAGCACTTCGGAAACCTTGTCCATCAGGCTGTGCCAGACAGTGGGAGCTTCATACATCATGCGCTTGCAGTTAAGATAGGTTTTGGAACCGCCCCCCTCGATGATATAGCTGGCGAGAGTAAAGGGGGCGCCGGAAAAGCCGATGAGGGGTACTTTGTTGGCCAGTTCACGCCGCAGGATGCGGATGGTTTCCATGACGTAGGGTGTGGCCTCCTCGGCCTCGAGTATCCTGATATTGTCCACATCCTGCTGCGAGCGGACGGGGTTGTGGATTACCGGGCCTTCATCCTTGGCGAATTCCAGGCCAATACCCATGCCTTCCAGCGGGAGGAGGATATCGGCAAATAAAATAGCGGCGTCCACTCCAACGATGTCTACAGGCTGCAAAGTCACTTCAGCCGCCAGTTCCGGGGTTTTGCACATCTCCAAAAAGGAGTGCTTGCTCCTGATCTCCATGTATTCGGGCATATATCTGCCCGCCTGCCGCATCAGCCACACAGGTGTATAGTCTGTCTTTTCCCTGCGGCAGGCTTTCAAAAATTCTTGCTTCATAGCAAAATTCTCCTTCCCAAATCACAGCCGGACTAAATTCAGAAGTCAGAATTCAGTAGTCAGGGGGCAGAATCACTGGATGTGTTAAACCGCTATCCTTTTCCTGAATCCTGTTACTTACTCTCAAATAATACCAGAAATCTCCCGGCTCAGCCCCAAGAGTTTGTACTAATAGGAGCAAGTCCGCTTAACCTTTGTTTACTTCGCTATTTTGGGCCGATTTCCTGTTTTTCGCCCATTACACTCGAACAAAACACGCTGTTTTAGTGTTTCCCTTTGCCACAGCGGTTTAACCACTTCTTTGGAGTGGCGGTTGCACCCATGCCGCAGTCACAAAGAAGAGCCAACGAAGTCGCCGGCTCTTTTGATGGTTGCTTTTTCGATTTCAAGTTAAAATTCTTGGTGGCTCCTGCCCGATGGTTCAACCTGGCCTGGGTGAGGGTCACTGGGAAATGACCGGGACCCCGGCAAGCGTGTCCTTAACCGGACAAATGCGCTCCATGTGCCGGATAAGTTTTTCCACATTCTCACTTGGAGCAGGCGAATCTACTGAGACGTGATAGCGGATTTGCTGCAGTCCTGGCCGGACATCGAGGTTTTTCTCCAAAAAACCGTCAAGGTCGATGTCCCCTTCGACCTGAACACGAATGTCCTTGATTTCCACTTGATATTTCGGTGCAAGCATGTTGATGACGACGCTGATACAACCACCTAAAGCGGACAAAATAAGTTCTACAGGGTTTGGGCCTTGGTCTGTTCCGCCTAGTGCAGCCGGTTCATCAATAATGAGCTTTTTTCCTTTCATGCTCGCCACGCTGCGTACTCCCTCATGGTCCCAACCAACGGTGGAACGAAAAGTGACTTTTGCCATAACTACTCCCCCCAAAAACATACTAATAAATTCATATAGGAATACTATGAATTTATCATATAAGTATTGGCGGCATTTGTCAACAGTTTAGCCACTTAGATGGCTCGCACGAGGTGGACCTTCAGACGGGAAGGTAATGGCGAGCAAGAATTCGAACGGTTTGTGAATGTTAAAAGAGGAAATTTTCCCTAGGCAAAGAACATACCCTTAATATCAAAGGGGGAGAAACAATGACGGATTTGGGCTATGTTACTGTGGACGGCAAACGGTTGAAACAAGGATACACCACGGGCTCGAGCGCCGCGGGTGCGGCCAAGGCGGCTGCTCTCTTGTTCGTCAACCGGGCCTTGCCGGCTGAGATAGATATTCCCCTGCCTGGCGGAGGCAGGCTGACCCTGCCTGTCAAAGACGGCGAACTCGTCTCCGGCGGGGCCAGGTGCTGCGTTATCAAAGACGGGGGGGACGACCCGGATGTAACGCATGGGCTTGAGATCTGGGCCGAGGTTGTGCCCTGGCCGGAAAGGCCGGAGATTGACTTTGCGGCCGGCACCGGAGTGGGTACTGTTACCAAAATCGGTTTGCAGGTCGGGGTGGGCGAACCTGCCATCAACCCTGTGCCCAGGCGCATGATTGCTGAGGCTTTAACGGAAGCCCTGCCGCCCGGCTGGGGGGCAAAAGTGAAGATATCTGTGCCGGGCGGGGAGGAGGCTGCCAAAAAGACCCTGAATCCCAAGCTGGGAGTGGTGGGAGGGATCTCAATCCTGGGCACCAGCGGCATTGTCCAGCCCATGTCGGAGGAGGCTTTTAAGACATCCCTGGTCCCCCAGCTGGTCCAGGCTAAAACCTGCGGTTACGGAGCCGTGGTCTTGGTGCCAGGCCGCATCGGGGCCAGGCGGGCTACGGAAGTATTCGGGCTCCCCCCGGAAGCTGTGGCCGAGATGAGCAACTTCGTCGGCTTTATGCTCATGGAGTGTGCGGCCCAGGGGATCAAAGAAGTGATTCTGATGGGACATGTGAGCAAGCTCATCAAGGTCTCCGCCGGGATTTTTCATACCCATAACCGGATTGCGGACGGGAGACTGGAGACCCTCGCTGCCTACTGCGCCCTTTTGGGCATGCAGCAGGCGGATATCCGGCAGTTGATGGAAAACGTCACTGTGGAAGGGGCGCTGGAACTTGTGGGCGAGAAAGGGTTCGGATCGGTTTACCCTCTGCTGGCGGCGCGGGCCGGCCAGCGGGCCATGGAGCACACCCACGGCGAACTGAAAGTAGGGACAGTGCTGCTCAATATGGCCGGGGAGGTCCTGGGCATGGATGACGCAGCCAGGGAAATCGCCGCCGGCCAAGGGTGGAAAATACATTAAAATTTGCCGATATACGGACACTTCTCGCGGTAAGAATTTTAAGCCCTGCGGCAGGAGTTTTTTGTCCGGCGTTGAATATATACCACTTAACCTTAATAATTTTGTTTCAAGACAGGTTTTCCGCCAGGAACTAAGAGGGAAGTCCGGTTAAAGTCCGGCGCGGTCCCGCCACTGTAGCAGAAATTCGATGTTCGAGGTGCGAGGCACGAAGTTCGATCCAGGTCTTCTAGCTGGTCGAATTTAACCTCAGATTAACCGGACGTCGAATGAGAAGTCGAAAGATTGGATGACAGAGTTAGACCAGGATTGTTTCCAAGGTCGAACCTCGAACATCGAACTTCGAACTTCGATTTCTGGAGCCAGGAGACCTGCCTGTCTTGCTGCACCGTTATGACCTACGAGGTATAGGGAGGTGGAGGTGGCAGCCAGGCTGCGCTTTCACAGGCATTTATCAGCCCCGGACCTTAGGTCCGGGGCTTGACAATATCCGGAGGTAAGAAGTGCTGTATGTAATTGGCATAGGTCCGGGTGATCCCGACTATATTCTGCCGGCAGCCTTAAAAACTGCCGGCAAGTGCCAGGCGCTGGCAGGCGGCAAAAGGGCTCTCGCTTTGTTCCTGGAGGGGGAGCAGGAGAGGTATCAGGTCACAGGCGACCTGGAGGGCCTGAAGAATTTCCTGCTCCTGAAGCTGGAGGAAGGCAAGGATGTGGCTGTGCTGGTATCCGGCGACCCTGGTTTTTACAGCCTGCTTGGTTTCCTGCGCAAACATTTTGCGGCTGAAGCGCTTGAGGTAATTCCGGGTATCAGTTCGCTGCAGCTGGCCTTCGCCCGGGCAGGCCTGGCCTGGCAGCAGGCCGAGCTTGGCAGCGTCCACGGCCGCTCCCTGGCCGAAATTGATCCGGCGCCTGGGGTCCTGCTGGGGCTTCTAACAGGCAAGGACAACCCGCCGCAGAAGATAGCGGCCCATCTTTTGAGCAAGGGACCAAACCGGCGGGTTTTTCTCGCCAACAACCTGAGTTACCCCGGTGAATTATGCTTTAAAACCGATTTGCATACCCTAACCCGGGATGACGCCGCATATGACAATGCAGTGGTCCTGGTTATGCCGGTGGAGGAGGACAATTGATGTGGACATACACTACACCCGGGATTCCAGATGACAGGTTCTGCCGCGGTTCCGTGCCCATGTCCAAGGAAGAGGTGCGGGCAGTCACTCTCGCCAAGGCCAGGCTTAAGCCCGATTCCATCGTCTATGATATTGGGGCGGGCACCGGTTCCCTTACGGTGGAGGCGGCTCTCCAGGCTCCCAGGGGCAAAGTTTACGCCCTGGAGCGGGAGGAGGAGGGCATCAATCTGATCAAGCTTAACTGCATCCGCTTTGGCACAGCCAATGTGGAGGTCATTCAGAGTGAAGCCCCGACGGGGATGGAGGGCTTGCCCAAAGCCCACGCGATTTTGGTAGGAGGTTCCGGCGGCAAGCTGGCGGAAATCATTGCGGCAGCCTCCTCCGGCCTGGTGCAAGGGGGAAGGATTGTAATCAACGCCGTTACCCTGGATACCTTGGGGAAAGCCCAGCAGGAACTGGAGGAAAACGGTTTTGAGGAAATTGATATTGTGTCCCTGGCGGTTACCCGTTGGCCACGGGTTGGGCGCAGCTTTATGGCCAAGGCCTTAAACCCGGTCTTCATCATCAGTGCGGCATTAAGGAGTTGAGTGCGTGTTAGGTAAATTTTACGGACTGGGGGTTGGCCCAGGCGACCCGAAACTATTGACCTTAAGAGCGGCGGAAGTGCTGAAATTTGTCTCTGTGGTGGCGGTGCCGAAATCCCGCGCGGATCGCGACAGCGTTGCTCTGGACATTGCCCGGAACCACCTGTCCCCGGGAGCGGAAATTCTGGAGTTGAACCTGCCCATGACTTCTGACCCGGTGGTACTGGAAATGGCGTGGCAGGCAGGGGCGGAACGGATTTTTGACAAGCTGCAGGCCGGCAGCAGCGTGGCCTTCCTGACTATCGGCGACCCGTCCTTGTACAGCACTTACCAGTACGTGCTGGAGAAGCTAAGAGGGATTGCGCCGGAAGTGGAAGTGGAGACTGTGCCGGGAATAACTTCCTTTGCAGCCTGTGCGGCCCGGGTGAGCGAACCCCTGGCCTCAGGGGACGAACCCCTCCTGGTTTTGCCTGCAGTGGATGAAAAGCTGGGTGAGTATCTGGAGCAGTTCCCCAATTTGGTTTTGATGAAGGTATCCCGGGACATGGACCGGATCCTGGCGGAATTGAAGGTCCGGGACAGGCAAGCGGTGTTTATCAGCCGCTACGGCTCGCCGCAGGAGACAGTGGTGCGGGATTTGTCCAGCCTGGCGGGAGAAAAGGTGGATTACCTGTCCCTGATTCTAGTCGGGCCGAAAGGAGAATAAACATGGCGCAGGTTGCTTTTGTCGGCGCGGGTCCGGGGGACCCGGAACTCATCACCCTGAAAGGAGTTAGGGCGATTCAGGCGGCCGATGTGATTATTTACGCCGGCTCCCTGGTAAACCCGGAAATATTGGCCTACGCCCGGGAAGGGGCCAAAATCTATAACAGCGCGGAGATGACCCTGGAGCAGGTAATAGAAGTGATGGAAGAGAGCGCTGCCAGGGGGAAGCAGGTGGCCCGGATCCATACGGGTGACCCCAGCATTTATGGCGCCATCCAGGAGCAAATGGATATCCTGGGGCGGAAAAACATCAGCTACACGGTAATTCCGGGGGTAAGCTCCTTCCTGGCGGCGGCGGCCAGCCTGCGCCGGGAATACACTCTGCCCGGGGTTTCCCAGACTGTTATTTTGACCAGGATGGAAGGGCGGACTCCGGTGCCGCCGGGGGAGACGCTGGGGGAACTGGCCAAGCACGGCGCCACCATGGGGATTTTCCTGAGTGTGCAGGATATTGAGAGGGTTATGGCTGAACTGGGCCGGGGCTATGCGCCCGAAACCCCGGTGGCTGTGGTATATAAAGCCAGCTGGCCGGAAGAGAAAATCCTCAAGGGTACCCTGGCAGACATTGCAGAGAAGGTGGAGCGGGAAGGGATTTCCAAGACCGCCCTGATACTGGTGGGGGGATTTTTGGGCAGTGAATATGAGCGCTCCCGGCTTTATGATCCGGAATTCAGCCACGGGTACAGGGAGAAATCCCGGTGAAGCTGGCGGTTCTGGCTCTGACTAAAGGAGGAGCGGAGACGGCGCTCCTCCTGGCTGAAAAACTGCCGGGAAGCGAACTGAACGGGGGAAGGCCCGGAGTATACCGAAGTCCCAGGGTCGGGGAAGTCAAAGTGTTCCTGCCGCGAAAGCTCGGGGTTCTGGTTCCGGCGGGGGAGTTGTATGCCGGCCCCACAGCGGCGCTGATCGGGGAAATTTTTCACCGTTTTGACGGTTTGGTGCTTATCATGGCTGCCGGGATTGGGATGAGGGCTTTGGCGCCCCTCCTGCAGGGCAAAGACAGGGATCCGGCGGTGGTGCTGGTGGATGAGAAGGGAAAATTCGCCGTGAGCCTGCTCTCAGGTCATCTGGGAGGGGCCAATGATCTGGCCAGGAGTGTCGCTGCGGTCTTGCAGGGGACTCCGGTAATCACCACCTCCACCGATGTGCAGGGCCGCCTGGCGGTGGATGTGCTGGCCCGGGACCTGGGGGCAAGAATCGAACCTGTAGAGGGCATTGTGCGGGTGAACAGCGCCCTGGCCCGGGGTGATAAGGTTATCCTCCTCTGTGATAGGGTCCTGCCTCTGGGGAAGGATCACCCGCTGTTTCAGGACCCCTGCTGGGAAGTTGTGACGGCGGCGGGGGACATGTCTGAGCAGGTCCGGGAGTTGGGGGTTAAAGGTGAGCCTGTAGTGGTTCTCACGAGCCGAACCGGCACGGAGGGGTTTTTGAGCTTGAGGCCGCCTTCCCTGGTGGCCGGTGTGGGCTGCCGCCGCGGCGCCACGCAGGAGGCCGTAATTGAAGCTTTAAGGGATGCGCTGGCCCGGGCGGGGCGGAGCGTGCTGAGTCTGAAAAAGATCTCATCCATCGAGGCGAAATCCGCTGAGGAGGGAATTCTCAGAGCTGCCAAGATGTTAGGTGTGGACACAGAGTTTTATCAGGCCGGAGTTTTGGCTGGGATTTTGTCCGAACGCTCGGGCCTGGCCCGGTCGGAATTTGTCTATGAACAGATGGGAGTTGGAGGAGTATGCGAACCAGCGAGCCTGGCCGGGTGCCGGCAGGGGAGACTGATTTTGGGCAAACAAGCCCGGCAGGGCGTGACGGTGGCACTGGCGGAGGAAGAATCTGGGTGGTAGGCATGGGCCCGGGCAATTGGGAGCAGATGACCCTGCGCGCCCGCCAGGTCCTGGCCGAAGCCCAGGTGGTGACGGGATATAAAACCTATGTTGAACTGATTCGCGGCCTCCTTACCAACCCGGAACAGAAGGTTGTTGTTTCCGGTATGACCCAGGAAGTGGACCGCTGCCACGAAGTCGCAGAACTCGCCGGGCAGGGCCTGAGCGTGGCCCTGGTATCCAGCGGGGATGCGGGGATTTATGGCATGGCGGGGATCATGCTGGAAGTCCTGGCCCAGGAGGGCATGGATGTGCCGGTGGAAATCGTGCCGGGCGTGAGCGCGTCCGCTGCGGCGGCTGCCTGCCTGGGGGCGCCCCTGATGCATGACTTCGTCACCGTGAGCCTCAGCGACCTGCTGACTCCCTGGGAACTGATCCGGAAGAGGGTGAGGCTGGCGGCGGAAGGGGACTTTGTCCTGGCCGTGTATAACCCGAAATCGCGCCAGCGCGTAAGCCAGATCGAAGAAGTCAGGCAGATTCTGCTGGAGTTCCGCAGTCCGGACACCCCGGTGGGGATCGTGCGCAACGCCCTGCGCGAGGGCCAGGAAGTGTGCATCAGCAATCTGGCCGATTTCACCAGGGAGAAAATCGATATGTTGACCACAGTCATAATAGGCAACTCCCAAACCAAGGTTCTTGGCAGCCGCATTGTGACCCCCAGGGGTTACGAGCTATGATTCTGATCCTGGCAGGGACGGCTGACGGCAGGGAACTGGCCCGGGATATCCAGGCGGAGGGCTATAAGGTCCTCTTGTCCGCAGCAACCGCCTACGGCAAGGAACTGGCCGGGGAAACCCCTGCCAGAGCGGGTGCGCTGGATGAGGCAGGGTTTGCCGGGCTCATGGCACGGGAAGGGATTGAACTGGTGGTGGATGCCAGCCACCCCTTTGCGGCCAACGTTTCCCGCACAGCCATCTCGGCCTGTGAGCGCGCCGGAGTGCCTTACATCCGCTTTGAACGGCCTGAAGCTCACGTGCCCGAACATCCGCTCATCTACAAAGCAGCTTCCTTCCCGGAGGCGGCGGAAAAGGCAGGGGAATTGGGCGACTGCATTTTTCTGACTACAGGCAGCAACAGCCTGGAAGTGTTCGCACAGGCGACTGCCCTCCGAGGCAAGCGGCTTGTCGCCAGGGTCCTTCCCCTGCCGGAAGTGATCGGAAAGTGTCTTGACCTGGGACTAAGACCGGCGGACATTGCGGCCTTGCAGGGACCTTTTGGCGTGGAGATGAACCGGGCCATGCTCGTTCATTACAGGGCTGAGGTCCTGGTGAGCAAGGAAAGCGGCGGCCTGGGGGGCACGGATGCCAAGCTCACAGCAGCGCTCGAACTCGGCGTCCCGGTAGTCCTGGTGCAGCGGCCGCAAATCCCTTATCCCAGAGTGGTACAGGACTGGGCAGCCCTGAAGGCTGAACTATTTAGATTATTGAACTAGGACAACGGGGACGGTTCTAAACGTCCTAGCGAATCCTGCCGAATCTTAAATCTTATGCCGAATCTTATGGGGTATCTTTGTTGCGATGTTTCAGGGCATAAATCACGGTCTTCATCAAGCGTGCAGCCTAGCGGCACAGAGTCTGAATACCGATCTGATTATGTATACATGGAGTTAGGGGAGACAATCTTCTTGTTGGGTTGAGGAAAATTCTTGGGATATTCTGAATTCTGACTTCTGAATTCTGAATTCCCCAATAGAGTGGGGGCTAAGAGATGAAAACTATGGTAGTGATTTTGGGACATGGCAGCAAAGTGGCTGAACATAATGCGGGGCTGCAGCATGTGGCGGTCATGGTGAAAACCATGACGGAACTGCCGGTGGAGACCGCTTACATGGATAACTGCGAACCTGACCTGGGTACGGCTATCCGCACCGGTGCGGCAGCAGGCTTTAAGAGGTTTGTGGTCATGCCCCTCTTCCTGTTTAAGGGCACCCATGTGTCGCAGGATGTGCCTCAGGCAGTGGAAACAATCAAACAGGACCTGCCGGATATTGAGGTGGTTTTCACCAGGCACCTGGGAGCTGACCCCGCCATCGCCCAACTGGTCTGGGAGAGGGTGCAGGAGGTAATCTAAATGGACTTGAAGGACTTTATCATCAGCCCCCAGGAGATTGAAGCCCGGAGCATGGAAATAATCGAAGATTTGCTGGAACGGGGTGACTGGTCTGCCTCCCAGAAGCAGGTGGTCAAGCGAGTGGTACACACCACAGGGGACCCGGAGATGGCGGAGCTGATTTTGTTTCATCCCCAAGGGGTGGAGGCGGGGATCGCCGCCCTGCAGCGTGGGGCCAATGTGATTACCGATGTGGAGATGGTCTGGTCCGGGGTAAACAAAAAGAACCTGGCCAAGGCCGGAGGGCAAGTGCAGTGCTTCCTCAATGACCCGGAGGTTCCCGCCCGGGCCAGGGAATGGGGCATCACCCGGGCCATGACGGCCTTAAGGCTGCACCAGGACGAGTTATGGGGCAATGTGGTGTCCATCGGCAATTCGCCTACTGCCTTGCTGGAAGTGCTCCGACTCTGCCAGGAGCAGAAAAAGAGCCCGGCCCTGATTGTAGGCTGTCCCGTTGGCTTCGTCGGCGCGGCCGAGTCCAAGGAACTCCTGGCGGAGCAGTCAGATATCCCCTACCTCAGTGTCAGGGGCAACAGGGGCGGCAGCAACGTAGCCGCCGCCATGGTCAACGCCCTGATCTACCTCTCCGTCCAAAGGGAATTCTAACTAGGACAAAGGGGACGGTTCTTTCCGTCCTAGCGAAGGAAGTCGTTTTGAAGCGCTCCCTAGCGTAGTACCGTTAAAATTAGGACAAAGGGGACGGTTCCTTTCGTCCTAGCGAAAGGAACCGTTTTGAAGGGTCCTCCGGCCGAGGACTTCGAAAATATTGTCCTATTAATATGATATTGTAATAACGGAGTCAATTTATTGTCACAGAGACAAGTTTTTTACGCTGTGGTCCGAGGGTGATAGGACAAACAGACTGTCCCCTTTGTCCTACTGCCGGGGGAATAATTAGTTTGACACTAGGACAAACACTAGGACACTAGGACAAACAGAACCGTCCCCGATGTCCTAGTGGAAAGGAGAGGGTGAGATGGGGAACAGGGCTAAGACCGTGATGTTTCAGGGGACTTCGTCCAATGTGGGCAAGAGCGTCCTGGCTGCTGCTTTTTGCCGCATATTTTACCAGGACGGGTATAGGGTTGCGCCTTTTAAGGCTCAGAACATGGCCTTAAACTCCTTTGTCACCAAAGACGGGGGAGAGATGGGACGGGCCCAGGTGGTCCAGGCCCAGGCGGCCGGGATTGAACCCGACGTAATAATGAACCCGGTCCTATTGAAGCCAACGGGGAACTCATGCTCCCAGGTGATAGTCCTGGGCAAGCCGGTGGGCAACCTCTCGGCCCAGGAGTATCACCTGAAGTATAACACCACGGCTCTCGATGTGGTGCAAAATTCCCTGGAGCGGCTCAGCTGGGAGAACGAAATAGTGGTGATTGAAGGAGCGGGCAGTCCAGCCGAGGTAAACCTGAAGGACAGGGATATCGTCAATATGCGGGTGGCCAAGTTGGCGGACGCCCCCGTGTTTTTGGTTGCTGATATCGACCGGGGCGGGGCGCTGGCTGCCGTAGTGGGCACCCTGGAACTGCTCTATCCCGATGAAAGGCCCTATGTCAAGGGGATCGTGATCAATAAATTCCGGGGCGACATCAAACTGCTCCAGCCTGCCCTGGATTTCCTGGAGGAAAAAACCGGGGTGCCCGTGCTGGGGGTTGTGCCTTACTACACGGACTTCAGCATTCCGGAAGAAGACTCGGTGGTGTTGGAAGAAAGGCAGAATTTAAGCGCCGGTAACGCGGAAAAGCTGGACATCGCGGTGCTCTCCATTCCCCGCATCTCCAATTTTACCGATTTCGATCCGCTTGCCGCGGAACCCGACGTAAACCTACGCTACGTCCAGGATGCAGCCGGTCTGGGCGCTCCTAACCTGATCATTCTGCCGGGGAGCAAGAATACCAGCGAAGACCTGCAGTTCC
Organism: Bacillota bacterium; assembly: GCA_021811155.1. GTDB lineage: Bacteria > Bacillota > Desulfitobacteriia > Desulfitobacteriales > JAJXUE01 > JAJZPO01. The sequence goes on along the minus strand of JAJZPO010000038.1, from coordinate 246 downwards.
TGTGGGAAACAGGCCTGGCCCGGGAGGTTGTGAGACTGGCCGGGGCCGGCACGGCGGTGATGGGCATCTGCGGCGGTTATCAGATGCTGGGCAGGATGATTCATGACCCGGATCAGACCGAATCCAGCCGGGGTTCAGTGCCCGGGTTGGGCCTTTTGGATATCGAAACTACTTTTCTGGCGGAAAAAGTTACGCTTCAGGTCAAAGGGCGTGTCTATGGGCAGGGATTCTGCCTGGACGGGTAGA
>JAJZPO010000037.1 GCA_021811155.1 Bacillota bacterium | reverse complement strand
GCCGAGCATGCTAACGGCTCCTCCGTAATGCTTCTCTGCGCAGAAAGAAAATTCACCCTTAGCTTACCGGCCTGTTTCATTCATCAGTGGTGCCGTCAAGCGGCATGCATGTCTGAATTCTGGATTCTGGATTCTGAATTCAGACCTACTTTCCGCCTGCAAGATAGTTTTTGATTCCCGCGGTTATTGCGTCAGCCAATTGGTCCTGATAGAAATTCTGCAGAAGTTTTTTCCGTTCAACGGGGTTTGACAAATAGCCTAGTTCCAGAATAATCGCAGTGATTTTTGTGTTCCGGGTGAGGTAGAATTCCCCGGACTTGGCAACTCTTTTGGTCATGCCAGGAATTTTTCGCAGCTCTGCCTGGACGCATTCAGCCAGGGCTTTGCCCTCTTCCGAACCTTCCTGGTAAAAAGCCTCCGCTCCCGAGTTATTGCCGCCTCCACTGTTTACGTGGATGCTTATCAGTATTTCCGGATTTAAGCCTTCCACCAGGCCAATTCTGTAATCCAAATCTGTTTGCTTTTTCGTTTTCTTGCTGCCCGCCCCATTGGCATAATCCCGGTCATCTTCCCGGGTGAGAATAGCTTTTATGCCGGATTCCGCCAGTTTGGTTTTGACTTTTTTGCTGATGGCCAGGTTGATGTCTTTTTCATAAACACCCTTGGAAGTTATTGCTCCAGGATCATAGCCTCCGTGCCCCGGATCAATCACCACCGGATTCTTACCGGCTACCGACAGCGAAACCGCCTCGGTCATGCCCGCTAAGGCGGCTGCAAAAATGATCAGCATGTAACCAATGACTATAAACGGAACTATTCGGTAGTACTTTTTGCCTGCAAACCAGACCACCCTGCGCATGGAAACCCTCTCCAAACATTTTTGCTCATATTTGAAGATATTTCACAGGGCTGCCGGGTAGAACACGGAAAAAGGCGCCCGTAGGCGCCTTTCCTCATTGCACATACACTATTACGTTTCTTGATCCCCAGGCCCAGGCATCCGCCTCGTCATCAAAATAAAGGTCGATACGGTTCCCCTTGATGGCTCCGCCCGTATCCAGGGCTCTTCCCCACCCGTACCCTTCTACCCAAAGCTTGCTGTAATAGGGAATAACCCTTGGGTCCACGGCCACCACGCCGCGTTGTACCGATATTCCCAGGGAAGTGGATCCTCCCCCACTGTAACCGGTTGCCCGGACCAAATAAGCCCGTTTGAAATTGATTACCTGGCCACCCCTGGTCACTGTGGTTTGGCTTCCCCTTGCCACTATCTCGTCAACAGGCTTGCGCAGCGTTTGTTGTGAAAGAATCGCCCGGTCCACCTCTACACCGTCTTCATATGTAATCTTGACCGTTTGTTGGGCCAGTCCAAGACTTCCCCTGTTAATAATCCTGTCAGACAGTCCCACCGGAAAATCACCCGGTTTGGCAACCACCTGGTAAGGAAGGTTCGACTGAATTGTAGTCACTTTCTCTGTAACCCGTACAACCTTGATTGTAGTATTGGCTGTCACCATTTCATCAGGCTGCGGCGTCACCAAATCCTTTGGCCCCAGGGTAACCTGCTCTTTCGCCAGAACGTCTTTCACAGGCCGCGGCGCCAGTTCTACCTGGCGTGAAGTTCCGTCCGCGACAATAGTCATGGGTACGGAGATGTTGACTGTTATGGCCATATTGGCTTGAATCGGCGTGCTCCGGTCTGGTTCGATTTCATCACTGTTTTTTAATTTGAAACCGAATTTTCTGCCCGCAGCATCCAAAGCCTGGCCGACAACCGGACTCAAAGTCCTGAAAGAAAGTGCCTTGCCGTCCAGTTTAATAGTTACCGGCACGCTGCGTTTGACTACAATGTCCATGCCCCTCTGAATGGGCGCATCTCTCCCGGGCAAAACGAGATCTTCCGGATAGACGTTCAACTTGGTATGGTTCAGGAAATCGCCAACCGTTTTCCTTACGGTAAAATAATTCACTTTCTTTCCGTCAGCTTCCACAGTAACTGTCTTGGCTATCACCAAAAAACTTATCAGCAGAACCAGACAGAGCGAAATTATCCCGAATAACAGTGAATTCCGTTTGCGGGGGATAACTTTTGCTAAGGCAGGAACTGCCCAGGGCTTTTGGCCGGAGTCCATTGAATCCCTCCTGACAATAAGTTCACTGTCAATTTTAGCTTATAGCGGGAGGACTGTAAATAGTTTTTACCATAAATTTACATTTATGGTCTCAATATGTAAATCTTTACCTTTCTTCGACCCCAGACTAAACATTCCCTCACTGTCTCGAAAAATACATCGACAATTCTCCCTTTTATGGCTCCGCCGGTATCTGCTGCCACTGCGAAGCCATAACCTTCGATATACATTTTGGTGCCCAGCGGTATTACCCGTGGGTCTACAGCTACCAATCCGACCCTGGGAGGCTGCCCTGTAGCAGTATTGTGACCGGTATAGGTGTAGGCCGTAGCTTCAAAAGTCATCTCCGCGTTGGCCTTTAAATCGGCTGGAAGGGCCTGCCCCCTTGCCACAGCTGTTTTATTTGAGCTTCGCACGGGATTGTTTGCAACCACTTTGTTGACAGGCTCTTTTACAATCTGGCTGAAAACCGTTTCCCTGCCCACCTCTTTGCCTCCGGCCAGGGTGACCTTAACAATCTCCCGCCTGATCCCGCCAGACCCTGGCTCGAGCACTTTGCTGGCGCCCGGCCTTAGCTTTGCATCGACCCTTGTTTCCGTGCTGAAAGGCAGGTCAGTGTCGATCAGGGTCAGCTTCTCCTCCACCCTGATTACCTCAATTGTATTTTCTGCTATACTGACAATGTCATTCGGTCCCAGCCCTACGCCTGCTTTGCGCAGAATGTCAGCCGGATCGGACTGGAAAGTACTTACCTCCCTGGCAAGACCATCCGCCCTTATTTCCACCCTGGGACTCACACTTATTTGCCCCGTTTTTACGTTCTGGGATTGGGAAGAGCCTAGCAGGAAACTCAGCAATATTGTGCCGCCGGTCCACTTGGTCCATCTCTTACCGGCCTGCACATAGTCAAAATAGGTGGTTACCGGAAGCAGGTACATGCCTTACCCCCCCTTTTCCTACAATTCCTATGCGCACCGGTCCTAAAATTAGACCTGCCAGGCCAGCCCAAAGGTTAAAAGCCGGCTCGAAAGTCCGGCCGGCTTTGCTTACACATTCAGGAATTCAGAAATGCTGTGAGTCCATTTACAAATTCTGACTCCTGACTTCTGACTGCTGAATTCTGCTTATTACCGTTTTCCTAAAGCTCAATCCCAAACAGCCTAGCCCCATTTGCGGCGGTTTGGGCAGCCAGTTCTTCAACATCCATGGACCTGATTTCAGCCAACTTTTCGACTACATAACGGACGTATGCCGGCTCGTTACGCCTCCCCCGCCAAGGTTCCGGGGTCAAATAAGGGCTGTCTGTTTCCACCAGCAATCTGTCCAGGGGCACGCGGACGGCAACTTGCTGCAGATTGACCGCGTTGCGGTAAGTTAACGGTCCGGCAAAGGAAATATAGAGCCCCAGGTCCAGGGCCAGCCGGGCGGTTTCCCAACTGCCTGAAAAACAGTGCAGCACCCCTCCCCTGGCTGGTACGTGGGCCTGCAGCAACCTGATGGTATCCTGATGGGCATCCCTGTTGTGGATAATCACCGGGAGATTGAGCTTATTGGCCAATTCGAGCTGAAAAGCGAAAGCTTGCTGCTGAACCGGACGGGGGGACAGGTCGCGGTAGTAGTCCAGTCCCATCTCGCCCAGGGCAACCACTTTCGGGGAAGCAGCAAGCTGCTCTAAGTGTTCCCACCCATCCTCAGACATGCCGGCCGCATCATGGGGATGGACCCCAACCGCGGCATAGAATTCCGCATGTTCTTGCGCCAGCTTGACCGACCTGACGGAAGATTCCAGGTCATACCCGACATTCAAAACTGCCCCAATTCCCTGCTGGCGCAGACGGGCCACGACTTCCTCCCGGTCGGCAGCAAATCTCTTATCGTCCAAATGACAGTGAGTCTCAAAAATCATTTCACCCGTGCTCCGCTCGGCAAATCATGACTGACCGTGAGCGCTTCCAGCTTATCCTCATGGCTTGCCGCCAGGATCATGCCCTGGGATAGAATGCCCCTCAGCTTGACCGGCTTGAGGTTGGCCACCAGCACTACTGATTTGCCCACCAACTCTTCGGGAGAGTAGTGTTTAGCTATGCCGGAGACCACGGTCCTTCGCTCCTGGCCAAGTTCGACCTCCAGTTTCAGTAGTTTGTCGGCCTTTTCAACTTTTTCCGCCGCGATGATTTTGGCGACCCTCAAATCCAGCCTGGCAAAGTCATCAAGAGAAATTTCCTCAGCAATTTCCTCCGCGGCCACAACGTCAACCTCTTTCGGCACAGCCGCAGCTTGGCTCACTTTATCCATTCCGGTCACCCCCTCTTTTGGTTCCTCAATTCTTGGAAAGAGCGCCTGTCCCCGATTAATCTTCACGCCAGGAAGCAAGCCTCCCCAGGTCGCCCCATCCCAGGTATGCAGTTCGGTCCGGTCGGTGATTCCCAGTTGGGACCAAACCTTAGCGGGAACTCCCGGCATAAAGGGACTGCACAGAATGGTCACGATCCGCAGGGATTCTGTCAAAGTGTAAAGCACCGTATCCAACTGGGCAGCCTGGCCCGGGTCCTTTGCCAGGGCCCACGGCGCGCTCTCATCCACGTATTTGTTCGCCCTGCCGATGAAACGCCAGATTGCAACCAGCGCATTGCTGAAATCAAGCCGGTCCAGGCAATCCTCCACTTCTTTTTTGGCTGCGGCGGCTGCGGCAGCTATTTCCCTGTCCAGGGCGGCAGGAGCGACGGCGGCAGGAACCACGCCCTGGCGGTATTTCTCAAGCATGGCGGTGGTCCTTGAGAGCAGGTTGCCGTAATCGTTGGCCAGGTCGCTGTTAATTCGCTCAACCAGAGCGTCTTCCGAATAGTAGCCGTCACTTCCGGCCTGCATTTCTTTCAGCAGAAAATAGCGGATGGCATCAGAACCGTAAAGTCTTATCAGTTCGAAAGCATCCTGAACGTTGCCCCTCGACTTGGAAATCTTGCCGCCTTCCCGGCTCAGGAACCAACCGTGCCCGTATACTGTTTTCGGCAGTTCTACGCCCAGGGCGAGCAGGATAATCGGCCAGATAACGGCGTGAAAACGCACAATGTCTTTCCCCATCAGGTGCACGGCCGGCCAGTATTTTTTGAATTTTTCATCCCCCTGGCCCCAACCAAGCGCAGAAATATAATTGATCAGTGCATCCAGCCAGACATAAACAACATGTTTGGGATCAAAGGGTACCGGAATCCCCCATTTGAAGGTGGTGCGGGAAACGCACAGATCCTCAAGCCCGCCTTTGATAAAGCTTATCATCTCATTGCGCCTGGACACCGGCTGAATAAAATCAGGATGGGCCTCGATGTGCTGCAGCAGTTGATCCTGGTATTTGGACATTTTGAAAAAATAGCTTTCTTCTTTCAACAGTTCTACTTCCCGGCCGCAGTCCGGGTTGGGACACTTTCCGTCTTTAAGTTTGTTCTCAGTCCAAAAGGTCTCACAAGGAGTACAATACCAGCCCTGATATTCAGACTTGTATATATCTCCCTGATCATACAGTCTCTGAAAAATATCCTGAACCACCACCTTATGCCTTTCCTCGGTGGTCCGGATAAAATCATCGTTTGATATGTCCAGCAAGCGCCACAGCTCCTGAAACTTATCGACTACCCCGTCCACATACTCCTTAGGCGGGACCCCGTTGGCTTCTGCCGTACGCGCAATTTTTTGCGCATTTTCATCCGTCCCGGTCAGAAACCACACGTCATAGCCGCGCATCCGCTTGTAGCGTGACACTGTATCGGCGCCGATAGTGGTATAGGCAGTCCCGATATGCGGGCTTGAATTAGGATAATAGATTGGCGTTGTAACGTAAAATGTCGGTTTCTGCATCCAAAATCCTCCCTTTTAAAAAAAATAATCTCCCACCCAGCAAGGGGCGAGAGTTCTTCGCGTTACCACCCTAGTTTCACGGCTATAAAGCCGGAATCTCAAACGAGCCATAAGCTCTGCCCTCTAACGGTGGATAGCCGTTTGGACCTACACACCCTGCGGGCTTTCAGCCCAAAAGCTCCGGAGCCATGTTCCCATCCCTGCCTATGCGGTCTTGCACCGTACCCGCTCGCTGCAATAGACAATAGAAGGTACTCTTCCCCTTCTCAGCTTTCGCTTTATTTGTCTCAGAGTATACTCGCCGCCGGCCATTTCTGTCAAGTATAACCATATCGGAGAAAATGTATACAATTATCAGGCAAAAAACGGGTTGACTTATACTGGAATGATTGGTATCATAAGGTTGTAACAAATTGTCGAAACTTGTTGAAAGGGGATGCTCAAAAATGAAATCTACTGGAATTGTCCGCAAAGTTGACGAATTAGGCCGGGTTGTTCTGCCTATTGAACTTCGCCGCACCCTGGGAATCGATGAAAAAGATGCTCTGGAGATTTACGTCGACCAGGAAAAAATCATTTTGAAAAAATACGAACCCGCTTGCGTGTTCTGTGGTAACGCCAGCCAGGTGCAAATCTTCAAAGGCAAGAACGTTTGCCGTGAATGCGCCCAGGCCATGAGTTCCCAGGCAGTATAAACCAGTACATAAATTTTCGACCGGTCTGATTGACCGGTTTTTTTGTGCCTAAACCGGGTCTGGCTCCCCACTGTCCTGAAGCGTGCTGTTGTAGATTTGGCGTTTAGGTACCTGGTACTTTTCCGCCAGAAGCTTGATGGCATCTTTTTTGCTCATGCCCTCTTTTACCAGTTTTCCCACCTCAGCTTTCCAGTCACCCGGAGCTGCGGGTTCTACCGGAGCAGGCGGGACAACATAGACCACAATTTCCCCTTTAGGCGGGACCTGGAGCAGGCGGTTCAAAACCTCTGAGACCTTCCCGCGCAAGAGTTCCTGGTGCAGCTTGGTTAGTTCCCTGGCTACCACCACAGCCACATCACCGTAAATATCCAGGACATCCACGAGAAGTTTTGTCAAACGGTGGGGCCCTTCATAAAAAACCTGCGTCGCCTGGATATCCTTCAACTTGTTTAAGGAATCCCGCCTGGCCTTGCCTGTGCTTGGCAAAAAGCCTGCGAAATACAAGGGAGTACAGGGCACCCCTGATATTACCAGGCCGCTGGTAAAGGCGCTGGGACCTGGTATGACTTCAACCGGAATTTCCTCCTGCAGGGCCCTTCGCACCAGGACTTCCCCCGGATCCGAAATTCCCGGCAGTCCCGCATCCGAAACCAGGGCCACGTCCATGCCGGATTTGAGGCGCTGAATCAATTCGCCTGATTTGAGTTTTTCATTATGCTGGTGGTAACTGGTCAACCCAGTCTTTATCTGGTAATAGTTGAGCAGCTTTTGGGTATGTCTCGTGTCTTCCGCCGCAATCAGTTGTACCCTGCCCAGGACATCCAAAGCCCTCAGGGTAATATCCTTAAGATTTCCGATCGGAGTGGCACAGAGGTAAAGAGTCCCGCTCAAAGTAATAACCCACTTTCCAATGCCTTGCCTGCAAAATAGACCCCTTGCATTTCCGGCGTCAGCCTTTCCTTGGTCTCATAAATTACAAGCGGCGGTTCAACATAAATCTGCGTTTCGCTTCCCTTCTGACACTCAGCCAAAAAAAAGGCTGCTTTGCTGGCAATATTATGGTGGACAAAACGCAGCCTGCGCACACCAAACCGAAGTTTTTCAAGCGCTCCCAACATTTCGCCTAACCCTGATATACGGTAAGTGAGCGCCAGGCGGCCCCTGTTTTTCAGCAAATCCCGTGCTGCAGCCAGAATATCCCCCAGACCCGCTGTCACCTCTGAACGGGCCAGAGCCCGGGAATATTCCGGTGAGACTCCTCCTCGGTCAGGCCTGTAATAAGGCGGGTTTACCGTAACCAAATCCCATTTGTTTTTCTCAAGGCTGTGCTGCAGCAGGTCAGCCTCGATTATTTCTATCCTGCCCTGCAAATTGTTCAGTTCCACACTGCGTCTAGCCATGCGGCTTAAGAGCGGCGAAACTTCGATGCCGGCAATCTTAAGGTTTTTAGCCCGGGTGGCAAGGAGCAAGGGCACTATCCCGCTGCCCGTGCAAAGGTCGCATACCTGCCAGTTGTCACGAATTGCGGGGAAGTTGGCCAGCAAGACCCCTTCCAGGCCGAATTTGGGCAGATGTTCCGCCTGGATAATGCTCAGGCCGTGGCGGAAAAGGTCTTCAATTTTTTCCCCCGGTGCCAAACCGTTCAAAGCTCGTCCTTCCTCAAAAATCCCATGCAGAACAGGCAGTCCCCTTCCCTGGGCTGGGCGAAATGCAGATGGCAGACATGAAAGCCCTCATTATATAGTCTGGCCAGGTTATCATGGCCCTCGCCCTCAATTTTTGCAGCGTTTTCTACCACCTTAGCTTGCTCGGAATCACCAAAAGAACAGAGTTCCCGCTTTAGCCGCAGGTTCTCCTCTTCCAGGCTGCGGCAGTACACTTGCAGACTCCTTAGCTCCTGCAGCAGGGTCTGAAGTTTCTCCTCCACCTCAACCAGGGCCTGGGTGAGCTGCATCATTCCTCTACCGCCCCTTTGTAGACCGGGCCTTCGTCATAACTGCTGTTTTCATATTTGAGGCAGCACATCAGCCGTCCGCAAATACCGGATATTTTGGTTGGATTCAAAGAAAGCCTCTGGTCTTTGGCCATGCGAATGGAGACGGGCTCAAAATCCCCGAGGAAGGTAGCGCAGCACAGGATTCTGCCGCAGGAGCCTACTCCCCCCAGCATTTTTGCCTCATCCCGCACCCCGATCTGCCTTAATTCTATCCTTGTCCTGAAGACAGCGGCCAGATCTTTGACCAGTTCACGAAAATCCACCCGGCCCTCGGCGGTGAAAGAAAAAATTATTTTGCTGCCGTCAAAAGTGTATTCCACATCCACCAGTTTCATTGGCAATTGATGATCGTGAATTTTCCTCAGGCAGATGTGAAAAGCGTCTTTTTCCTTGCGCCTGTTCTCCTCTACCTGCTGCTCATCTACCTCTGTGGCTTTGCGGATGACCCGCTTCAAGGGTGGAACAACTTCTTCCTCAGATACCAATTTCGGTTTTACCACCACTTCGCCAAATTCCACACCCCTGGCGGTCTCTACAATCACTTTGTCTTCCAGTGTCAGTTCCAGCTCAGCCGGATCAAAATAGTAAATCTTCCCCGCCCGTTTAAAGCGAACGCCCACCACCTTAATCAATACCGGTCCCTCCTAGAATTACGCCAATCGGGCCAAACGGCAGCCGATTACATCCAGCAGCAGTTTGGTGTTGGCTTGTTTTCGCTGCAATTCAACGCCATCCAGTACAACCTGCAAAGCAAGCCCTATGCTCTCCGCGTCAAGGCCCGTCTGCTCCAAAGCTTCCGGGATGCCCGCCCTGCCTTGCCCCTGTCCGTTTCTCCCTAAATATACATCCCGTAACAGCAGCAACATGTGTTCGAAAAACAGAGCAACGTCCAGCTTGTCTTTCTCCAGGGATTCTGTAATTTTGTACCTGCGGTAATAGTTTTTGCCCAGGCAAGCCTGAATAAATTCAATTGCTCGCTGGCGCAGCACAAATACCTTTTGATCTTGCATATATTCAATAGCCCTGCCCAGAGAGCCACCGGCCAGGCTTACAGCCAATTCCCTGTCTTCCGCCCTGCCAAGCTGCCTCTGCCGCAGCACTTCGCTGATAAGCCGGTTGTCAAGTGGAGCAAAATTTACTCTCTGACATCTGGACAGTATGGTCGGCGGCAATGTTTGCGGGTTTTCTGACAAGAGAATGAACACCGTGCTGCCGGGCGGTTCCTCCAGCGTCTTTAACAGGCTGTTGGCCGCCTGGGTTGTTGCCTTGTGGGAGTCCTCCAGGACAATGACCTTATGCCTGCCCTCGTATACTTTGGCATGAACAGTCCGCTGCAACTCCCGCACCTGTTCTATCTTAAAGCTCGATCCTGCCGGCTTCAGCCAAAGAATGTCGGGATGGTTCCCGTTCAAGGCCTTTTGGCAGGGAAGACAGCGGTCACAGGGCCTGTCCTCATGAGCAGCGCAGTTGAGAGCCCGCGCAAAAACCTCGGCTGTCAGACCTTTCCCCACACCGCGGGGTCCGGCAAACAAATAGGCATGGGCGATTCTGCCCGATTCCAGGGCAGATTGCAGTATAGCTCCGGCTCCGGTCTGGCCCAGTACCGCTGAAAATCCTCCCATGTCTCAAACCTCGCCTCTCAGTCCGAATCCTTTTTGCAGCAGAAGGGCAGCAGTGCGGGCAGAAATGCGTTGCGAAATTTCTTCCCGGGATAAGGTGGCGTCAACTACCAGAAACCTGGCGGGTTCGGCACCCGCCAGCTCAGAGTATCCCTGCCTTACAGCCCGGTGAAAACTCAAATCCTCTTGTTCAATCCGGTCCAGGCCGGCCCTGCGATCCATGGCGCGCTGCAGTCCTGCCTCCGGCGCAATGTCCAGCAACACAGTCAAATCCGGCCAGATACCGTCAAGGGCCAGAGCATTCGCCTCCTTAACCCTTTGGGGTCCCAAGCCTCTGCCCCAGCCCTGGTAAGCGATGCTGGCGTCAGCAAACCTGTCGCACAGAACTATTCTGCCCTGGTCCAGAAACGGCTTGATTACGTTGTTTACCAGTTGTGCCCTGGCCGCAGCATATAAATACGCTTCTGCACCCGGGCAAATCTCTTGTTCCGGGTCAAGCAGCAAGTTTCGGATTTTTTCGCCCAGGCTTGTTCCCCCAGGCTCCCGTAAAACTTCTACCGGCAGGGGTTGATCTGCCAGATAGCCGGCCAAAAGCTGAATCTGGGTAGTTTTCCCTGCCCCTTCGGGACCTTCAAACGTTATCAGCAATCCGGTCATGCCCCAGTCTCCTCGATAATTATAATATGGTCATCGCCATTAATGCCCTGCCAGTAAACACCCTGGTTCAAGGACCAGCAAATATACTCAACGATTTCCTGGCTGAACACCTCTCCAGGCACAATTACCGGCACACCCGGCGGGTATGGGGCCAGAGTCTGGCCGCACATCCTTCCTGCAGCCTCTCTTAAAGAAACCTTTGCCTTGGGGGCAAAGTAGGCCTGCCTGGGCGTCAATGCCTGGACGGGCAAGGGCGGCAGAAACTGTTTCCGCTCCCGGCCGGGCTGCCCGGGCCCAAGCTGCAGCAAAGCCTGTTCCAGCTTCTCCAAACCTGCCTCACTGTCTCCTGCCCCAAGCAAAAACAAAATATTGTCACTATCCCACAGCTCGGCCTGGATGCCAAATCGCTCAGCCAGATCCCGGGCCAGCCGGACTCCCTCAGCGGGAGTGTGCAGCAAAATCTTGGCAGGGTCCAACCCCGCTATCCCATACGTTCCAACATCACGTTCATTCAGGACACGCCAGCCTCTGGCGCCTAATCTTGCGACAAGCTGCCCGGACCTCTCCGCCAATTCGCTCCAGTGTTCTCCCCCCCTGGCGGCAGCTTCACACGCTGCCCCCTCCAGCGAGGCCATAATCAGATAGGATGGACTCGTGGTCTGCAGCACGTCCAAGGCTCTCGCAATCCGTTCCCTGTCAAGGCCGCTTTCCCTGCCAAGATGGAGGACAGCCCCCTGAGTCAGCGCCCCCAGTGTCTTGTGGCTGCCCTGCACTACCAGATCCGCTCCCAGAGCAAGAGCTGATTCGGGCAGGCGGGAACAAAATGGAAAATGCGCCCCATGGGCCTCATCCGCTATGATCACACCGTTTGGCAGACCCTGACGCAGCCCTGACATATCCCAGACAGTACCGTAATAGGTGGGACGCAGCACAATAACGGCTTTTAAATCCGGCAGCGCGGAGACTTTGTCCAATACCTTGTCCGGCATCTGCCCCAGGGGCAGACCAAACTCGGGATGAATCTCCGGCAGGTAATAGACAGGCTCAGCTCCGGTTAAGATCATGGCCGCGTTGACCGATTTGTGCACGTTCCTTGGCGTCAGGAGCAAATCCCCCGGTCCCAAAACAGCCATTAAGGCGGCTTGAATCCCCGCCGTGGCGCCGTTCACCAGAAAAAAGGATTCTTGGGCTCCAACCCAAGAGGCATAGTTGCTCTGGGATTGCGCAATAATTCCTGACGGCTGGTGCAGGTCGTCCAAATCCGGCAATTCTGTCAAATCCAGGGATGCCAGTTCCTGGCCGGCAAAAGGCAGGGCAAGGCTCCTGCCCCCTTTATGCCCCGGCGTGTGAAAAGGAATCCTTTGTTTGGCTGCATAGGCCAAAAGGCCGGCTGTTAACGGCAGGTCTTCCGGAATTATCAAAACCCCCAAAAGCGCTTGTTAAATAATTTTACCACATTTAGCTAGTCAATTCCAGCCGGCCTCGCAAAGGCAAGGTTTAAGGGCCGGGAATTCCCGGCCCTTAAACCTTGCCTGCCCATAACTCTTTCAGTTTCTGAACCACCGCCTCATAGTCAGGCGAAGCAACTTCCAGGGACAGGATATTATGTTCACAAGCCGAACACAGGAACTTACCCCTGAGGACTACTCCGTCCATAATGCCCAGAACAGGGGTCTCGCCGCACACAATACATGTTGGCAAAAGTTTGCTGCCCACACTATCGCTCCCTTACCGGTCTTTATGTTTTAATTATTGCCCTGATGTGCCGCCTCTTAGTCTTTACACAATATGCCACTGCGGCAAAAATGGTGTGAAAGGGATAGGGATACAAATGCGCCGCCTTTAAAATACTAACAGCAAAGGAGGTTAGATATGGACAACAAAATCAAAAGCCGCCCCTGGCTTGTTCAGGTGGAACCGCACCGGACCGCAGCATGGGCCAACATCGAGCAGGTTGACCCGGTGTCCGGAGTAGCGACACCCAACGAAATCGAAGTTGAGCATGCCAAGGAATGGGTGGACGCTAACCAAAAATAAAATGAGCGGGAATCCTCCCGCTCATTTTATTTTTCTAGGACCTTATTCTTGCCCTGCCAGGCGTTTGTAAGACTGATATCTCAGCGCAGCATAGCGTTCTGCCGCACCGAACAATTCTTCCGCGCTTTCCGGGAAAGTGGCCATCAATGAAGAGTAACGCACCTCTCCCAGGATGAAATCTTTAAAGGATGCGGTCGGCTCCTTGGAATCAAGGCTGAAGGGGTTTTTGCCTTCGTCGGCCAAAACTGGATTGTACCGGAACAGATGCCAGTATCCGGCTTCAACCGCCTTTTTGCCTTCCACAACGCTCTTGGCCATGCCTACCTTGATGCCGTGGTTGATGCAAGGAGCATAGGCGATAACCAGAGACGGACCTTTATAGCTTTCCGCTTCCTGGATGGCTTTCAGGGTATGCTGCATGCTGGCGCCGAGAGAGACCTGCGCAACGTAGACATAGCCATAGCTCATGGCCATCATGCCCAGATCCTTTTTCCGGATTTTCTTGCCTGCTGCCTGGAATTTGGCTACTGCCGCAGCAGGGGTGGCCTTGGAAGCCTGACCGCCGGTGTTGGAGTAAACCTCGGTATCCAGGACCAGAATGTTGACATCTTCACCGGAAGCCAGCACATGGTCCAGGCCCCCATACCCGATGTCATAAGCCCAGCCGTCTCCGCCGATAATCCACTGGGATTTCTTCACCAGGTAATCTTTCTTGCTCAGGATTTGCGCCAGAATTTCACTGCCTGACTTGTCGCCCTGCAAGGCCGGCAGGATTTTCTCCGCCGCAGCCTTCGACGCCTCAGCCTCGTCCTTGCCCGCCAGCCATTCCCGGCAGGAAGTCTTAAGCTCTTCGCTGATGGAGGTTTCCAGGGCCTGCTGCATCAAATCAGCCAGCTTCTCCCTGTTTTGCTTCACCCCGAGGTACATACCGAAACCAAACTCGGCATTATCCTCGAACAGCGAGTTGGCCCAGGCAGGTCCCTTTCCTTCGGCATTGGTGGTGTATGGAACGGAAGGAGCGCTTCCGCCCCAGATGGAAGAACAGCCGGTCGCATTGGCAATCATCATGCGCTCACCATACAACTGGGTGAGCAGTTTGACATAGGGTGTCTCACCGCAGCCAGGGCAGGCGCCGTTGAATTCAAGCAGAGGCCGGGTAAACTGGGTGTTCTTCACAGTACTCTTATCCACCAGATAACCCTTATCCGTAACCTTCATGGCATACTCCCAGTTTTCCGCCTGCAGTTCGATTTGTTCCGCCGCAGACTTCATGACCAGAGCCTTGCCGGGAGCAGGGCATATCTCAGCGCAGTTGCCGCACCCTGTGCAATCAAGCGGACTGACCTGAACACGGAACTGCAGCCCTTCGAAGACTTTGCCGACAGGTTTCTTGCCGGTGAAAGCAGCGGGGGCATTTTTCACTTCTGCCTCATTCAACAGGAATGGCCTTACGGTAGCATGCGGACATACATATGAACACTGGTTGCACTGAATGCATTTATCAATCTGCCACTCCGGAACCATGACCGCGATGCCGCGCTTCTCGTAAGCTGCGGTGCCGAGCGGGAAGGTCCCGTCTTCCCTGCCGGCAAAAGCGCTGACCGGCAGGTCATCCCCTTCCAGCCTGGCCATGGGACGCAGAATTTCCTTGATAAATTTCGGTTCTTGTTCGGATTTAGGCTCTCCGGCAGCCTCTTCAGCGTTGGCCCAGGCAGCCGGAACAGCGACTTTAACCAAAGCCTCAATCCCCTGGTCGATAGCGGCATTGTTCATGTCAACAATTTTTTGGCCCTTCTTGCCATAGGACTTCTCAACCGACCCCTTCAGATAGCTGATGGCGTCTTCCACAGGAATCACGTTGGCAAGCTTGAAGAAAGCGGATTGCATAATCATATTGATTCTGCCGCCCAGACCAATCCCCTGGGCGATGGAAACCGCGTCAATAATGTAGAAATTGATATTGTTCTTAGCGATGTAACGCCGCATGGAGGCAGGAAGCTTCTCTTCCAGTTCTTCCTCTTTCCAGGGGCAGTTTAACACAAAGGCGCCGTTTTGCTTGAGCCCCTTGAGCAGGTCGAACTGGTACACGTATGCTGTATTGTGACAGGCCACATAATCAGCGTCAACTACAAGATATGGGGATTTGATCGGTTTCTTGCCAAAGCGCAGGTGGGATATGGTGGCCCCGCCGGATTTTTTGCTGTCATACTGAAAATAGGCCTGGGCATAGAGATTGGTGTTGTCGCCAATAATTTTAATCGCGGATTTGTTGGCCCCGACCGTGCCGTCAGAACCAAGTCCCCAGAATTGGCAGGCGATTGTTCCTTCCGGCGAGGTCTGGATAACCTCATCCAGCGGCAGGGACAGGTTGGTCACATCGTCAACAATGCCGATAGTAAACTTGTCTTTGGGCACGTCCTGCTTGAGGTTTTTAAACACAGCCAGGATTTGCGAAGGAGTAACGTCCTTGGACCCTAAACCATAGCGGCCGCCAACGATGACCGGCTTCACATCATGCTGATAAAACAGCTTGTTTACATCAAGGTACAGAGGTTCGCCCAAGGATCCGGGTTCTTTTGTGCGGTCAAGCACAGCTATTTTCTTCACGCTTTTCGGCAGCACGTTGAAGAAGTACTTGGCGGAGAAGGGACGGTAAAGGTGAACTTTGACAGCCCCCACCTTTTCTCCCTTGGCCAGCAGGTAATCAATAGTTTCCTCAATGGTGTCGCAAACAGAACCCATGGCTACCAGGACATATTCAGCGTCCTCTGCCCCGTAGTAATCAAAGGGATGATATTCTCTCCCGGTTAACTTTTTGATTTCCTGCAAGTAGTTTTCCACGATATCCGGGACGGCATCATAGTAGGGATTCGCCGCCTCACGCCCCTGGAAGTAGATATCCGGGTTTTGGGCGGTTCCCCTCAGCACAGGGTGTTCAGGATTCAAAGCGCGGTTCCGGAACTCCTGCACGGCCTCATAATCTACCAGTTTAGCTATATCCTCATAATCAGGAACTTCGATTTTCTGGATTTCATGGGAAGTTCTAAAGCCGTCAAAGAAGTGCAAGAACGGCACCCTGGCTTTGATGGCGCTCAAGTGAGTCACAAAGCCCAAGTCCATTGCCTCCTGCACGCTGGAAGAAGCGAGAAGCGCAAACCCGGTCTGGCGTACAGCCATGACGTCCTGGTGATCGCCGAAAATCGAGAGGGAATGGGCTGCCAGAGCCCGGGCGGTAACGTGGAAAACGCCCGGCAGGAGTTCACCGGCGATTTTGTACATATTAGGGATCATCAGCAGCAATCCCTGGGAAGCAGTATATGTAGTGGTCAGCGCCCCGCCCTGCAGGGAACCGTGGACCGCACCGGCAGCACCGGCCTCCGACTGCATCTCAGCAACTCTCACCGGCTGACCGAATATGTTCGTTTTACCGTGAGCCGCCCATTCGTCCACAAATTCCGCCATGGGCGAAGACGGGGTGATGGGGAAGATAGCAGCGACTTCCGTAAACGCATACGAAGCATGGGCTGCCGCTTCGTTACCATCCATTGTCTTCATTTTTACCATTGAAAACCCTCCTCAACCTTGAAAAATTCGGAACTGACAATAAATTCTACATATATAACAAAAGGTGAAAACCTAATTCTACAGGTTTCACCTTTCTAAGTATACTCTGAAATTTTTTATTTAGTCAAGATTTAGTGAAATTATCCATGACTAGTTCCGCAAATCAGAATTTTGGCGTCATTTAATCAATATTTCTAATACGCTTAACATTGCCAGTCCAGGCACTCCCAATAAGCCTGTAATAAGTACGGTAAAGGGGTTAAGCGGGATCGTAAAACCTACATAAGCGCCGGCAAAGTTCACCAGCCAGAGAACAGCCAGCCCAATAAACCCGCTGAAACCAATCCTGAGCAAAAGCTTGGCCGGCTGAAAAGCCAGCTTCCCCGCCAGGAGAAACACCACCCCCGCAGCCAACACCACCAAGAGCAGAGTCAGACTCACCCTGTTTTCGCCCCCTTCCAGACACCTTGTCCTACTTTAACCCTATGACCCCTTCCCAGAAAATATTACCAAAAAAATCAGGACGCCGGCGGCGTCCAACCAAGAAATGACAGAATTTCAGCCTGGCCGTTCAAAAGCAAGTATAGCGCGAAGCTGGGCCTTCCGGCACCGGAGGCGTACTAAACGTACGTTGAGGATGTCGGCAGGCCCGGCGACAAAGCTAGACGCAGCTTTTCAACGGCCAGTCGTTAGATTTCGCGTCTACCCTCTAGAGCTTTCAGCAATGTCAATTCATCAGCGTACTCCAGGTCCCCGCCAACGGGTAATCCCCTGGCAATCCGCGTCACCCTTATCCCCAGGGGCTTTAACAATTTAGCGAGATACAACGCCGTTGCCTCTCCCTCAATATTAGGGTTGGTGGCGATAACAGTTTCAGCGACACCGTCCAGCCTTCCCAGGAGTTCCTTAATCTTTAACTGCTCCGGTCCGATGCCGTCCATAGGCGAAATAGCCCCGTTCAGCACATGATAAAGTCCCTTAAATTCTTTCGTTTTCTCAAAGGCTATCACGTCCTGCGGCTGCTCCACAACGCAGATCATGGACCGGTCTCGGCCTGAATCTGTACAAATCGGGCACGGACTCACATCCGTAAGGTTGCTGCAAATCGCACAGTAAGAGATTTTCTCCTTGGCGGCCAAAATAGCCTCCGCCAATCCCCTGGATTCCTGCGGGGAACTGTTCAGGATAAAAAAGGCCAGCCGCTGCGCTGTCTTGGGCCCGATCCCAGGCAGCTTGGCTAACTCCTCAATCAGTTTGGCCAGAGGCTCAGCATAATAGTACATGCTTTAGAACAGCCCGGGGATGTTTAATCCCCCGGTTATTTTACCCATAGCCTGGCTCACCATCTCCTGGGATTTCCTCAGCGCCTCGTTTACTGCCGCAGTAATCAAGTCTTCCAGCATCTCAGGGTCTTCCGGGTCAATTACCTCAGGCTTGATTTTTATTTCAACTATCTCTTGTTTGCCATTGGCTACTACCTTGATTGCCCCGCCCCCGGCGGTCGTCTCCACCTGTTTTTCAGCCAACTCGGCCTGCATCTTGGCCATGTCAGCCTGCATCTTTTGAACCTGTTTCATCATTTTTTGCATGTTGCCACCAAAACCCATTGTTAGTGCTCCCTTCTAATCCTTTATTTCCACCAGTTCCTGACCAAAAATCTCATATGTCTGATTGACTATGTCATCGTCGGGTTCTGTATGCCTAGTAGCTTCACCATCTATCTCACACTTGATTCCCAACGGGTAGCCCAGAGCGGAAAACAACGCTTGTTCCACGATTTTTTTGTTTTCAGGCTGTTCGACCTTGTCCCTGTGAAAACTGTTTTTGGCCTTGAAGCTAATGGTTAATAAATTGCCGGCAAGGGACGAAGGACTTCCTTCTATCAAGAGAGCATGGATGCCTATACTGGCTTTTCTCACCAGAGCCATGACCTTTTTCCATTCCGCCCTCACCACTTCCAGGTTTAAACCGGCAGGTTTGGACTCGCTTGCGCCTTGTTTCTCCCCGACAGTTTCCGGCACAGTTTCCGTCACAGGTTCTGGCCGAGGCTTCATGGCAGCCTTGCCGGCTTCCGGTATTGCCGCCTGGCGCTCCCGCTTTTCCGGCAAAGGCGCCTGCTTTACTGCGCATAAGCTGATCAAGGCAACCTCCAGGGTAATTCTGGGCTGGGAGGAAAAACGCAGTTCACCGTCGGTTTTGATCAAGAGACTTATCAATTCCACCAGCCTTTCGGCCGGAACGCCTGTGCTCTGCTCTTTGACTTTCGGCAAAAATTCGCGGGAAACCGGTATCAGGCTTAGAGCATCCGGGGCTGTATTAAGAATTAACAAATTACGCAGGTGCTCTGTAAGTTCTTTCAGTACCTGACCAGGCTCTTTTCCCTTCAGCATCAGGCTGTCCAGTTGCGCCATAATCCCCGTGACATCGCTTGTCAGGAGTTTGGCAGCGAGAGAGAAAACCTCTTCTTCCGCCAGGGAACCGAGTACATCCACCACCCGGCCGGTATCAAGCCTGGCACCCACTTGATAACATTGGTCCAAGAGGCTTATGGCATCCCTCATGCCGCCCTCCGCCTTGCGGCCGATCAGGAACAGGGCATCCTCATCAGCTTCGCCGCCTAATTCCGCCATAACATCTTTTAATCTTTGGACAATATCCGAAACCCCAATGCGTTTAAAATCAAAGCGCTGCACCCGGGACAAAATTGTGGCCGGAATTTTGTGGGGTTCAGTAGTTGCCAGAACGAATATTACCTGGCTTGGCGGCTCTTCCAAAGTCTTCAAGAGGGCATTAAAGGCCTCGGTCGTCAGCATATGGACTTCGTCAATTATGTAAACCTTATACCTGTTCTCACTGGGCGCAAATTTCACCCTTTCGCGCAGGTCCCTGATCTCATCGATTCCCCTGTTTGAAGCCGCATCTATCTCGATAACATCCAGCGAGTTGCCGTTGGTTATCGCCACACAGGCATCACACCGGTTGCACGGCTCTGCCGTAGGACCGGACTTGCAGTTCAAAGCCTTGGCCAGTACTTTCGCCGAACTGGTCTTGCCGGTTCCCCGCGGTCCGGAAAACAAGTAAGCATGCGCAATCCTGCCACTGGAGACCGCATTCTGCAGCGTAATACTCACATGATCCTGACCGATGACTTCGCGGAAACTCTTGGGGCGCCACTCCCTGTAAAGGGCTTTATAAGCCATAGTCACCTCTCCACTCGCAGAACGAACCTGACTGTAAAAAAAAGATGGCAAAAACCATCTCTGTTCATAAAGTAATTGACCGCGCACCCGGCTTCGAACCAGAACTTCCGGACGTACCAAAGCAGTTAACTCATCCCAGGCAACCCCGCGGCACACGAGAGGGCTCCCTTAGTGCTGCTTCCGTCAGGACCTGACACGGTTCAAGAGTTCCCGTTGCGCAGGACCCGGAAATCCTCGTCACTTACCCAGGCCGATTCCACAAATCCAGATCCTAGGCCGAGAATTCAACCTCGCTATAGCGGATTGCGAGAGCAAGGGAACCGCTACCTCCCCGTCTAGCACGGTCAAAATTTAATCTGATAAAAATATTATAGCAAAGATTTAGCGAAAAACAAAGGCCAAGGAAAACCTCAGCCTGGATTTTAAGTGGCGGAGAGAGAGGGATTCGAACCCTCGACACCAGTTATCCCAGTGTACTCGCTTTCCAGGCGAGCGCCTTCGACCAACTCAGCCATCTCTCCGTGGTCTACAAACTTTATTGTTAAGTTTTTAAAATTAGTGACGCATCATATTATAGTTAATCTGCACAGCTTAGTCAACAGGAAAGAATAGTATAGCCGTTTTAAGGGAAAGAAGCCAAATTTTCGTTGCTTATTGTTTTTGCACCATAAACAACGAGAAAACAACATGACTATTCTACTCTAAACTTTATAAGTTTTCAATATACTAAAAAGTTTTCCAGTAAGTAAACGGAGTCAACCGAATTTGACGATCACAACTATACCAGGCTGCATGGCAAAACTGTGAGGAAACAGGGGCTTGCTACCTCACGATACTGACATTGTAGCCCATAAACAGACCGGACTCTATTACCCCCGGGATTACTTTAATCCTTTTTTCCAAATCAGTCCCAATTTGCTCAAACCGCGCATCGAGAATGAAGTTGCCGGATTCGGTTACCACCGGACCGTCTTTCCCCTTACCCAGGCGCAGTCTGACCTCCGCAGCCCCCAATGCCATCAGTTCGTTCTCCACCAGGTGCAAAGCCTCAGGGAACACTTCAACGGGAACGGGAAACTTCTTGCCCAAAACAGGTACCAGTTTGGATTCATCGACCAAAATATAATTCTCCGGCGAACTGCTGATAAGCAGCTTCTCGGCAAACATCTGGCCCCCCCGCCCTTTAATCAGGTTATTGTCCGGGTCGACCTCGTCGGCGCCGTCGAAGCACCAGTCCGGTTTCATATTTAGGAGAGTGGTAGTCGGTATACCCAGTACAGTACAAGCCAATGCAACCTCGGTAGAGGTTGGAATCGCAACCACATTCAGTTTCTCAGCAAGCATTCTGCGGCCTATGGCCTGAATGGCGAGAAAGGACGTGGAACCGGAGCCTACTCCTATCACATCCCCCTCCTTCACCCTTGCGGCTATGCGGCTTGCCACCTGCTCCTTCTGTTCCCGGTTGGTAATCTCTCCAGACCACTCAAGTGTGTTCGCTGCTTTGTTTGACCATTTCATCCCTTAATTCAGCCTCCCAGCATACTTAAACCCAAGTGAACTCGTTTAGCTTCCACCAATCATCGGGTCTTCCCAGTACATACGGTACTTTAGCCGCGTTTACATTCTCGTTCTGATCCTCTCAACAGCCCTTTCGGTATTTTCCCTGCTGCCGAAGGCGGTTAGCCGGAAATAACCTTCACCACTCGCGCCAAAACCGGCCCCGGGTGTGCCTACCACATGGGCTGCCTTCAAGAGCTTTTCAAAAAAGTCCCAGGACCCCATGCCGTCAGGAGTCTTGAGCCAGATGTAAGGGGCATTAACCCCTCCGAAAACCTTATAGCCGGCTTTTTCTATACCCTCACGGATGATCCCGGCATTTTCCATGTAGTAATCAATCGTTGCCTTTACCTGTTTCTTGCCCTCTTCAGAAAAGACTGCAGCCGCCCCGGCCTGCACAGGATAAGAAACCCCGTTGAACTTGGTTGTCTGCCTTCTCAGCCAAAGGTTGTTAAGACTGTGGGCCTTTCCCGTGGAATCGTACAGCATTACCTCTTTAGGCACAATTGTGTAGGCACAGCGCGTGCCGGTAAAACCCGCCGTCTTGGAAAAACTCCTGAACTCCACCGCTACCTCGCGGGCGCCCTCGATCTCAAATATACTATGGGGGACATCGTCCTGGCGTATGTACCCTTCATAGGCCGCATCGAAGAGAATAATAGATTTGTGTTCCCTGGCGTAATCAACCCACTGCTTCAGTTCCGCTTTGGACAGGGTCATCCCTGTAGGGTTGTTGGGAAAGCACAAGTAAATCATGTCCACCCGGGTCTTAGGGAGGGACGGCTTCATGCCGTTTTCCTCGGTGCACGGTAGGTAAACAATTTTTTCAAACTGCCCCTTAGCGTTTACCATGCCGGTCCTTTCGGCCATCACGTTGCTGTCAACGTATACTGGATAAACCGGATCGCTTACAGCCAGGATGTTGTTGGTGCCGAAAACCTCCTGGAAATTGGCCGTATCGCTCTTGGCCCCATCGCTGACATACACCTCGTCAAGCGCCAGGTCAATGCCTCTGGGCCTGAAATCATTTTCTATTATTTTTTCCCTCAGGAAGTCATATCCCTGTTCAGGACCATAGCCGCGAAAGCTTTCCGCACGCCCCATTTCCTCTACCGCGTGTCGCATAGCCTCCACAACAGCGGGAGGAAGCGGCCTGGTAACATCTCCAATACCCAGTCTGATGATATCTGCGTCCGGATTCTCGTTTTTGAACTTGTTGACCCTTCGGGCAATTTCTGAAAAAAGGTAGCTCCCCGGAAGTTTAAGGTAATTCTCGTTGACAAAAGCCATGTTGCAATTCCCCTATAACAAAATTTAAGATTCCTACAAAATTATATTGGTCTTATGAAAATATTGCAACAACTGTATTGGCAGGCATAATAGTTACGGTCACAGGTTTATGCCTTCAATTAAAATGGCCCGAACAGGCGCAGCTTCGGCATTGTGTATTTTAAGCGGCGCTGCAAACAGGAAATACTCACCGGGTTTGACATCCGCAAGCCGGAGTCCTTCGAGGATTGCAATTCCGGCAGTAAAAAGAATGGTATGGGTGGGATGACCGGGCTGGTTTCGCTCAACGCCTAGGGCATCAATGCCCACACCGCTTACGCCTTTCTCCTTTAGGAATTCGGCGCCATCCGCAGTCAAATAAACAAAGTCAGGGTCAAAGCTGTCGATATGGGAGTTTTTGGTCTTAAACAAAATAAAATCACCGGCCCCGATCTCGCTTGCAGCCAATTCCACCTGACCGATTTTTTCGGGCAGGTGGGTAAAATCAATAACTTTGCACCTGGAAACCACTTGGACCAGATCCTGAGCGGGAATGGTTTTCCCGCCCCTCACAGTATGTAGGGGCGCATCCAGGTGAGTGCCGCAATGTAAATCCATTTGAATCCTTGATTCATAGACGCCGCCGCTGTCAAAGTCTCTGCTGACGGTAAGCCGGGGACGCTTTTCATCTCTGTTTTTGTACACAGGCATAGAATACTTTACCATCATGGAAATATCGTAGATATTCATTGTTCGTTCCACCATTCCCTGCCATCATAGTTTAGTAAGTTAGTGGCTGCAACCGGTCCCCAACTTCCGGCAGGATAGTCATGTAACATGGCGGCCGCATCGTTTAAAGACCGGGAAATACTGTCTGTAAACCTCCAGGCATGTTCCACCTCATCCCAGCGGGTAAAGAGGGTGGAGTCACCCTTAATTGCGTCCAACAACAATTTTTCATAGGCTTCGGGAGAGTCTCCGTCATAATCACAGTTCTGGCAGAAGTCCATGTTAACCGGCACAATCTTAGTGGTCATCCCCGGTTCTTTGGCATTGAACTGAAAGTAAATGCCTTCTTTAGGCTGGATCTTGATAATTAAAACATTGGGTTCCAGCTGCAGATTGTATTCCTTGGAATAGAGGATTTCAGGCAGCCGTTTAAATTGGATTACAATCTCAGAGAGTTTTGTATGACACCGTTTGCCGGTGCGGATATAGAATGGCACACCGGCCCAACGGAAATTAGGGATCTTTACTTTTAACGCAACAAAAGTCTCCGTATTTGAGGCGGTCGAAACCCTTTCTTCTTCCCGGTAACCCTTGACAAGGGCTCCGTTTACCATACCCCCGGTATATTGACCTTGTACCACTCCCCGGCGTACGGTCTCCGCTGAAAACTCTCCCAAAGTCCTGAGGATCTTAACCTTCTCATCCCTTATCGATTCGGTATCCAAGTTGGCCGGAGCCTCCATAGCAATCAGGGTTAGCAACTGCAGCATATGATTCTGAACCATGTCCCGCAGGGCGCCGGCCCGCTCGTAATACTCGCCTCTATTCTGAACCCCTACGGTTTCACTTGAGGTTATCTGGACATTATCGATGTAACGGGCATTCCAGACCGACTCAAACAACAAATTAGCAAAACGGATCACCATAATATTTTGAATCATCTGTTTGCCTAAATAGTGATCGATGCGGTAGATGTTGTTTTCCGGAAAAACTCTGCTAATTTGTTGATTGAGTGTGCGGGCAGAAGTTAAATCCCGGCCAAAGGGTTTTTCTATCATGATCCGCTGCCAGGCCGGGGGATTCAATGCCAGGCCATGGCTATGGAGTTTATTCACAATAAGCGGGAAGTTTTCCGGGGCAACTGCCAAGTAGTAAATCCTGTTGCCGCCTGTCCCGTGTTTTTGATCCAAATGAATTAACAAACGGTTCAACTCCAGGTAACCGTTATCATTATTAAAATCCATACTATGGTAATAAACGCGTTCTTGTAACGAGTGCCAAATACCGGCTTCTGATTCCGAACGGGAAAATTCCTCAATCGCCTCATACACCGACCGCCTATAGTGGTCTAAACTTAATTCCTGTCTGGCTATGGCCACGATGGCGATTTTGCCGGATAATTGTTGTTTGTCTTTCAGGTTATAGAGAGCGGGCATTAACTTTCGGTAAGTCAGGTCACCCGTCCCCCCGAATATGACAATGATGCAAGCGAAGTCATGTACTGTCTCCAACTCAGTCATTCCCCCGGTTTAACTTTTTCTACGGCATGACCGCCAAATTCGTTGCGCAAAGCGGCAACCACTTTCGCTGCAAAGGAGTCTTCCTGGAGTGAGCGATAACGGCTGAAAAGGGATGAGGCGATGACCGGAACCGGTACTTCCAGTTCCAATGCTTCTTGAACAGTCCATAAGCCCTCCCCGGAGGAGTGGACGACTCCCTTAATCCCTGCTAAGTCCGGATCTTTAGCAAAGGCTTCACGTACCAATTCCATGAGCCAACTGCGGATAACGGAGCCATTGTTCCAAACCCTGGCTACCTCACGGTAATCCAATTTGAACCGGCTTTTTTGCAGAAGGCTGAAACCTTCGCCAATAGCCTGCATCATACCGTACTCAATACCGTTATGGACCATCTTGACGTAATGTCCTGAACCGGGTTCTCCGGTGTGGAGATAGCCGTTATTGACTGTAATAGCTTTAAACAAAGGCTCCAGAAAGTGAAATACATCATCTTCTGCTCCTATCATTGCACAGGCGCCGTGGCGGGCTCCCTTGATTCCTCCGCTGGTTCCCACATCGACAAAGTCAATGCCAAGACTTTTTAACTCAGCGTACCTGCGCAATGTATCTTTAAAATGAGAGTTTCCCCCGTCAATAATAATATCCCGGGACTTCAGCAAACCGGTAAGTTCCGCGATGGTTTCATCCACCGGGTTCCCTGCCGGTACCATCAACCATAGAACCCGTGATTGTCCCTCCAGTTTCCCGACCAGTTCAGCAAGACTATAAGCTCCCCTGATACCATGGTTTTCAGCTTCCTGAACTGAGCCCGGTAATCTGTCGTACCCTATAACCTCGTAGCGGTGGTCTGCCATATTTTGAGCCAGGTTAATGCCCATTCTGCCTAATCCAACCATACCTATTTGCAAGCTGTTTTCCTCCTTCAATTTCGGGACAAATGAATTCTAAAGGCCTCCCCCTGCCAAGAGATGAAGGCCTTTAACTCTGATATCTCTTATAATCTGTCCAAAACCCCTTGCAGAGCCTGGCAATGTTCACAACCCTTTCCGGTTCCGCCCTCGCGGCAGGACTCGATGCAATTTTTAATTGACATGCGCAGGGAATAAACTTCGTTGTCATTTAACGTAAGTGTTTTCAAGTGAAGCCACCTTCTTTTCCTAATTTATTTTTCGCTGTTCGGCTTGATCATCAAACCGTTGTTAAAATGGTTCATGGCCCCTACCAAATCAATCGTCGCCAAGAGTTCAACAAACTGTTTGTCCGTAAAGCCCGTACTCTTAAGCTGCTGGGCATACATGTTTATACAGAAATCGCAGTTATTTAAAGTGGACACAGTAAAGGCTATAATCAGTTTTGTTTTTTGGTCTATGGCATCCGAACCCATTATTGTCTCCATCTTTTGCAGGACGCCTTTTAGGTATTACGGGTGGTTGGCCATAGCCCGAAAAGGAGGCGGTACCTCTCCGAATTTTTGTTTTAGTTTGGCAAAAATCTCTTTGGTTTCGGGATTGTCGTCTCCAAGCAGTTGAACATTGGGCAATCTACTCACTCCTTGTAACCAGTAGTTTTTAGTTTGAATCTTATTATGTGCCTTTTTACCGATTAATAAAACCACCATAGACTTCTTTTACCCTGCGGAAGTCTGGACGAATGAGAATGAATATGATGAAACAAAAATACCAAGCACCCAAATTCCCTCAAGTGCTTGGTATGTCCACCCTACTCAAAGCCTAAACGCGGAACTTACTGATTGCCATTTGTAGATCCTGTGCCATCCTTGCCAGTTCCTGGCTGGCATTGGCTATTTGCTCCACCGAAGCGGCTTGTTCCTCCGTCGCAGCAGAGACAGTCTGGGCCTGGCCGGAATTTTCCTTGCTGATGGTGTCTATTTCTTGGATGGAGGCTACAATCTGCTGGCTGCCTCCAGCCATTTGCTGAATCGTAGAAGAAATCTCCTGAATTTGGCTGGACACCTTGTTGATGGCGTTTGCGATAGCAGCAAAGGAGTCACCTGCAGCATACACTACTTCTATACCTGTCTGGACATCCTTCGATCCCGATTCCATCGAGCGCACTGCGTTGTCAATATTTGCCTTGTTCTCGTTGATCAAGGCTGCAATTTCTTTTGTCGCGACCTGTGACTGTTCGGCCAGTTTCCGTACCTCTTCGGCCACGACGGCAAAACCACGGCCCTGATCCCCTGCTCTCGCCGCTTCGATGGCTGCGTTGAGTGCCAGTAGATTTGTCTGACTGGCGATCCCTGAAATCACATTAATGATTTCGCCGATCTTGTTTGAACTTGCCTCCAGACCTCTTATCGCTGCCTCGACCTCAGATGAACCCTTACCCACCTGGTTCATCTGAGAAACGGCCTTGTCCACGGACTTCTGTCCTTCACGAGATGCGGCAGCAGTTTCTTCCATCAGTGATGCGACGGTAGTGCTGTTTGCTGCAACTTGCTGGATGCTGGCAGATATTTGCTCAATCGCCGCTGAAGTTTCGTTCACTGCATCTGATTGTTTCTCGGTGCTGGCAGCCACACCGGTAATGGCCCTAGCCACCTGGTTTGTTGCCAGTGCGTGTTGTTCGGCACTGGCAGTAAGCTCTTCAGCAGATGCTGCCACAAGTTCCGTAGAAGCCGAAACCTGTTTGATTAGATTTGCCAAATTGGCGTTCATGGTGTCAAAAGCCTGGCTGAGTTTTCCTGTTTCATCTTGTGATTTTACAGCAACCCTCTTAACCGCTAAATTCCCACCGGCAACTTCCTGGGCAATTCCAACCATGGCGGTAAGCGGAACCGAAATCATGCGGGCCACCAGCAATCCAAGCACAATGGCAAGAATACAAATCACCATGGGAGTGAAAAGCAATATTTTTGTGGCGAAAGATTCATCTGCCTTGTTTTGCTTATTAATCTGTTCGGACTCCTTGATGCTATAGTCAGCCAGTTCCAGTAGGGTGTTGTTCATGTTATCCAGGTGTGGCATGGCATTTTTTGCAAAGGATTGATAAGCGCCCAACCTATCACCGGCCAGGGCCATCTGAATGGCCTTGTCTCTTTCCTGACGGTAAATCTGGGTATCCGCCTGAATCTGCTGCAGCTTATTCCTTTCAGATGTATCCAGGTTTGTAGAACCAAAGGTCTTTAGAACTCCATCATATTCAGTTGTCCGTGCTGAAATTTCATTCTGGAGATCCTTAGCCTTGGCCTGGTCAACCGGGGCTAGTATCAGTTCCAGCGTCAGGGCCTGACTCGTACGATTATAGGTCCTGGCCTCGATAATACTTTCTACGCTGATCAGATTATCGCTGTATAGGTTGGTTAAGGCCTGTCCTGCCTTATGGTTATAATAATAACCGATAAACCCAACCAGTCCCAGAAATACTGCCATAAGTAACACAAGCGAAATAATCTTTGCTGCTGTCCTCTGGTTACGGTACCACTGCATGCTTTTCCCCTCTTCTTTCTGTTCTAACTTTCACAAACTTTCACAATAATGGCAGTTACGTTGAATCTTGACAAATGCATCGCTTACATGGCCGTTTAGGAATTCACTTTAGGTAATTTTGCTTGGTAAATGAGGAATATTTAGGTACTTTTACTAGGTTCTACATGAAATATTAAATTCCTTCCTAAATCAACAGACTTTGACAAACTTTGACCTATTTCTTGGATGAAAGTGTCGATTTTGTCCTAAAAATCGAACGGCTTTCTTTCTAAGC
>JAJZPO010000036.1 GCA_021811155.1 Bacillota bacterium | reverse complement strand
CCAGTGGGAGTTAAAAGTTATCCTGGTTTTTTCGGGCTGCAGAATCTTAAAAATCTGCTCCTTGTATGTTTCTGCATTGGCCAGGACCTGTTCTTCTGTCAGCTGCTTCCTTGTTTCCGACTTCCCGGTGGGGTCACCTACCCGCCCGGTGAAATCCCCGATGACGATAATAGCCTGATGGCCGAGGTCTTGAAACTGCCGCATTTTCTGCAACGGCACTGTGTGCCCCAAGTGAATATCGGGAGCTGTGGGATCCAAACCTAACTTAACTCTTAAGGGTTTGTCTTCTCTCAGTGATTTTCTCAGTTTTGCCACTAACTCATCTTCAGGAACTATCTCCGCTGTTCCCCGGCGAATAATCTCCATTTGGCGGACAATCTCCCGCTCCAACTGCATAACAAAACACCCCCATTAGTATAAAAAGACTAAAAAGCCACTCGTCGCCGGCTAGGGACGAATGGCTTATCCGCGGTACCACCCTAATTAACTTACCTTGCAGTAAATTCTCTCACAGCAATAACGGGCTTACCCGGCTCAGCCTACATGAATTCAGCCTGCGGCTTCAAGGTGTACTTCGCTTCCCCGGCTACTGGCTTGCACCTGACGCCAGTTCTCTGATAAGCACAGCGGAAAGCTACTCTCCTTTTCATTGCCTTTATATTCAATATGCTTAATAAATAAATTTTACAGGCAGATGCCCAAATATGCAAGAAAAAACGCCATGCTCTTTTGCCTCTGATTACCCCGGTTTTGAATTTGCCTGGCCCTGTGGTATAATAAATCCGATTTCCGGTTATACTGAGATTTTTTAGGGAGGTATTTTCTGAATGCCCAGCCCCACTGCCAAGAAAGAGGCTAGCGCTAAGCCCAAGCGCAGGCTGTCTAAGAAACGCTTGATATTGCTTTCCATACTTACTGTTTTTGTTCTCGGCTCCGGCACTGCTTTAGGCATTGTCCTGTCTATTGCCGCCAAAGCGCCCCAGTTCAACCCCCGGATTCTCACCAACACGGACCAGTCCTCAATCATTTACGACAAAGACGGCAATCAAATCGGTGTAATCCACGCCACCCAGAACCGCGAAGACGCTACTTCAAAGCAAATCGATGCCAATCCCCTAATCAAAAAAGCCTTTGTGGCAGTGGAGGACACGCGCTTTTACGACCACATCGGCATTGATCCCATCGGAATTGCCCGGGCTTTGTACGCGGACCTGACCGGGAAAAAATTGCAGGGCGCCAGCACGATTACGATCCAGTTGGCCCGGGGCGCTTTTTTATCCCCTGACAAAACCCTTACACGGAAGATCCAGGAAGCGGCTCTGGCCCTGAAACTGGAGCGCCTCTACACCAAAGACGAAATTCTGACCATGTATTTGAACCGGATCTACTTTGGTGAGTCTGCCTATGGTATTAAGGCGGCGGCCCAGACCTATTTCGGCAAACCCCTTGACAAATTGGACATGGGTGACATAGCCATGCTGGCAGGCTTGCCCCAGGCTCCCTCCGCTTATGACCCCTATGAAAACCCTGATAAAGCCAAATACCGCCGCACTGTGGTATTAGGCGTTTTGCGGGACGATAAAATTATCTCCCAAGCCGATTACGACAAGTACAAAGATGCACCCTTTAGCTATGTGGACAAGATGAAAGAGGAAAACAAGAATCCCCAGGCCGGCAACCTTCCCAACGTTCAGGTGAGCTACAAGTACCCCGGCTTTGTCAGCTATGTAATTCACGAACTGGAAG
Organism: Bacillota bacterium; assembly: GCA_021811155.1. Taxonomy (GTDB): domain Bacteria; phylum Bacillota; class Desulfitobacteriia; order Desulfitobacteriales; family JAJXUE01; genus JAJZPO01. Next base: position 27,056 of record JAJZPO010000036.1, on the reverse strand, counting down.
ATCGCTACAACATCAGCCCGGACGCCATCTTTTCCGGCGGTTTAAAAATCTACACTACCGTAGACAGCAAAATCCAGCAGGCAGCAGAAAGCGCCTATGCCGACCCCAAGAACTTTCCCAAAGATGTCTACGGTAAACCGGTACAGAGCGCCATGGTGGTCATGGATCCAAACGACGGTTCCATCAGGGCCATGATTGGCGGCCGCAACTACACCAGCGCCATGGATTTTAACCGGGCCTGGCAGGCTCTGCGCCAGCCCGGCTCCAGCGCCAAACCCCTGACTGTGTATGCCCCAGCCCTGGCAAAAGGCGGTTACTTTCCCGGCACAGTGCTTGACAACATGCCCGTCCAATACAAGGGGGCTGACGGCAAAATCTGGGCGCCCGTCAACTTCGATACCCCCAGCGCGGGCTGGACCGGCATGATGACCATGCGGGAAGCCGTACGCAACTCGGTAAACGTTTATGCGGTAAGACTACTGGACAAAATCGGCATAGATTACGGCTGGCAGTTTGCCAAGGACCAGTTTGGCCTGCCCCTGGGAGACAGGGACAAGGTCCTCTCCCTGGCCCTCGGGTCGGAAAGTGTTTCCGTCCTGGACATGGTTTCCGCCTACACAGCCTTTCCCAGCGGGGGGCTTCTCCCCGAGCGCCATTCTGTCGTAAAAGTTCTGGATAAAAACGGAGCCAGCCTGGTTGACAATACCAATGTAGAGAAAAAACGTATCTTAACTCCTCAGGTCGCCTACGTGATGACCGACATGCTGCACACCGTAGCCACCAGCGGTACCGGGACAAACGCTCAGTTTGGCAATCCCAAATGGGCTGTGGCCGGCAAAACCGGCACCACCTCCCTGGACGACAACAAGGTGGGGCAAGGCTTGCGGGATGCCTGGTTTATGGGCTTCACGCCGGATTATGCAGGCGGCGTGTGGATGGGCCTGGACCAAAGCGACAGCAAGTATCATCTTACATCCGACACCTATGGCGGTGACAAGCCCGCCAAGCTCTGGAAAAAAATCATGGAGGTAGCCCACCAAGGCCTGCCGGTCAAAACCCAGTTCGACCGGCCCAGCGGCATCAGCACCATTACCTATGATACAGAGTCCGGCCTGGCTCCTTCCAGTCTTACCCCGCCTCAATTTATCAGCCACGATATCGCCATCTCGGGGGCCCTGCCCACCGGGACGAGCAACGTCTGGGTACAGATGGACGTTTGCGCTGTGACTGGGTTATTACCCGGTCCCAACACCACCCAGACCGTCAGCAAGGTTTTCTTGAACATTACCCGTACCGGACCCGCCGCCAATATTCCCTGGCCGGCGAAGGAAGCTCCCTACAAACCGCCCACCGAGGTCTGCAACATGCCTCCCAGTGGCCCGGCGAACCCAGGCACCGGCAGTACGCCTGATCCAGGCACAAATCCACCCCCGGCAGAGAACCCCTTATCGAATCTTTCTGTGAAAGTCCAGGGCAGTTCCGCATTGCTTAGTTTCAACCTCGCAGTCCCGGCGAATCTAAAAATTGATGCGACCGGACCTAATGGTCCACTTAAAACGTATACGGTACCGGCCACGTCCGCGGGAGGTTACAACTCTCTCCCCATAGCACTCCCAACCATCACCACGCCCCCTCCTAAGCCAAAAGTGATTGTGCTGCCTGGGAAGTATGTCTTCACAGTCACGGCTATAGACCCAAATGAACCTGACCAAGTTCTTGGCACGATTTCCAAAGAAATTACTGTTCCGTAAAGAAGAAGAGGATGCCCCAAGCAGGTTTGAACTGCTTGGGGCATCCTCTTCTTTGTCACTTCAGTTCCACAACCGAAACCCCGGCGCCGCCCTCCCCGAAATGCCCCAGGCGAAAGCCTTTCACATGGGGATGATGAGCCAGATAATCCCTTACGCCGGTACGAAGCGCCCCGGTGCCTTTGCCGTGAATAATCCTCACCTGGGCGAGTCCGCTTAAGACCGCATCATCCAGGTATTTATCCACCTCGTATAGAGCCTCATCCACAGTCATTCCCCTGAGGTCCAGTTCCTGAGTGATTACCTCTGCCTTATCCTTGCCGATCCGCCCGGCTCCGGAAGCTTGTAGCTGTTTTTGCGGCTCTTCAACCGGCCTCAACTCCTCCAGCTTGAGGGTGACCTTCATGATGCCCACCTGGACCTGGACCTCGCCGGCGGCGTTCGGCTCTGACAACACATAGCCCTTTTGCTTGAACTTTGGGATCTCCACTTGCTCGCCCGGTTTCACTTTTTTCGGCGGAGTCCCCGCTGCGATAGGTTGATTCCGGCTCGCTAACTCCTCCGACTCCTGCTGCAGCTTTATTAATCGCTCCCTGGCTTCATTCACTGTGTGCAGGCGCACCTTCTCCTCTGTCAAGGCGGTTTTGAGCTGCGAAATTATCTCATCGGCCTCATGCTTGGCCTGCTTGATGATTTCCTCCGCCTTTCTGGCGGCTTTCTCCATAACTTCCCTTTCCTTGTTTGCCAGCTTCAGCCCTTCAGCTTCCATGCCCGCTTTCAGGCCCTCCATTTCCCGGCGCAGGCGGGCCGCTTCCTCCCTGTCCCCTTCTGTTACCCGCTGGGTCTCTTCCAAATTCTGCAGCAGGTCAGCGACATGGACTTCCCGTTCACTCAGGAAACCCCGGGCCAGGCCGACCACATCCTGGTGCAGCCCCAGGCGCGCCGCAATCTCAAAGGCGTTGCTGCGCCCCGGCATTCCGATTAACAGACGGTAAGTTGGCCTCAGGGTAGCCACATCGAACTCTACGCTGGCGTTTTCCACCCTGGGGTTGTTATAGGCAAAAGTCTTCAGTTCGCTGTAATGGGTGGTGGCAATTGTTTTTGCGCCCCGGTCCTGCAGGTAGCTTAAGATGGCCATGGCCAGAGCTGCCCCTTCGGTCGGGTCGGTGCCTGCTCCGACCTCGTCCAAAAGCACCAGGGAACTGTAATCTGCCCGCTCCAGAATGCTTACAATGTTGGTCATGTGGGACGAAAAAGTGCTCAGGGACTGTTCAATGCTTTGCTCGTCCCCGATGTCAGCAAAGATTTGTTGAAACATGCTGAGTTCCGTGTCTGTTTCAGCCGGCACGTGCAGTCCTGCAGCACCCATGACACAGAACAATCCAACCGTTTTCAATGTTACAGTCTTACCGCCGGTGTTGGGCCCGGTCATTACTAGGGTATCGAAATCCCTTCCTATATGCAGGCTCACCGGGACAGGCGTGCCCTTGATCAAGGGGTGCCGGCCCCTGATAATGTTCACCATGCCGTGATCGTTAAGTTTCGGTTCACCCGCATCCATAAGCGAGCTAAGTTTCCCTTTGGCAAAGATAAAGTCAATATACCCCAGACCGTTGAGGGTAGCCTCAACCATATCCCGGCTGGATGCAACTGCCTTGGTGAGTTCGCGCAGGATCTTTTCGACCTCGAGCTTCTCCTTGGCTGCCGTGCGGCGCAAATCGTTGTCCATCTCCACAACCGCCAGGGGCTCGATAAACAAGGTGGCGCCGCTGGCAGACATATCATGGACTATCCCCTGCACCTGGGAGCGGTATTCCTGTTTGACCGGAACCACATAACGGTCGTCCCGCAGGGTAATAATCGGGTCCTGCAAAGCTTTCTGGTATTCCGGACTGCGGATGATATGCTCGAGCCGGTCTTTAATCCTGGCCTGCAGGCTTTTGACCTGGCGCCGCAGGGAATTTAATTCGGGTGTAGCCTGATCCAGGACCTCGGCGTCGTCCCCGATGCAGCGGGCGATTTTCTCCTCCAGGTCTTTAAACATACCAATTTCTTCACTCTTTTGCTGCAGCAGGGGATAAGTTTTGGGCAATTCGCCCAGGAACTTTTTTAGCCTGCGTCCAGCTCCGAGAGTGCCCGCAATATCGAGCAGTTCTGCCGGCTGCAGGATTGCCCCAATCTCCGCCTTGCGCAAGGCCGAACGAATGTCCCTCATTCCCCCCAGGGGCAGTGTGGGGTAAAGCCGCAGCACTTCTTTAGCCTCAGTGGTTTCCTGCTGCGCCTCTACCGCCACCTCCAACTCCGCATAAGGAATCAGCTCTTCCGCCCTGTCGCGGCTGACCTGAAAAGTGCAGCATTCCATCAGCTTTTCCACTATTTTAGGAAATTCCAGTTTTAAAATTGTCTTTCTCTGCATCAATTTTTCCCCTCTCCAGCCTGGGCCAGGCCCTAAACGACGCCGCGGAAATAATGGCCCTTGGTAAAGCCTCCGGGTCTGAGCCCCATAAGCGCAGCAACGTTCTCCGGCTGGGGTTCATAACCTGCCGGGTGTGTCAGGAAATAGTCTATTTCCCTGCGGTATATTTTTGTCACCGCGGCCACATAACCAGGGTCCTCGCGCTTAAGTTCCAAACGCACGGCGGCAGGCCCCAGCCGCAAAATCTGAGCCAGGTGTTCGATTAAATTTAGTTCTTTGACGTTGAAGATATGCATCCTGCACTCCTGGTCTGTTTCAACGGGAAAAACGAAATTCATGCGGTCTTTCAGGCCAAAGGTTTTCCGCTGACAGGGCCGGGTGCACCCCTCCGGTTTGCCGCCGCCCAGCAATGACCCAACAGCGCAGTACTCGCTGATCATAAGCGGCAGTGCTCCATGCACCACCAGTTCAAAGGCGTGGGACCGCCTTAGCTTAAGTGCCTCCAACTGAGCCAGGCTCAATTCCGGCGACAGAGCGGCAAGCTTCACCCCCTGGCTCTCCAGGGCCAAAAGGGCAGGATCGTTGAATGCATTAAGGGTATAGTCACCATAAACGGTCAGGCCCGGGTAATCCCTGACAACGGCCAGACTCCCCAGGTCGGCAACCTGAACGCTTTCCGCCCCAGCCTGCATGGCCTTCTCCAGATACCCGGCCAAATATTGCAGCCGGTGCTCGTGCACCAGCCTCGGCAGCCGGATTACCGGGATAACACCCCTGGTGCGGCAATAATCGATCCCCCGGGCCAGTTCTTCCCTGCCTATCCCTGGTTTGGAACGGAAGCGGTCCCCGCCGAAGTGAATTATGTCAGCCCCGGCCCCGGCAGCCCTCTCCAGGGCAGACATGTCCCCCACTGACACTGCCAGCAGGCACTCCCTTTTTACCGCATGACCACCTGCTCCGATGATGCGTTCGAATCTCCGCTGCACTTCCTTTCGGGTCAGCTCGACGCGGCTGCTCCCTTGCCTGACGGCCATAACCTGCTCCACCGCCTGGCGCCGGGCTTCATTTATCTCTTTTACCGGCACAATCAAATTGCCCCGCAGGTGCAGTTCAACATTGTTTAATGCAAAGGGGGTATTACCCAGGCGGTCCAGCTGCTGAACCAGGTATTCCCTGGTAAGCGGACGCTTGACGGCTTCCTCCAGCGCTGCCCCGGTCACACCCTCGCCCCGGTTTCCATCGGCGTCCAGGCAGCTTAGGCGCAAAGGCTCTCCCAACCTTCCCGCCAGGAAGAAATCCAGCGGAATGCGGCGGCCGCCCTTGCCCTCCTGATAACTCAGCCTGGCCCTGCTTACCAGTTTTTCGTCATGGGTTTTGAAAATCCTGTCTCCAGGCGATACCGGCCCGGGAAGTTCGAGCCAGACCTGCTGTCCCGGACCGGCGCTTTCAACTTCTCCCTCCCAGTCCCAAATCCGGTGGACATAGACTCCTTCCCGGCCCTTGTTCACCCAAACCTCAATTCCATCCCCCAGGCTGAGCTCTGTTTCCAGCCTGATCAGGACCCGGTCCTTGGCCTTGTCATACTTCTGAACGCGTCCCAGCATGACTCCCCTGTTGTTGGGCCGTTTGTAGCTCATTAGTTCCGCACCCGGTCTCTCTAACAGGTATCCCGCTGTAAAATCGCGGTTGAAAATCTGGGCCAGTTCCGCGTGCTCCTCCCTGCTGCCCTTGCCCTCACCCTGAACCAGGCGGTCCAGCGCCTGGCGGTAGTTCCGGATGACTGTTGCCACATATTCAGCCCGCTTCATGCGGCCCTCAACTTTGAGCGAAGAAATCCCGGCCTCGGCCAACTCCCCCAGATAGTCCAGCAGATTCAAGTCCCTGGGGCTCAAAAGATGTTCCCCCACCTCAATCCCCGCTGCCTTGGCGCCTCCATCCAGGTCAACCAGCTGATAGGTCAGGCGGCAGGGCTGGGCACAGCGCCCCCTGTTGCCGCTTCTGCCTCCGATCATGCTGCTCATCAGGCACTGGCCGGAATAGCAGACACACAGTGCCCCATGAATAAACACTTCCAGATCGGCGCCTGTGGCCCGGTAAATCTCCCTCATGTCCCTATGGGATGTCTCCCGGGCCAGTACCACCCTGGTAAAGCCCATCTCCTGGGCAAGTTTCACCCCGGGAGAATTAAGTATGGTCATCTGCGTGCTGGCATGCACCGGCAGCTCCGGCAGAACATGCCGCACCAGGTAGGCAACCCCCAAATCCTGCAGTATCACGGCATCTGCCCCGCTGCAGTACAGGAAGTGCAGGTAGTCCACCAACTCCGGCAGCTCGCTGTTGGCAATTAGAATGTTGACTGTGACGTAGACCCTGACGCCCCGCAGGTGAGCGTAAGTTATGGCTTCCTGCAGTTCCTCCCTGGAAAAGTTGGCGGCACCGGACCGGGCGTTAAAAGCCTGGCCCCCGAGGTACACCGCATCAGCCCCGTTTTCCACGGCGGCACGCAGCGCCTCCATGTTTCCCGCCGGCGCCAGCAGCTCAGGTAGATTCATTCTGCATCACCTTTCTAACTAGGACAAAGGGGACGGTTCTAAACGTCCTAGCAAATTCAGTCGCTCAGTGTAGATTCTTGCTGCCAAGGTGGTGGCAAGTGGCAGGTCCCGTGACGCTTTTGCTCAAACCAGTGTCAGTGTACCCGTCCCCGTGACACTATCGAAACCAGTGTCAGTGTACCCGTCCCCGTGACACCCGTGACACTATCCCACAGATGACCCCAAATCAGCGTTTTTCCTCCAGATATGTGACCCTCTAATAGGTGCTAAGCCTCTTTGGTAATTACGTTGAGCACAAAAGGCGCCACGTCTTCGATGCTCTTGAGCCTTTGGTAAGGTGTCCTGGCGTAATCCCCTATTAGCAGGGCAGGGACTGGGTTCAGAGTATGTCCTTTCACCCTGAGGTCTTCCAGATTGCCGTGGTCACTGGTGAGGAGTACCAGGAAATCCTCCTGCGGCAGATCCTCCACTGCTGCAGCCATGAATTCGTCCAGCATCTCGACCAGGGCCACGCAGCGCCCCATATCCTGTTTGTGTCCGGCTTTGTCGCTTTGGAAAAATTCAAACAAGGTGAAGTCATGTTCCCGGGCAACTGCGGCAAGGTGCCTGCCGGCCTGGCCCGGAGAATAGCGCGGCACTTCGATCCCCATACCGATCAGGATGTCATTGGTAATATCCTGATACACAGCCCTGCCGGCCGCCAAATCATCCACGGTCCTGATAGTCAATCCCGCCGCCATGGCCGTGAGTGTGGAAGTGGAGAAATTACGTTTCCCGGCAGCCAGCCATTCAAAGAACACCGGCCGGAAAGCATTGGCGAAAGTACTGAGGTACCCCATCGCGGCCAAGGCCTTGAAGATGCTGTGCTCCGAAATTACTTTTTGCAGAACCTCGTTTGGGTAGGCATTAACGTGCCTGCCCGCCGCCTTTGCACCGTTAACGCCGGTCCAAAGCGTGGTTTGCCCTGTGGCGCTCTGCGGTACCCCGGGAACGCCCAGGGATGCATCCAAAGGCAGCAGGAGCGCGCGGGACGTCCGAATTGACGTAGTCCCGCACAAGTGATGTCCCTCAAGAAGTTTCTCCAAAAAAGGGGTATGCCCTGCCACAATGGGATTGATGCGGGAATCGTTCTCGCCCAGGCCAAAGCCGTCAACAAAAATCTCCAGCACTCTCACTGTTTTCTTCCCTCTCCTCACTGCCTAAGTCTATCTTTTCAGCCATTTCTCCAATTGGTCCAGGGATTTGGTGTTTAGCACATGCTCTTTTTCCAAGGCTGCCCTCCTGGCGGTAATAACTCCGTACTCCATATCCGCCAGTTCCTCCACAGCGTGGGCGTCGGTATCTATTACCACAGGCACTCCCCAGTCCCTGGCCATGGCGGCATACTTGTCCTTCAAATCCAGCCGGGACGGTGAAGAATTGATTTCCACCGCCTTCTTGTTGCGTGCAGCTGCTTCAAATACCCGTTCCAGCTCCAAATCGTAAGGCTCCCGCCTGCCAATGAGCCTTCCCGTGGGGTGGGCCAGAATATCAACATGGGGATTTTTCAGCGCCGCCTCAATCCGGCCGGTCATTTCCTCCATATCCTGTTTATAACGCATGTGAACCGAAGCCACCACCACATCCAGTTCCCTTAAAACCTCATCAGGGAAATCAAGGCTGCCATCCTTCAGGATGTCTACCTCGGTGCCGCAGAGCACCTTAATATCCTTTAGCTCCCGGTTCACCTCTTCAATTTCTACCCTCTGCCGCTCTAGCTGTTCCGGCTTGAGGCCTCTTGCAACCGGCAGGTTCCTGGTGTGGTCGCAGATAGCGATATACTCGTAGCCCCTTGCCGCGGCAGCCCGGGCCATTTCCAGGATGCTGCACCCGCCGTCGCTCCAGCGCGTGTGCATGTGCAGGTCACCGCGGATATCCCTCAATTGGAGCAGGTTCTCAGGCAGGGTGAGTTCCGCCTCCCCTTCCCTGAGTTCCGGCGGAATCACCGGCAGCCCCAGTTCCTCATAGGCCTCCCTGGGAATAAGCTCCCAGTTTAGCCCCTTTGCTTCTCCCAGTTGCCTGAGCTTGGCATGGTGGCCTACGTCCCCTTTGAGATGTTCCAGCATACCCGGAAAAGCTGCCGGAGGGACGAGATACAAATCAACCGGCAGGCCGAACCAAGTCAAGCATCTCAGGTGGTTGACTTCGTCCTGCAAGACTTTTTCCACCCTGGGATGGGCGGCAAAACTGCGGGCAACCTGATCCGGGTCAGTGCATCCGACCAATAGATCAAGGTCCCTTACTGTCTCTCTGCCCCTGGAGGTGCTGCCCACAATCTCAGCCCCGCCTACTCCGGGCAGTTTGTTGAGAAAACTCAGGAGTTCCCGACCCAGCGGGAGCGCTATGCCCAGGCTGAAGCTTTCCGGACGGTCTTCCAGCATCTCCAGGCCCCGCTTCAGCTTGGCCTCGGTCTTACTGCTCAAGCCTTTGATTTTCCTGATTTCCCGCTTTTCCAAAGCCCGCTCCAGATTGGCCATGCCGGCGGGTTTCAATTCCTTCAAAATGAGCCTGATGGTTTTAGGGCCAAGCCCCGGAATATGCAGCAGTTTGCGAAATTCCCCAGGGACTTTTCCCTTCAGCTCCCGGTAAAGACTTGACTCTTGATTCCTCTCCAGCTCACAAATCAAATGCGCCAGAGAACTCCCGATGCCGGGAAGCTCCTGCAGAGCCTCAACATCATCCAGCCGGCAGCCCTGATTCTCACGCAAAGCCTGGGCCCCCCGGTAATAAGCGCGGGCCTTGAAGGGATTTTCTTCGCTCAGTTCCAAGAGATCGCCCATCTCATCCAATATTTTGGCAATATCCTGTTGATCCATGTTTCGCTTGCTCCGTCAAATAGTGATCGTGTCTGTTCTTCAAGTCAGGCCGCAAACTGAACCTCAATAGGTTATTTTGCCCCATCCCCCGCTGTCTTAATTATAACTGTCAAAAGCACCTGGGCTCTTCCCAGGTGCTTTGATTTTTGAAAAAGTTATATGTCTTTTTCCTCTTCCAGGAGCTTGGCCAGGGCCTGCTGCTCTTCTTTCAACCTTGTCATTTCATCTGCCAGATTCAGAGCTGTAAGCACAGCAACCTTGGTAGTCGACAATCGGGGATTGCGTTGAGAAATCAGCCGCATTTTCTTATCCACAAGGGCTGCCAGTTTTTCGATCCGGCCCGGCTCGTCATTTCCCAGCACCACATAAGGTTCACTGTAAATCATGACCGACACTTTGCGTCTATCCCCGTGCGACATGGCCGTTCCTCCACTCCCAAGTACTTTCTGACCTAATTCGACTAATGGTGAATTTTTTCCTGCATCTATTGGCGGAGTTCGGCACCAAACTCCTGGTCCAAGGTCTTTTTTATTTTATTGTGCAGTGCTGAAATCTCTTCGTCGGTCAAAGTCTTCTCCCCGGACTGATAGACCAGGGAAAAGGCGACGCTCTTCTTGCCGGCCGGCACCTGCGCCCCCTGATAGATATCAAACAGCCTTACCTCCCGCAGCAGGTTTCCTCCCGCCCTGCGGATGGAACGGTAAACCTTTTCCACAGGGATTTCCGCATCCACGAGTAGGGCCATATCCCTGGTCACGGCAGGGAAACGGGGAATGGGTGCAAATTCCGCCCGGGCGCCGGAAGCCTCAAACAGCTGGGAACCATCCAGTTCAAATATATAGGCTTTGCCGGGAAGCTCATAGCTTTCCTGCACATCAGGGTGGATTTCTCCCACAAAACCGGCCTTCTTGCCTCTAACCATTACCGCTGCAGTTCTGCCCGGGTGCATGAAGGGTATATCTTCTGCGGCAGCAAAGCTGCAGTTATCTGCGCCCAGCTCCCCGAACAGGTTCTCCAGGGCTCCTTTAACAAAATAGAAATCCATCTCTGTCTGGGGGTGATTCCAGGCTTTGGGGATAACCCCCATAGCCAGTCCAGCCAGTTTGTATGCTTCCTCGGGCAGGGACTTCATCTCCTTGTCCGCAGGAAAGAACACGTATCCCAACTCAAACAGGGCCAAATCCACGTTGCGCCGGCTCACGTTCCTGGCTGCAGTTTCCAACAGCCCGGGAATCAGGCTGGTGCGCATCAAGCTGAGTTCATCCCTGAGCGGGTTCATGAGCTTGATTTCCTGCCGCCACGGATGCTCCGGCGGCAGTCCAAGCCTGTCCAGGGCCCTGGGCCCTGTAAAGCTGAAATTGATAACTTCACTGAAGCCGCAGTTTGCCAGTAAGTGACGGGCACGGAGTTTGAGCTTCTGTTCCTCGCTCCGCTTGCCCAGTGTGGTATTGCCGCTGGGCAGGGTGGTGCCGATCTTATCAAAACCGTGCAGCCTGGCAACTTCCTCGATCAAATCAACTTCCAGGTTCAGGTCCGCCCTATAGGGGAGAACGTGCACCTGCAGCCTGCCCTTCTCAGTCCACTCCAACTTAAAGCCCAGAGGGGCGAGAATAGATTCTATCTGGGCATCCTCAAGGTTCAGGCCCAGAACTTCATTTACCCTTGCAGTGTTTAAGCTGATGCTAACCGGCGGGACTTGGACCGGATAACTATCCACCACCGGTCCCACGGGCCTTCCGGCGCCAAGCTGCAGCACCAGTTCCGCCACCCTGCCCTGAACGGCCAGGAGATTGGCGGCGTTTACGCCCTTTTCGAACCGCAGGGAAGCTTCTGAACGCAAACCAAGGCTGCGGCTGGTGCGGCGGATATTGGCTCCGGCAAAGTGGGCCGCTTCCAGCATAATAGTCCTTGTCTTATCTATAACTTCGCTGTCCAGGCCGCCCATTACACCCGCCAAACCCACGGGCACTTGGCTATCGGCGATAACCAGCATGGATTCATCCAAGCTGCGTTCTGCCTTGTCCAGGGTCACCAGTTTTTCGCCTGCATTGGCCCTGCGCACAATTATCTCCCCGCCGCCCAAAGTGTCAAAGTCAAAGGCGTGCAGAGGCTGTCCCATTTCCAGCATTACATAGTTCGTAATGTCTACCAGGTTGTTGATCGAGCGCATACCTGCGGCAGCCAGCCTTTGTTTCATCCAGGCGGGGGAATCCCCAATCCGCACATCTTCTATCAGCATGCCCGTGTAGCGCCGGCACAGTTCCGGGTCCTCAATACTGACCTTGACCTGCTTCTCCCCGGCCGGAAGTTCCGGTTCGGCCCCATCAGCCCAAGGAGGCAGTTTAAGCTGTGCCCCGGTAATGGCGGCAACCTCCCTGGCCACATTGATCATCCCCAGGCAGTCAGCCCGGTTCGGGTAGAGCTCAAGTTCCAGTACATAATCGTCTATACCCAGGTAAACGGCAAAGTCCTGTCCTACAGGCGCGTCGGGCTGCAAAATCAGAATCCCTTCCCTGGATTCCTCCGGCCAGTCAGCCGGGTCCAGGTTTAGTTCAGAAATGGAACACAGCATGCCGTTGGAGGAGACACCTCTCAATTTGGCGGGCTTAATGCTCACACCGTTAGGCAGGTTTGCCCCATCCAAAGCTACAGGCACCTTGTCCCCGGTCTTTAGGTTTTGAGCCCCGGTGACAATCTGACGGGGCTCGCTTCCGGTATTGACCTGGCAAATCCAGAGCTTATCTGCATTGGGGTGCTTTTCCATGGCGGTAATTTCTCCAACCACCACCCGGTCAAGACCTTGAGCCAGATTCTCAACCGTCTCCACGGCTATCCCCGCCATAGTCATCTTGTCAGCCAGAACCTGGGGCTCCAGGTTAACATCAACCAGTTCTTTCAGCCATTTATAACCTACTCGCAAAGCTCCAACCCCCTAAAACTGCCGCAAGAAGCGCAGGTCGTTGTCATAAAGGTACCGCATATCATCAATTCCGTATTTCAGCATGGCAATGCGTTCAATACCCATGCCGAAAGCGAAGCCCGTCACCTCATCCTGGTTATACCCTCCCATTTTTAGGACATGAGGATGGACCATGCCAGAACCGAGGATTTCAATCCAACCTGAACCTTTGCAGATTCTGCACCCTTCCCCGCCGCAGAGCATGCAGGAAACATCAACCTCTGCGCTGGGTTCGGTAAAGGGAAAGAAGCTGGGGCGCAAGCGGATTTGACGCTCGGGGCCGAACATTTGCCGGGCAAACTCCAGCAGAATCCCCTTCAGGTCCGCCAGGCTGATGCCCTTATCAACCACCAGTCCTTCTACCTGATTAAACATGGGAGAATGCGTGGCATCGTCGTCTTTGCGAAAGACCCTGCCAGGGCAAATAACCTTTACCGGCAAACTGGGGAAAAGTTTTTCCATCGTCCTGATTTGTACCGGGGAAGTGTGTGTGCGCAGCAGGATTTCCTCGGTGACGTAAAAGGAATCCTGCATATCCCTGGCGGGGTGGTCTTTAGGGATATTAAGCGCCTCAAAGTTGTAATAATCCGACTCGATTTCCGGTCCCTCAGCGATTTGGAAACCCATGCCGAGAAAGATTTCTTCGATTTCCTCCTGTACCAGGCTTAACGGGTGCCGGTGCCCCTGCAAAAAAAGCCTGCCGGGCAGGGTAACGTCGATTTTCTCCCGCCCCAGCCGATCGGCCTTGGCCTTCTGCTTTAACTCTGCCTCCTTGCCGCTAAACAACCCTTCCAGGGCATCCCGCACCTGGTTGGCCAGCATGCCAATTTTCGGTCTCTCTTCCGGGGACAGCCCCCCCATGTTACGCAGAATTCCGGTCAGGACCCCTTTTTTGCCCAAATACTTTACCCTTAATTCGTTCAAACTCTCCAGGTCCGCAACCTGGGCCATAGTTGCTTCAGCTTCCTGCCGCAGCGACTTTAGTTGCTGTTCCATACTTTAACCCCCCTGCAAAAGGATAAAAAAATAAACTCTCATCCCAAAAAGGGACGAGAGTCAAACTCCCGTGGTACCACCCCACTTAACCGTCAATGGTTCACTCAAGGGCACTCATGGTCTGTGCCGCCTCCGGATAACGGGAGAAGTAATCCCGGTCCGCCTACTCTGATTCAGCAAGACAGCTCACGGGGGAACTTTACCCGGTAGGTAGAGCCATGTTCAACAAGTGGGACTTTCAGTCACGGTCCCTCCTCCCTGAATGTGACAGGCTCGTTTTGCCCGTTCATCGCCAAACAACGGTATTCTAATGGACCAGAAGGTTTTTATAGATGAGGTATGCCTTTAGGGAACCGGTCGCTTCAAAAATCCTCCAGAAAAAATCCGCGGGTGACACTGACAAACCACACCCTTTCCGGCTTTAGAGGGATTTTTCACTAGGTAAATTATAGCACACCTCAGGAACGGTTACAACAATGCCGGCGATGGAAGAACTCTCCAGCATAGAGTTCGTCGAATTTAATTGACAAAATCCCCGCTTTGCCTGGCGCTCTCGAACAAGAGGAGGGATCCGGCTACCGCAGCATTGAGGGATTCCACCCCTCCCTGCATAGGTATGCTCACCCGTCTGGCGGCGGCAGCAAGGAACTCTCCGCCCGGTCCCTGTCCCTCATTGCCTATGACAATGGCCAGGGGGGGCCTAAGATCGCTCCTGAAATAAACCTCTTCGCCCGCAGCATCAGCCACCACCAACGGAATCTCCATTTCCCTCAGATAGCCGACCGTTTCTCCCCGGCCAACACCCTGCACCAGGGGGAGTTTGAACACCGCGCCCATGGTGGACCGCAAAGTTTTTGGGTTAAAGGTGTCTACCGTACCCCGGGTACAGACAACTCCAGCCGCGCCCGAGGCCACGGCGGACCGGATCAAAGTCCCCAAATTGCCAGGGTCCTGAATCCCATCGACTACAAGGAAGAAAGAGGCTTCTTGCGGCAAATCCCCCAATCTCACGCTGGGAATATCCAATGCGGCCACAATCCCCTGCGGTGACCCAGTATCAGCTATGTGGGCCAGGACCTTATCGGATACCGGCTGTACCGGAGCCGCAGTCTTCAGCAGTTCTGCCAACAGAGCCTGGCCCCGCTCCCCCCCCAACAACCCGGGTGAATACACCACCTGCCGCAAAGCCACCCCGGCCTGAAGCGCTTCCTCTACGAACCTGACCCCTTCGATCAGGAACATGCCGGTGGCGTCCCGCACCTTTTTCTCTTTTAACCCGGCAAGCTGCTTTACCAGCGGATTCTGAACCGAGGTCAGCATCTCCTTCACGCCAACCACCTCCATGATACAAAAACAAGTATGGAGAACATCCATACTTGTCTGTTATTTAAGCATTTACCTGGGCTTTGGCCACATCAGCCAGCTGCTTGAAAGCCGCTGCATCATGGATAGCCAGTTCCGCCAGCATTTTGCGGTTAACAGTTACCCCAGCCTTTTTCAGGCCGTTAATCATACGGCTGTAGGAGATCCCGTTGATGCGGGCCGCGGCGTTGATCCGGGCAATCCACAACTTCCTGAAGTCACCTTTTTTATCCTTGCGGTGAGTATAGGCATAAGCCAGGGATTTTAACACTTGCTCATTGGCCGGCCTGAACAGCTTGCTCTTGGCGCCCCTGTAGCCTTTAGCCAGCTTGAGGATTTTCTTGTGCCGTCTATGTTTGGTCATACCGCGTTTAATACGGGCCATGTGAATACCTCCCTTGTCAAAAGATCAGTCTTAAAGATAAGCAAGCAAACGTTCAATGCGCTTGGCATCACTCGGGTGCATAACTCCGGATTTGCGCAGGTTGCGCTTCCGTTTGGAGGACTTTTTCTCAAGAATATGACTGGTAAAGGCATGAGAACGCTTTATCTTACCGGTACCAGTTTTCTTGAAGCGCTTGGCGGCACCGCGGTGGGTCTTCATTTTTGGCATTGGGTGTTCCCCCTCTCGTTAGTCGCGTTTGTTTGGAGTGAGAATCATAATCATATTGCGCCCTTCAACCTTTGGTTCGCGCTCTACATGAGAAATATCCTTAACTATTTGCGCCAGCCTTATGCAAAGCGCCCTGCCGAGTTCCGGGTGGGTAATCTCCCTGCCCCTGAACATGATGGTGACTTTGACCTTGTCTCCATCGGCCAGGAAACGCTGTGCGTTTTTTGCTTTGGTGTCCAGATCATGGTCCTCAATATTAGGACGAAGCTTTACTTCCTTGATTTCAATTACCTTGTGCTTCTTCCTGGCTTCCTTGTCCTTCTTGGCCTGCTCATACTTGTATTTGCCAAAGTCCATGAGCTTACACACAGGAGGTTTGGCTGTCGGAGCTATCTCCACCAGGTCTAGGTTTTTCTCAACCGCTATCCGGTAAGCGTCACGGCCTGAAATTATGCCAAGTTGTTCTCCATCCTCGCCGACCAAGCGAACCTCTCGTGCACGGATTTCTTCGTTAATCCGCATTTCCTTGCTAATAAGTTTTCACCTCCTAAAATTACAACAAAAAAGCAGATGAAAACATCCGCTTAATAAAGCATACTAACACTTGCAGTACAACCTCATCGACTGGAACGCCATGAGGTGAGAAGCGGATGGCTTCTACTTTAAAAACAACCTAAGATTAATATACTATAATTTTATTCTCTTGTCAATTTTGCTTATAATTTTTTTGCAATCTCCCCGATGACCTGTTGTACGAATTCATCCAGCTCTCTGGCACCCAGGTCCCCTTCTCCTCTGCGGCGCACGGCCACAGCCCGGCTCTCCACTTCCTTGTCTCCCACTACCAGGATATAAGGAACTTTGTCCATCTGGGCTTCCCTGATTTTGTAGCTGATTTTTTCCCGCCGTTCATCCACCTCGACCCTGACATCAGCCGCGCTCAGTGCGGCCGCCACGCTTCTGGCATATTCCTCATGCCTGTCGCTGATGGGCAGGACCCTCACTTGAACCGGCGAGAGCCAGAGCGGGAAGGCGCCGGCATAGTGCTCGGTCAGAATCGCAATGAACCTCTCGATGCTGCCGTAAATAGTGCGGTGAATCATCACCGGACGGTGCTTTTGTCCGTCTTCCCCAATATAGTGCATGTCAAATTTCTCCGGCATCTGGAAATCCAATTGGATAGTGCCGCACTGCCAGGTCCGACCCAGGCAGTCCCGCAAATGAAAGTCGATCTTGGGACCGTAAAAAGCGCCATCCCCTGGGTTTACCTTGTAATTAACGCCTTTGACCTCCAGTGCCTCCTTCAAGGCATTTGTGGCTATTTCCCAGTCCTCATCAGAACCCATGGAGTTCTCAGGCCTGGTAGACAGCTCCACATGGTATTCGAAGCCGAACACTTTATAGAAGTAGTCCACCAAACTGATGACACCCATCAGTTCGTCTTTGATCTGACCGGGGAGCATAAGGATGTGGGCATCGTCCTGGGTAAAGTTCCGGACCCGCAAGAGGCCGTGCAGGGCGCCGGAAAGCTCATGGCGGTGCACCAGCCCCAGTTCTCCCATCCTGATTGGCAGGTCCCGGTAACTGTGCAGCCTGGTCTTGTACACCAGAATGCCGCCGGGGCAGTTCATGGGTTTTACAGCATAGTCCGCCTCGTCAATTTTGGTAAAATACATGTTCTCGCGGTAATGGTCCCAGTGCCCGGACTGTTCCCACAGGCCGCGGTTGAGGATGATCGGAGTCTTGATTTCCTGGTACCCGTTCTTTTTGTGCTGCTCCCGCCAGAAGTTTTCCAGTTCGTTGCGCAGCACCATGCCCTTGGGATGGAAGAACGGGAATCCAGGTCCCTCATCGTGGAAACTGAACAAGTCCAGCTCCATGCCTATTTTGCGGTGGTCCCGCCGCTTGGCCTCTTCGAGTCTGAACAGGTAGTCGTCCAGTTCGGCCTGTTTTGGAAAGGAAGTGCCGTAAATCCGCTGCAGCATTTTGTTCTTTTCGCTGCCCCGCCAGTAAGCGCCGGCAACACTCTGGAGCTTAACAGCCTTCATTTTTCCTGTGGATGGGACGTGTGGCCCTGCACACAGGTCCACAAAGTCTCCCTGGCGGTACATGGAAATGACAGCGTCTGCCGGCAAATCCTGCACCAGCTCGACTTTGTATTTTTCGCCGCGGGCTTCGAAGAACTTTATGGCTTCTTCCCTGGACACCTCAGAGCGCTCAAAGCCGTAATCTTCCTTAACTATCTTTTGCATTTCCGCTTCAATCTTGGCCAGGTCCTCGGGGGTAAAGACGTGCTCCGAGTCAAAGTCATAGTAAAAGCCATTGGCGATGGCGGGACCAATCCCCAGCTTTGTCCCCGGGAACAGCCGTTGAACCGCCTGGGCCAGGATGTGTGATGAGCTGTGCCTGAAAGTTTCTTGACCTTCCGGCGCATCAAAAGTTAGAATCTCCAACTCGGCGTCCTCAACAAGGGGCTGGGCCAAATCCACTTCCTCACCGTTAACCTTTGCCACCAAAGCCGCTTTAGCCAGCCCGCGGCTGATTCCTTCGGCTATGGCAAGTAAAGTAGTCCCGATAGGAAACTCTTTGACCGAACCATCTTTAAGCGCAACCTTTACCGAAGCCATAAACATCCTCCTTACAATTAAGGCTCTGCACCAAATTAAAAAACCCCCGTCCCGCAATGGGACGAGAGCTGCTTCCCGTGGTTCCACCCAAATAGGAAAAATATTTCCCACTATTAGCCTTAACGCGGCGTACGGCCCGGCTTAATCCCTCAGAAAGTTTCAGCAGGGCTGCTCCGAGGTGGTTTTCCAATACCCGGTGCAGGAAAAGCTTTCAGCAAGCGCTTTTCTCTCTGAACGACCCCTGGGTTTGTACTGTCCTCTTCACAGCAGATAATTATCTCGATTTCTTAATAAATTATAAAGCCTGCGACCGGCGCCTGTCAACTTTTGCTTGAGAGGCTGCACAAACTGCACCCCTGGCAGTAGCTCACCCGGTCCCCAAAAACGTTGCGGATCGTTCGGATGGTTTCGCTCTCCCTTTTGGCGGTGACATGGAGAACCACAAATCGGGGCGCAATGGTGATTAAGGCACTGATGAGCAGGTCCTCATAAGTGATTTCATTGTCCACCATGTCAGCGACGAACCCGTCCAGGTAATCGTTATTCACCAGATTGTTATCCTGGTCATAGAGTTGGAAACCGCCCGAGGATTTGACCAAAACGTGCAGAGTCTCAATCTTCGGTTCCTGAATGTCAACAAAATAGCGCAACAGCCTGATAAACTCCAGGTATTCCTTTTCCATCACAAACTCATCCACGGCGACAGTAATGGCTGCCTGGAGTTCTGAGTAGTACTCTTTCAGCCTGAAACGGATGAATCCTTCCAGGATAAGCTTATCGTGGATTTCAAGGTAATCGCGAATCTTCTGGGCTATGCGGGTCTTACGGCTGTGGCGGTACGTTACAGGTCCCCCGCAATTGTTGAGGACCTTCAGCACCTTTTCGCTGATAACCGCCCTTTCCTGATCGCTGAAGTACTGGTGGTGCAGCCTTAACTCCTTGTTTATCAGCCCGTTTTCCCAGTTGCCCAGGATTATCTCAGCAATCGCATTGGCCAGGTAATGCTTAAAAATCCTCTCGGCCAAATTGTCACTGCTTCGGGTCGGATTGCAATCTATAAAGGTAAAGCCGCCGACCTCCTGTTCCGCAAGCTGTACCTCCATGCCCGTAAAGAGGGCTAACTGTGAATTTAGTGTGGTGCGGAGTCCGTCAATATTCTGTCTAGCTCCGATAGATATATTCACCCGTTTAGCCCCCTTTTAATCTCTATTATATGAATGGTACACTCATTTATACTGTGACCACAATTCAAGTTTCTAACCAAAAAAGTGCCCCCGGCACTTCCTTATTCTTTACAAAAAGCGTGAAAACTAAACACAAATAGAAAAATCCCGCCTTAAGGAAGGCAGGATTGAATTTTTATCACATCCCGGAATTCTCATGTTGTCTTTGAGAATCTAAATGCCTAACTACTCTAATGAACTTTTCAACCAGTTCCGGATCAAACTGACCACCAGCATTGTTTCGCAGTTCCGCAATCGTTTTCTCGAAGTCAAGAGCATTCCTGTAAGGCCGCTGAGACCTCATGGCATCATAACTGTCTGCCAGAGCGAGTATCCTGGCTTCCAACGGCACTTCTTCACCGGATAAGCCTTCAGGATAGCCTTTTCCGTCATACCGCTCGTGGTGATACTTGATGGCTGGCAGAAGCTTTTGTGAAGTTAATACAGGCTCTAATATGTTGACACCATAAAGTGGGTGCTTCTCAATTTCTTCCCTTTCAAGCTCGCTGAGCGGACCAGATTTATTTAACATTCTCCTATCAATTTCAATTTTGCCCAGGTCATGTAAGAACGCGGCATATGTCAACACCCTGAGGGTATTTTCATCCAAACCTAGTTCTTGTCCCATCGCCTTTGCATACTCTGCAACCCGCTCGGAATGCCCCCCGGTATAGCAGTCTTTGGCGTTAATGATGGATATCATCACCTCCATTGTTTTAAACAGATCAACGTCGTCAGCGCCGCTTTTTTTCAAATCCGCCAACAGGGAGTGATAGGCTTGTACCCGATTCTTGTCCCGTTGTTTGGCAGCGTAAAGAGCGTTATCCGCTCTGTTAACCAGATCTCTGATGTTATCGGCGTCCTCGGGGTAACATGCTGCTCCAATGCAAATAGTAATTCTTCTGGAAGGCATCACCTCCAGGCCTTCAAAATCATGTTCGGCAACCTCTTGCCTGAGCCGTTCTGCAATTTTAAGCCCTCCCTTGATGCCTGTCTCAGGAAGAATAATAGCAAATTCCTCGCCGCCGTAGCGAAATACGTTATCTCCCTTTCTTACTTTTTCTTGAAATAGTTTACTCAACTGTTTTAACAACTTATCGCCCTGCAAATGTCCCAGCCGGTCATTATAGGTTTTAAAAAAGTCAATATCACACATCAGCACAACCAGTTGCCGGTTAGCCCGTTTTGTTCTCTCGACTTCCTCTTCCAGCCGGTCCCAAAAACACTTATGATTGAACAGCCCGGTGAGGCCATCTGTAATAGCCATTTCCTCCAGCTGTTTGTTTTTCTTTTCCAACTGCTGTGTTAAATGCCAAAGTCCCTCACGATCCTTTATTAACGACTGGACCACTTGAACACTTATCAGAAAAACAAACCCATTCAGCACACACTCTAACCAAAATATCGGGTCTAAGTAGAAACTTAAGTTGCCTGTAAAGCTAAATACAGCGGCTGCAAAGGAAAGATGGCCTAAAGCCCCTAATATTAGAAAGTCCCTGATTTTCGGACAACTTGGCGCCGCACCAAACATTACCAGTGGGTAGAGTAGGATATACGGTGACGATATTTTCCCACATACTCCAATGAGCAACCCCACAAATGATAGGTCGAGCAAGAATCCAATCCACCAAAAATATCGGTATTTTTTTTGCGCAAAGTTTTTGGAAAGGAACAAATTGATCACATACAGTAGTAACAGTATGAAAGCGCCAAATAAAACCATCTTTTTCTCAAAAGGCCGGATGCAGAAAGATATTAGGAATCCTAACACCATCACCATTAACATTATCCGGCGCTTTAAATCAAAGGCCTGTTCCTTCTCCCAACGCTCATTAAGACTAGAGGCTTGAGGCATCGGTAATTCCCCTCCTCCCTGACATTGATAAGTAATAAAACAAGAGTGCATTTCGCCTGTTCAATATTCAAATCCTCCACTGTTGGGATAAAGATGTCAAGACCTGATGTTTATTGCCACCATAGTAAATTATCAATCCCAAATCTCTTATTTATTATATGTTTCGACGCTTTACGCTCATTTGCCTGCATTTTCTTGCTCAAATCTAGTTTTATTCCCCATAGGGGACTGCCTGCTTAGTCAAATACACGCAATAGAGCTTTACAATACCGTTGAAAGACCTTTCAAAGTGGTCGCATTTGTCTAACGCAAAGAGAAAAAATACCCATCCTTGTTTTGGGATGAGTATTTTCGCTAGCCTTTTCAGGGTTTCCTAAATTTAAAATGTGGTGGGTTTGAGAGGACTCGAACCTCCGACCCCCTCGATGTCAACGAGGTACTCTAACCAGCTGAGCTACAAACCCATGTTTTGTTGGTGCCGAAGACCGGGGTCGAACCGGTACGGGCTTTAGGGCCCGCGGGATTTTAAGTCCCGTGCGTCTGCCAATTCCGCCACTTCGGCATAATGGAGGCGGCACCCAGATTCGAACTGGGGGATAAAGGTTTTGCAGACCTCTGCCTTACCACTTGGCTATGCCGCCCTACGAGTATTAGAAAGGTCCAGACCAGGGACAGTGATAAATGGAGCGGGTGACGAGATTCGAACTCGCGACTTTCACCTTGGCAAGGTGACACTCTACCACTGAGTTACACCCGCAGATTAAATGGTGCCTCAGGGCGGAATCGAACCGCCGACACGAGGATTTTCAGTCCTCTGCTCTACCGACTGAGCTACCGAGGCAGGAAATGGCGACCCCGATCGGACTTGAACCGACGATCTCCTGCGTGACAGGCAGGCATGTTAACCACTACACCACGGGGCCGGAAGCCCGCGTCAACTGACAAATAACAGTATACACAAACAGTTCATTTCTGTCAAAGCATTATAATTGACAAATATGCCAATTGACTTTAATTTTTTTCTTGATTTCGGAGCAAGGGTAATTATATCACCTTTAATTAAACCGGTCAATCGGAATGAAAACTGTAGTTTTTGACTAACTGCCTCTTTGTGATAAACCCTGAAACCGGTCAGTTCATCTTTGACCAAACAGTCGTTCATTATTGTTCATGCCCCACTCACATAGCTTAGTGTTATCTCCTGGAGCCAAAAGACAAGATGGCCTCACGCACTATTTTTGCGGCAAGCAGTGATGTTCTTTCGCTATGGTCCGATACCGGGTTCACCTCGACAAGATCGAAACCTACTACCCTGCACCTACCCAGCTCATGCATTGCCTCGATAATTTCCCTGGAACTGCAGCCTCCGGGTTCCGGCGTACCTGTACCAGGCGCATAAGCAGGGTCAACAACGTCAATGTCCAGGGTAACGTAGACAGGGCGGTCACCCAATTCACCGAGTACTTCCCGCAGCGGTTCAATCACACGCTCAATGAACATGTTGGTATTTTGCCTTGCATATTCGAACTCGTCCCTGGTGCCGGACCGGATGCCAAACTGATAAATATTATTCGGTCCGACCAACTCCGCAACCTTGCGCATGACTGTGGCATGGGAGTTGCCCTCTCCGCTGTAGTCAGTCCTCAAATCGGCGTGGGCGTCAAAATGAAGCACAACCAAATCTTGATAGCTCTGAGAAAAAGCTCTGACGATAGGGTATGTAACCAGGTGCTCTCCCCCGAGCATCATGGGAAATTTGCCATCCTGAAGTAACTTCCTTGTCACCTGTTCAATTATCTCCAGGGAGTGATCCACATTGCCCAGAGGCAGGGAAATATCGCCCAGGTCGTAATACAGTTTGTCACATAGGTCTTTGTCGAGGTAGACACTGTATTCTTCCAGACCATCAGAGACAAGGCGAATCTTTTGCGGCCCGAGTCTGGCGCCGGGACGGAAGGAAACGGTAAAGTCCATCGGAACGCCGACCAATACGATTTCAGCATCTTCATACCTGTCGGCAGACCCCATGAAACCGCTGAAACGTTGGACGAGTGAGTCTAGCATCATACCACCTATTTCAAAAGATTTTCCACAAAACGCGGCAGCCGGAACACTGACTTATGGATTCTGGGCGTATAGTATTTGGTCTCAATTTCAGGCAATGAATTCTCATCTACCAGTTCCGGGTCGTATTGTTTTGAACCCAGGGTGAAGCTCCACAGACCGCTGGGGTAGGTGGGGATATTAGCCAGATAGAGCTTCGTAATGGGAAATACGCTGGAAATATCCTTAAATACCCTGGAAATCAAATCCGGGTTAAAAAAGGGAGATTCAGTCTGAGCAACCATTATCCCATCGGGCTTTAAAGCCTGGGAGATTGCTTGGTAGAAATCCAGGGCAAAAAGTCCCACGGCCGGTCCAACAGGTTCGGTTGAATCCACAATAATTACGTCAAACTGGTTTTTAGCCTCCGCAATGAACCTGATTCCATCTTCTACTTTCACTTCCACCTTGGGATTGCCGCTAAGCGCTGCGGCAATTTCGGGCAGATACTGCTTAGACAATTCTATGACCCTCGAATCGATCTCTACCAAAACAGCCTTTTTCACTTTGGAGTGTTTTACTATTTCCCGAATCGCTCCCCCGTCGCCGCCCCCGATGACCAGAACATTTTCCGGGTTGGGGTGGGTGTTCAGGGCAACATGAGAAATCATTTCGTGGTAGACAAATTCGTCTTTGATAGTCGTCATGACCATGCCGTCCAGGACCAGCATACGCCCAAACTGAACAGTATCAATAACCGCCAGGTCCTGAAACTCAGTCTTCTCTGTATGTAAGGTCTCGCTAACCTTACTGGTAATGCCATGAGCGGGGGTTTGTTTTTCAGTGTACCATAGTTCCATAATATGATTTACCCTCCTTGATAGTTATTATAGTACCTCAGACATGGCTGTGCCCCAGAAAGTCCGGGCTAAAGTTTCCAACAGACTAATAATCATTTTACCAAAGATCACGCGGCAGTTCAGCAACAACATATATTTTTCATTGAATCGTACTGTTTTTGAATTTATTTTCTTTCTTTAACGTCACTTTAATACGGCAACCAGGGGCCGACCCGTGTACTTCCGGGTCGGCCCCTGGTTTATCAGGTACATCTAAGGCATTGGACAAGCCTACCGCTTGTATACGTTATCGAGCCAGGACTCACGGTGACCAGACTGAGATGCAGCTACCTTCTTGAACTGGTGATACTTGCTGCCGCGTGAAATCAGGGTCTCATTGGTGACGATTCCGTTGAAAACTTGCTTCAACTTTCCGATCACCTCATTATAGTCGAAGAAACGGCAGGAAAACAAATCCAGGTACGCCCGCTTTGATTCTTCAAAATAATGCAGACTAATATGGCTTTCTGCTATCATCGTCAGTATCGAAGTGACCTTTTCGTTTCCCAGAGTATTTTTTACGACATAAGGGCGCATAATCGGGGTCATTCCGATTTTAAAGGGCATCGTATCAAACAGGCTGAAAAGGTCATCCATGCTGGCAGGCCCTGTGTAATCACTGAAGTCAAGAAATAGATGGGGACCGAAATCCAAATCCTTGTTGATTTCGATCTTCTGCGGATAACTTTCTTTCTTTTCTCTTTCCAACAAATACGAGACAACTCTCTCTGCCGGGAAAGTCTCCCGAATGGTACTCTCCAGTTTGACTGCGTCAAATCCTTGCGGCGCAACCAGGTCGACAAAATAGGCTTCCCGAAAAGAAAAAGTGTGAATCGTAAAGTGACCGCCTACGAAAAAGACAAAGGCGCTTATACCGCAGTCTTCCGGCACAACCCCGTCATAGTACGGCAGAATAAACGGGGGCATTGCCGGTTTCAAACCCAATTTCAAAGGCAGTTCTTCCAGAAATTCATGGACCAAAGTAATGTCATCCAAACGCGAACGATAGCCGTTAAAAGCGTCCATAACAAAATGGTTCATCTCTTCACCTTCCCTCCAGCGTGCTGTCTAATCTCAAACAAAAAAAGCCCTTGAGGCAGCACAAAACCTCCCTGGCCCTGGCTCTTTAGCTTACGAAAATAATATAGAGAGTCCATAAGCAGTATCATAATATCTCAATTAAATAAATTTTGTCAACAGATTAATTTACCCATTATTTCCTCCATGTATTTCCATCCCCTAGCAAAATATGCTGTTACGATTGCCGGCGTTTTTGCTGCTTACCCGACAAGCATCAACAGACAGATAAATGGCAATATATATAAAGAGGAAAGACTTGCTTTCCTCTTAGTTTGTTGATATTTTTTTCTGTTTAACTACTTCCTGATAGCTCAGCCCTCTGGTGTGTATTGTATGAGACCAATTCTTATCCTTCCGGTGGATAAACCCAAGGAAAACAATTGGAATCCAGCTGTAAATAAATACAGGGTAAAGAATAAGTCCGACATATGCCCGCCAGGGCAAACCGTCTAAGGCAAGGGCTACTACCGGGTAAAGGTACTGAATAGCCTGCAGAATCTGCCAGCCGGTAAAGGGCATGATTGCCTGATAAACCTGGGTGTATTGAGGCTGAACGTAAGGAATCAAATTGATTAACATAAACATGGTTGCGAGCATAACCAAGGCCGGTTGAAACAAATGGATGGCGGCGTCGATATAGGTCCATTTTCCTTCCCGGATTCCCTTGGCCAAAAGAACGAAGAAATAACGTCCCGCTACATCAACCTGGCCTTGCGCCCAGCGCTTCCGCTGGCGCCATGACTGCACAAAAGTTAACGGTTTCTCATCATATACTACTGCTTCATGTGCCCAGGAGGTCTTCACGCCGTGAACCAAGGCCTTCATGCTGAATTCCAGGTCTTCGGTCAGGGAGTGAGCGCCCCAGCCATATTTCTGCAGCACATCGGTGGCTATGCACATGCCGGTCCCGCCCAATACATTGGACAACCCGGCATTGTACCGGGCCAACTGCAAAAGACGGTTGGTAAGCCAGAAAGCAATGGAAAAAGTATTGGTGACCCAGGTGTCAAAAGGATTCTTCGAATCCAGATAGCACTGGATGATCCTGTGACCCTGGCACAATTTATTGTTCATTTCCGTGAGGAAATTTTCTTTTACCAGATTATCGGCATCGAAGATGACCACTGCATCATACTTCTTGTCCATCTTGAACAGTCGGTCAAACATCCATTCCAGAGCAAAGCCTTTGCCTCGCCTTGTGTTGTTGAAACGTTGGTGTACCAGGGCTCCATGACGCCTGGCAATCGCTGCTGTATCATCATCGCAATTGTCGGCAACCACAAAAACATCATACAGAGAGCGCGGATAATCAAGGTTCAACAAGTTGTCCACCAAAGGCCCAATCACCGCGTGTTCGTTATGAGCGGCAACCACCAGGGAAAAAGTCATTTGAGGCTTAAATTCCTTCGTCTCTTTCTTACGGAACAGCCCAAAAATCGATAGCACGAAATAGTAAAGTGTATAGAAAAGTATTATAAACTGCACCGGGACCATAATGATATCCAACAGTCGCAACCCGGCTAAATCAGACAAGAAATCCAACCGGTTTCAACTCCCTTCCTGACTTTCCAATTCTATCACAAATGAAAAGGTGGTGCAATCTCTTTTCTAGCACACAATACCATGCCAGTCCCAAACAGTATATTACATACTTATCCCGTTTATTCCTGCAATTTTTTGCCCTTACTGCTCCAAACAGGCACAAGAAATGCGCGCTTCGTTTTTCCTCAGCGCGCGCATTTCCCTGCCGAGGCTGAGACATGCATGTTCAGTCTCAGCCTCTCTAGGACTAGGACCGCGCTAGACTCGACCCTCTATTGGGCTTGCG
>JAJZPO010000136.1 GCA_021811155.1 Bacillota bacterium | reverse complement strand
GATCTAAATACCTTGACACAAATTCGTTTTGCCAATAGAATAACCTTAAAATCAAACATTGATATGTTTCAGGTGCCCGCAAGGGAGAATAGGGAACCGGGTGTGAATCCCGGACGGACCCGCCACTGTGAAGGTTAGCCAGATGCCATGCCACTCTCTAAGAGGGGAAGGAGGTATCAAGGTGATGACCCTGAGTCAGGAGACCTGCCTGAATATACATCTGCTGATCCTACGTGGAATAGGAGATTAGGCACAATTACACTGGAACGATGGAAAAGTTCCAGCCTTAGTATAACAAAGGCTGGAACTTTTTGTTTTTGTGCGGGGGGAGCATGCAATTTTCCCACCTCTGGGTCAAGTCGTTTTTGACCGGCCCGGTAATAACGGATTAGAAGTATGAAAATAAAGGAGGGGTACTGAATGCCACCTTTGGTGGAAGCCCTAATTGAAAAGCTTATATTCCCAGGCTGTGATAAGCCTGTTCTACAGGATATTGACTTAACTGTGGAACAAGGGGAATTTGTTGTGATTACCGGTCCGGTGGGTGCTGGGAAAACCATACTCTGCCATTGTCTGACGGGGGCTGTGCCGCATTTTTTTTCGGCTTCTCTGGAGGGGTATGTGAAAATTTGCGGGACCCCTTTGAACCAAACCCCTTTGCCTCAAATGGCCGGTGTAGTGGGGTATATGATGCAGGAGCCGCAAAACCAGCTTTTTAGTACAAATGTTGGCGAGGATGTGGCCTTTGGGCCATGCAATCTTGGTATATCCCGGCAGAGTGTGGTTGAACGGGTCAAAGCAGCCATGGATTTTACCGGTTTGCAAGGCTTTGAGGAGCGCAGTACTGATTCCCTCTCCGGAGGGGAAGCGCAAAGAGCAGTTTTAGCGGGTGTGTTGGCTTTGCTGCCGAAGCTGTTAGTCCTTGATCAACCTGCAGCCGAGCTGGATCCTGCCGGTAGACAGGATATCTGGACCAGACTCGGTAGTCGTAATCGCATAGAAAAAATAACCATAGTTGTGGTAGCTGATCGTCCTGAAGAGTTAGCGTCTTATGCAACCCGCTATATTTCTATGGATGATGGCCGAATAGTAAGTGATTCAACACTACCGCCGGATGAATTGTCTATTGAACGAAATAAGTCCACCCGCTCCCAGCCAACCTTGGTGAAGGCAATAGCCTTAGCCGGTGAGGAAAACGTAATAGCTTCTCTGGATGATTGTACTTTTATTTACCCAAACGGGGAGGTCGGCTGCCGGAATATTTCCTTGCAGGTGCGCCGGGGGGAAATGCTGGCCCTGATGGGACTTAACGGTTCCGGAAAGTCAACAGTAGCTAAGCATTTTAACGCCTTGATTCGTCCATCTACAGGCATAGTCAGGTTCTTGGGAAATGACATCCGCAATGCCGATTTGGGTTTGTTGCGCCGGAATGTAGGATTTTTGTTTCAGAACCCGGATTATCAGATATTTGCCGGAACTGTAGAGGAAGAAGTGGCTTTTGGGCTTAAACTGCGCAAGCTGCCTGAAGATCAGGTAGAGAAAAGGGTTGAAGAGGTACTAAAGGACACCGGGCTGATTTCATTTAGTAAGGTTCATCCCCATAGACTCAGCCGCGGGCAACGGCAGTTGCTGGCCTTATCATCCATCCTGGCGGTTGAACCGGAACTGGTAGTTGCCGATGAACCTACTGCGGGATTGGATCAGTGGCAGGCTGCCTGGATAATGGAACTCCTCTCCAGGGTGGCCTTAGGTGGAGGAGCTGTGCTGCTGGTAACACACGACCTAAAACTAGCAGCCCGCTACGCGCACCGGGTAGTTGCCATGAACCGGCAGAAGATTCATCTGGATCTGCAGACCTCGAAACTGGCCAACCATCTTGAAGCGTTAAAACGAATAGGCCTTGATTTTAGAAGGAGGGATAAAAATGGCTCTATTTGAAGCATACCGTCCCCGGGGAACCTGGATGGACCACCTTGACCCCAGGACAAAACTGGCCTGGCTGATACTGCTTATTACCATAGCTTTTGCTAACCCCCGGTGGCAAGTACTTCTTGTCCTGGCGGTGGCAATACCGGCAGTTTCCCTGGCTGCGGGCATACCGGCCAGAACCTTTTATCATTCCTCATTGGTGCTAGTCATAATAACAGTACAAATGGTAGTAATTCAGCTGATTTTTAACCACGACGGCCATATTATCTTCCAGTTAGGTCCGCTGCGGGTTTACAGTACAGCTCTGCCCATGGCTTTTACTGGTGCCCTGAGAATAACTGTGGTGATGATGGCTGCCATGCAGTTCCTGTCCTGGACGCCGCCTTCCGACTTGACTTTGCTGCTGGTTAAATGCAGAATACCGTACCGTTTTGCGATGCTGGCAGGGCTGGCCTTGCGCTTTTTGCCACTGATGGAGCGGGAACTGGGTGCTATCTACGAAAGCCAGGGGGCCCGTGGATTGGCTCTCGATAGTGGGATACAGAAGTTAAAAGGGCTTTTGCCGGTAGCAATGCCGTTTCTTTACCGCTCTTTCCGGCGGGCCGGGGAGACTGCCTTGGCTATGGAACTTCGCGGCTTTGGCAGACATCCTCAGCGCACCTTCCTACATGACCTTAATCTCCGTTCGGTTGAAACAGTGGCCATTGTGCTGATGGGAATCGCTGCATCCTGGGAAGTGTATTTGAAAATCAAGCCCTTGGGGCTTTGAAATATTTCCAATAATTTTATCAAAAAACTTTTAGGAGGCTGATTAATTATGAGTTTGAATTCAGAACAGGTGTTAAACGAGGTAGATACCAGATTATGGCGGACAGATACTAAAGCCCTTGTAGGCGCAATTATTCTAGGTGTTGTTTCAATGCTTCTCCAGCAAGTATCTATACGGATTGATTCTGCTATCTGGACTCCCCTGATTATCCTTGGAGGGATTACCTGGGCTACTTTAACCGGACTGATTACCTTAATCTTCCGCCAACCGGCAGGTATCATCATGGGTGAAACTCAGGCCCTGATTGCTATGGCTACAGGTTTATCCCCGGTTGCCCTCTTTTTCATTCCGGCTAACTTCTTCAGTTCCCTGGCATACTCCCTTGTTGCACGGAAACTATCTATGCAAAAGTGGAGCCATCACTTTTTGGCTCAGATGGTGACTAATGTTGTAGGCAATATTTTCGTAGGCTATGGTTTACATATCGTGCTTAAACTTCCGGTCAATGTAGCAGTTATTTCCTCAGCTATCACCTGTGGAGCAGGGATTGTCGGGGCAACAATTCTAACCCAAAAAATAGCCGATGCTTTAAACAGGGCAGGCTTGGTTTAATATAAAGGCGGTCAAAAAAGGGAGGATTATTATGCAAACGAAACCGAGAATTACAGTACATCCTGAAAAATGCCGGGGATGCCGGAGATGTGAGATGGCTTGTTCCTGGAAGCCGGACGGCTTTACCAATCCCAGGATGGCCGGGATTAGTATATGGAAATCGGAGGATCAGGGTAAAGACCTGCCTGTGTTTAACCAGACTTGTCTGGACCAGTTTTGCGGTAAGGAGCATCCTGACAAAATAGACTCCGGGATTCCGTTGTGTGTATCGACATGCTTGTTTGGAGCGCTGACAGCAGAGGGGGTTGAAGGCCATGAATAAACAATGGTACGGCTGGGCGGGACGTATTCTCCGGGTTAATCTGACGAGCGGGGAGATTTGTACTGAGCCGCTTGATCCGAATCTGGCCAGACAGTATTTGGGACAGGCGGGCATCAATGCCAAATTGTTATTTGACATGATTGAACCAGGGGTTGACCCGTTGAGCCCGGCTAATCCCCTGATTTTTGGGGTGGGGCCGTTAGGGGGCAGCTTGGCGCCTTGTTCCGGAAGGTTCACAGTGACCAGCAAATCCCCTTTGACCGGTGTCTTCGGAGATTCCAACTGCGGTGGGCACTGGGGCCCGGAATTAAAAAACGCGGGCTATGACCATATCGTAATCACGGGCAAGGCGGAACATCCTGTTTATTTGTGGATCAATGATGACCGGGTGGAACTGCGGGATGCCCGCCATCTATGGGGAAAAGACACCTGGGAAACAGATGAACTGATTAGAAACCAGCTGGCTCAACCGAGTGCCCAGGTAGTCTGTATCGGGCCCGGCGGAGAAAATCAGGTTAGGTTTGCTGCCATTATCTGCAATCTGGCAAGGGCGGCGGCCCGTACAGGAATGGGTGCAGTGATGGGTTCCAAGAATCTGAAGGCCATTGCCGTCAAAGGGAACAGGGGTATGGCTGTAGCGGAACCGGAGAAATTTTTGCGGATTGTCCAGCAAAGTGTGGTTGATATTCAACAAGACCCCTTGTATGAGGTCGCAACTACGTTTGGGACTACTGCTCTTACGGGATTGGCTCAGCAGCTGGGATTTTTACCTACCCGGAATTTTCAAGCCTCAACTTTTGAAAAAGCCGATAACCTTACCGGGGAGGTATTGCTGAAGGAACATGTCACCAAACACAAAGGCTGCTTTAATTGCCCGGTTGGCTGCAGCCGTTATTACAAGGTTGAGGAAGGCGAATACGCGGGTACTTCAGGTGAAGGGCCGGAGTATGAAACCATCTCCGCTCTTGGGGCCAAGTGCGGGAATGACAATCTTCCGTCTATCCTGAATGCTAACACTTTGTGCAATCGTTTGGGTCTGGATACTATCTCCACCGGCAATGCCATTGCCTGGGCTATGGAAGCTTATCAGCGGGGCATTATTAAATCTGGAGATTTTGATGGGGCTCAACTTGAATGGGGGGATTACCGGTCCTTAATTGAGACAATTCGCAAAATTGCCCTGCGTCAGGGGATTGGCGATGTTCTTGCCGAGGGGGCGCTGCAGGCGGCCCGGAAATTAGGCGGTGAGGAATTTGTTGTACATAGCAAAGGCATGGATTACCCGGCCGTCGATGTGCGGGGCACCAAAGGCATGGCTTTGTCTTTTGCCGTATCACCAAGGGGCGGTGACCACCTCAAAGGTCTGTCTTTGTATGAAGTGGCTCCTGAATTGTACCGGCAGGATATAAAAACAGAGGTTGGAATTGATATTACTCCCCAATACTGGGCCCAGTACGATACTAAAGCCCGTCTGATGATTTGGCATGAAAACTGGCACTGTGTGGTAGACTCCCTGGGTCTGTGTAAACTGGAAGGTATTTCTATCAAACCCCTTAAACCAAAGCATTTTCAGCAGATGGTTGCTGCGGCTACCGGATGGGATATCAGCATTAAGGAACTGGAGGCCGCCGGTGAGCGGATTTGGAACCTGGAAAGGCTGTTTGGGGTCAGGGAGGGTATCAACCGGCAAGATGATATACCCCCGCACCGCCTGTATAATGAACAAATTGCGACAGGGCCGGGCACCGGGGAAGGACTGGACCATGAT
>JAJZPO010000035.1 GCA_021811155.1 Bacillota bacterium | reverse complement strand
ACAAGTTAAAACGAAAATAAGTATGTAATGAAATTTGGCAGGAAACCGCAGGTTTTAAGCGAAGTTACAGGTGATAAATTTTAAAAATGGAGAACTGGCCATGAACATTTTAAAAATGCCTAAGACCAACCTGGTTTTTCTCGTTCTGCTCGCTTCCACTCTAATCTATGCCCTGTTCGCCCTGGGACTTGGGGCTCAGCAGGACAGAAGGTTTAACCAGGACTACAGCCTTTTTCAGACTGCCGGTTCCATGCTGGATCAGGGAAATCCCAGAGGCGCCGAACCAACAATTCGCCAACTGCTGGACCAACAACCCACCAGCTATATCTTATTATGGGACTATGGCATTTCCCTGGCAGGCCTGGGTGATTTTGCCAGGGCTGACTACTTTTTTGCCAGGACCGAGGCCCAGCGTCCATTCGTGGTCAACAACCCCACTTTTCTGATTCAATATGGGCAGGTACTGTTTACTGAGGGCAAATATGCTGAGGCAAAAAAGTATTTGCTGCGGCTAAATCAGGTGACCAACGACCCCAAATTTTTGCAGCTTGCTCAGCCCATGTTGGCCGAAATCAAAACTAAACTGCAGGGCAAATAGTTAAGGAGACTTTAAAATGGGTAAAAACAAAAACAGCGTCACCGCAGGCAAACCAAAAAAGGAATCAGGCGCCGCCGCGTTGCCCGCCCAGACGGGCAATACAGCAGACTGGCTGCTATTGATAATCCTGTTATTCATACTAATTATTGTGCCCCTTCAAAACCACCTGACGCCCATAAATCATGCCGGCCCCACCATCTCAGCTTCCATCCTGGACAGCGGCACAAAGTATGAATTTGCTTCGTACTATAAGTTCGTCTGGCTGTTGGTAGGCACGGCCCTGCTGCTGGCCGGCTTTGTTTATAAAATGTTGAAGCAGAATTACACCATACCGCGGGATTATGCTGCCCTTCCGGCCGTAGTGATGTTCGCCCTGGTCCTTCTCTCGGGTATTTTCGCCCATAACATTACCTTGTCACTCGTTGGCCACTGGGACCGGCATGAGGGGACCTTGACCCAGCTTAGCTACCTGCTGGTATTCTTCATTGCCGCAAGCATCGCCTATCCTATTCAGAAAACCCGCTGGTTTACCTATATTCTATATGCTTTAACAGCCGTAAACGCCGTACTGATTCAGCTGTACTTCTACGGCAACAACATTTTAAAGTCCCCGTTGATTCTCACCTTGTTTCTGCCGTCAGGTTTTTCTCCCAACGGGCTTTCCGCCGGTTCCTATATTAACAGCACCTTCGGGAATCCGGACTTTGCCAGCGGCTTTGGCGGCATGATGACAGTTATGTTTTTAGCCAGGGCGGTTCTGGCCCGGCCTCTAAGACAAAGAATCATTGACTTGGTCTTTGCTGTCATCGCTTTTTCCATCGTGCCCGCTTCCCTGGCCACCAGCGGCTTTTTCACCATTGTCGCCGCGCTGCCCATTGTCGTGGTTTTGCTGCTCCTGGGGCCGGACCGGAAAATGGGCGCCCTTACAGGCGCGGCTGCCTTACTCGCCTTCGCCCTGGTCTTGTTCATTCAGGTCCAGCATAACCCCGCGGTATGGAACAAAAGTATGGGCTTTTTCACCAAAACTGCTCCAGGCATTTTGAATACGTCCAGTCAGGCCCAGAACAACAATCCCGCAGCTTCCCAGGGCCAGAACGCATCTCCCCCCCCGGCTCAGACCGGCGGCCAGGATGATTTTAACCTGCCGCCCGCCGGGTGGTCTGCCGGGACAGGCAGGACTTACATCTGGCGCAAGACGATTGAACTGGTTGAGAAGCGCCCTATACTTGGTTACGGCCTTGACAACCTGCCCTATTACTTCCCCCAGGACGACCCATACAAAAACTCCGGTTTGTATGACCCAAACATCATCGTAGACAAGCCCCACAACACCTATCTTGACATCGCCTTCGGTTCCGGCGTTCTGGCCCTGCTCGCCTTCCTGGCCCTTCTCCTGCGCCATGCCTGGCTGAATATTAAGCTCCTCAGGCACGGCATAAGGGGTGAAACCGGGGTCTTCCTGGCCGGCTCTCTGGCTCTCTGGTGCGGCTACCTGATTCAGGGCATGTTCAATGATTCCACCATCGGCGTATCAATCGTTTTCTGGCTCCTCTCAGGCGTAAGCGCCTCTGTCCTGAAGCAGGAGCTCGAGAAAAAACAAAAAAGCGGCCTGCAGCCAGCCGCCTCATAAATCAAGGTCTTCCAGATCAATCTTGCCGTCCGCCAGGGCGGCTTCTGTTTTTGCCGCCAAACGCGCCATCACCTTAACTGCTTCCACCGGGTGCCTGCCGGCAGCTGTTTCGGCCGAGAGCATTACCGCCCATGCCCCGTACCTGACCGCATTGGAGACATCGGTCATTTCCGCCCGGGTGGGGGTGGGGTTTTCCAGCATTGACTCCAGCATTTGGGTAGCCACGATTACCGGTTTGTCCATCTCCCTGCCCAAATCAAGCAATATCTGCTGTATCAGGGGGATTTCTTCGAAAGGCAGTTCCACCGCCATATCACCCCTGGCTATCATGATGCCTGCAGCCGCTTCCATAATCTGACGCGAATTGGAGACCCCTTCTCCGGTTTCCAGCTTCGCTATGAGCGGAGTGTCTGCACCGGACTCCGTGATAGCCTCTTTTATATCCAAAATGTTTTCTGCCCTGCGGATGAAAGAACAGGCGATATAGTCAACCCCTTTGCTTGTCAGGAAACCAAGATCCCGCCGGTCCTTGGCGGTAAAAGCGGGCAGGTTCAGCTTGGCGCCGGGTAGGTTGACCCCTTTGTGGGACTTGATTTCCCCACCGCTTATGACCTCTGTCCTTACCTCTTTGTCCTTTACTGCGATAACCTTTAATTCAATGAGTCCGTCGTTGATATAGATTTTTCCTCCGGGCAGTACGTCCTGGCAGAACCCCGCATAATCCACGCTGGCCCCGTCCGCGTCGCCTTTGTGAGGCTCAACGCTCAAGACAAACTTCTGGCCCCTCTCCAGGCGGGGCGTTCCCGCAACTTCCCCCAGCCGGATTTTGGGGCCCTGCAGGTCCCCCAAAATTTCCACCCGCCTGCCGGTTTGGGCCGCCAGTTCCCTGACCAGTTCAATCGTTTCACCATGTTCCTCATACAGCCCGTGCGACATATTGATGCGGGCAATGTCCATTCCCGCCTCTATCAGCTCCACCAGAGTCTCCCTCGAGCGGCTTGCCGGCCCGAGAGTGCAGATTATTTTTGTCCTGCGCATCGCGCACCTCCAATCTGCCTTCAGTATCCCCCAAAACCGCATCTACTAACGACCGTTTTTGCCCGTAAGCAACGGCCGTTCAAAAACGAGTATAGCGCGAAGCCTTTGCCGCCGACACCGGAGGCGTACTGAGATGTACGTTGAGGATGGCGGCGGCAAAGGCGACAAAGCTAGACGAAGTTTTTCAACGGCCTACGCCTTGTTCGCGTTCCTGGTATTTGAGCATTCTTATATCGTGGCTTACGTAGAGTTTGAAGCCGCGGCACATCTGCAGCAGACGGGATGTGGTGCGCTCGCCCAGATAGGAATCCAGCTCATTGATATCCAGGTTCGTTGTGATCACCGTAGGCAGACTGTGGTTCATCCGGTAATTAATGATGGAAAATATCCTGTTTCTGGTCCACTCGGTGTAGTTGTGGGCCCCCAGGTCATCCAGAATGAGCACAGGTACGCTCCGGGCCGCATCCAGCAGGTCCTGTTCGGTGTTTTCCGGGTACTTTTTGCCAAAGGTGGCCCTCAGTTCATCCAAAAGATCCGGTACCACCAGGAATAGGATCTGCTTGTCCTGCTCCGTTAAAGCGTTGGCTACAGCGCAGGCCAGAAAGGTCTTGCCTGAGCCCACCGGACCCATAAACATCAGGCCAGGCGCCTCCCCCCGGGCCACATATTCAGCCACAAAATCTCTGGCAGCTTGCAGCGCTCTCTGGGCATGCTCGAGGTAGGAGCGGTTTCTGACCGGGTCTACCAGCAAAGGGGAGTAGTAGTCAAAGCGGAAGTTAGCGAAGGTCTGCTGCATCATTTCCACTGAAATCCCGGCATGTTTGAATTTGTTGCGCAGGGCTTTCTGCTGCATGCACTGGCAGGGACGGGCTACATCCCCCTCCAGGATGATTCCCCTGTCCTGACAAAGGGGACAATGAGCTGTTTCTCCCCCTGCCTGCGGCGCCGCGGCAGGCGCACCCGGCTTTAAGTTGTATTTGGCTAAAATATCCTTGACTGACTGCATGGTTCACCTCATAGATAGAAGTCCTTGTACTTATCCTTGGGAGCGACCTTTCCCGCGCCTTGGTTCTTGCCGTTTCGAGGCCGGTCCTGACGCTGGTGCTGCTCCTGAAACCTCTTATCGTCCTCAATTACCGCTTGCAGGGTCCTGATGTTCTTCTTG
Organism: Bacillota bacterium; assembly: GCA_021811155.1. GTDB lineage: Bacteria > Bacillota > Desulfitobacteriia > Desulfitobacteriales > JAJXUE01 > JAJZPO01. The sequence goes on along the minus strand of JAJZPO010000035.1, from coordinate 25,606 downwards.
TCCCATTCGCGCAGGATGGAATTGATATAGCGCCAATTAGAGGTATGGTTCAGCACAGCCCGTTTTAGCGCTTCCAGGATGATCTCCTGGGAAAACCCGCATCCTTCATGCCATTCGATGATGTTGGTACACTCAATTTCGCTCAGGGCGCGTCCGAACTCCTGTTCAAAGGCCTTGACCAGTACCCGTGTCTCGTTGCTCAGCTTTCCGCTCAAAGAGCTCTTGTCCTTGATGGCTTTTTTTCGTTCTTCCAGGTTCCTGGCCTTGCCTACAGCCCAGATTTCCGACAGCTTTTCCATCAAGCCGCTAAAAGCATAGGCAGGCACAAGCTGCCTGTCCTGGGGCAAGAATATCTTTTCAATCGAAATGATTTTGCCTTCAATCAAACGCCCCAGCATGTTCTCCACCCGTTCACTGCTTACGCCCATCAGTTCCGCCAATTCGGCGGGCGCAGGGTAAGGATTCTCATGCCTCAGGCTGATCAACTGCAGGATTAAGATAACCTCGTCCTCCTGCAGACCCAAGAGAGCATAATTATACAACAGCAGCTTTGGAACCGGCACAACCCCCGACAGCATCAAATCGGCTCCAAAATCTCCACACAAATTCGTCCTGTTTGCCATCTTCACTCTCAGTCCTTTTTATTAGTCTAACTACATGTAATTCGTGAAGTTTTACTTTTCTCCTGCCGCGCATTCAGAAGCCAGAACTCAGAACTCAGAATTCAGAATGGCTGGGGCTGATAGGATAAAGGGGACGGTTCTATCCGTCCTAGCGAATCCTGCCGAATCTTGGTGGGCCCATTTCTAGTAGTGTTTCAGGGCAGATCTCAGAATTCAGAATGGCTGGGGCACTGAATTATAACGATTTGTTATGCAAGACAGTCAAGTTGCTGGAACCAAAAGCTTGGATCATTCTGACTTCTGCCCTGAAACAAGCCTTTTTGGGTCTGCCCGGGTCGAATTTTCTTTCTGCTCCGTTCAGCAGACTACGTCGCCTAGCATGCTTTTCGGCTCGCTTCCTCATTGACCTTCCCACTAATCTTAAGCAACATGAAAGTAGTGGGACCCCTGGCCGCAAACGTAGCCAGCATGCATAATGGGGCCCCCACGAAATTTCATCCTGAAAAACAATCCCAAAAATTTCGTGGGGATAAGGAAGCGAGCATTCGTGCTCCCGTTCGGTCGCTCACCGAGCATGCTAACGGCTCCTCCGTAATGCTTCTCTGCGCAGAAAGAAAATTCACCCTTGAGCTTACCGGCCTGTTTCATTCATCAGTGGTGCCGTTAAAGGGCATGCAGGTCTGAGTTCTGAATACTTACTGGAGATTTTGTGCTATAATTTCTAAGTGCCTTATTTTTTTGGCCTGAGAAAGTTGGTGACTCCATGCCTAAAAGCACAAAAGGTTTTATTCTTGTGTTTGTGTCCGCCTTTTGCTTTGCCTTGCTTCCCATCTTCGGCAAATTTGCCTATTCCCTTGGCGCCACACCTCTGAACCTCTTGGCATGGCGCTTTATCGTGGCTGCCGGGGCTCTCTGGCTGACCGTACCTTTTCTGGTGGGACGCCAAATCAAAGTAAGTCTAACCGACCTGGCACACTTCGTGCTGCAGGGCATAATCGGCTACGGCCTTGCCTCCATCGGCTTTTTCAACGCCTTGACCTATCTGGACGCTTCTCTTGTCAGCATCCTGCTTTACACCTACCCCGTCCTTGTGACTATCCTCTCCCGGCTGGTTTTCCGGGAAAAACTCTCCCCTCTCCGCTGGCTGATTATCGCTATGACTTTTGCGGGCTCTTTTTTGGTCACGAACCTGCTGCAAACTCCGCTTGGCCAGGTACCCTGGAAGGGCGTTCTGTTTGGGCTGCAGGCCGCTCTGGCCTACTCTGTGTTCAACATCTACGGCCAAAAAACCACCGCGAATACCCCGCCCCTGGTGGTATCCACCTATGCGGTGAGTTCCATGGCTGTTTTCTTTGCGCTGATTGTCCCCAAGCACGAGCTGATGAGCATTAATCTGCCCTTGCTGGGAATCGCCTCTGTCATCGGCGTTGTCTCTACAATCATCCCCATCATTACCTACCTGAGCGGCATCAAACATATCGGGGCCAGCCGCGCCGCAATTATCAGCACTTTCGAGCCGGTATTTACAATCATCCTGGCCTTTCTGATTCTGGGCGACCACCTGACCATGTCCCAGAGCATCGGCGCCTCCCTCATCTTCGCCGGCGTCATCATCCTGCAGCTGGAAAAACGCCCGGACCCGGCAGTTGAAAAAAGCGATGTGCCGCTGACGGCGCCGCCGGAGGACGCAAAGAGCTTGTAAGCTTGACATTTAAAAGGAGCCGCAGCTTACCTTTCAGAGGTACGCTGCGGCTCCTTTTTTCATCCTCGTCTGAGACTCCCACTTCTATAAGTGGGAGTGGTTACGCCGTATTCTGCTTCGGTGGGGGTAGAGTCCCCCACCGAAGCCCCGATGTTTAGCGGAAGCTAAACGAGTTCACTCAGGCTTAGGGTTCTTGCACCTTGACGCTGCTCACCGCTACCGACATGTCGAGGTCCACCTTGCTGGCTGCGGTATCAAAGTTGGCAGATGTGTAGGTATTGCCGCTCTTGCTCAGTGACCTTCCCTGAAAATCAATGTTGGCCAGGGCGCCGGTGAAATTAATCCTGAGGCCCACATCTTTCGGGACCACGAGGACGATGCTGGATGCGCCGCTCTTAACAGTGCCTTTGGTCTGCATCCCGGTCTCCCCGAAAATCATTCTGACATCGGCTGCCCCAAGCTGCAGTTCCAGCTTGTTCAGCTTTATCTTGCTGAAATCCATTTTGGCTGACACTGCCCCTGCGTTAATATTCAGATCCAGGGGTATTTTGTCTGTCAGCTTTAAATCCAGCACATCGGGTTTGTTGGGATTAAATCTTCCTGACTTTGCCAAGGCCACAGACAGTCTGGCTGGAGCGCTTTCATAACGAATGGCAGGTTCCCCGTTATTGGAAGTGACGCTTCCCTGGGCAAATCCCTGGCCGGTGGCTCCCAGACTGATCTCAGCTCCCCCGCCGGCGATGGATACCGAACCGCTCTTTGCCCCCTGGGCCAGGCTGTAATCGATACTTCGCGTCACCGCCCTGTATGAGCCATAAAAGGGCGGGGTAAAAAAGTACGGGCGTGACACCGACGGGAGGAAGATGCTCATCCCCAGCATCACCAATCCCAATACCAAAAAGGCAAAGCTGATGGGAATCCTGCGGTTCAAAATCAGTCCCAGACCGATTACAATCAGCACCACCGGCCAGAAGTTAACAAAGGAGCTAAAAAAGTTCCAGTTTAAAACACCATAGTTGAAGAGCAGGAACACAACTCCCAGGAAAATCAGGAACAGGCCATTGCTGATGGTGCGAAACGTGAATTTCACCCTTTATCACCCCCACTGTTTCCCCGTACCATTATCAGAACTCCAATAAAAATCAACACCAGGGGCCACATCCGGTCCCAACTGAACCAGGGAAAGATGCGGTCCAAAAAGAACATAACACCCAAGCCTATCAGAATAATTCCAGCCAGCTGCCGGTGCTTCTCCTTACGTCTTAATCTGTCCTCGTCATCCACCATCACCTCATGCGTCTCGTTTGGGCTGCTGAAATCCCTGCGGGTTCCGGCAAAAGCGGCGTGCTCCGGGTTTAGGGGAATAATAATCCATGCTACAAGGTAAGCAAACAGGCCCAGACCTCCAGCAAACACGGTAACAAGCACTATCAATCTTACCAGCGTCACATCGACTTCAAAGTAGTCGGCCAGACCGCCCGCAACCCCTCCCAGCATTTTGTCTTTACCTGAGCGATACAGTCTTCTGCTCATAATCTTTCGTCCTTTCTCATCGGTTTCAACTCACCGGGTAATACGCACAACCACACACTTAGTTTCACACAATGCCCAGGAATTTGCTCATCTTCGCCATGCAAATTTTGTCATAAACTTTTGTAATTTTTTGGAAGGTATTTTGCCTGGCAGGGTGTAATTAGAGAAACAAACCCATGCCCTGCAGGCGGAACATTAGGAGGTTTTTTGATGGATTATCGCAGTGAAGTCGCAAAGTTTATTCAGAAAGTCGGTCAGCACCCGGCATGGGGCCTTAACCATTGCCAGCGGGTATATCATATGGTGCCTGAAATTGCGGGGACCTATGTCTATGATGATGAGATAATGTTTCTTGCCGCCATGCTGCACGACACAGGTTCTTATGCGGGGTACTCCCTGCCGAATATGGATCACACCCTGCGCTCCAAGGGTGTGGCCAGCAGCCTCCTGAACGAACTGCAGTATCACACCGGCAAGCTGCCCTTGGTGCTGGATGCGATTGAAAGCCACATGTTTTATTCTGAACCGGGCCGTTCTATCGAAGCAATCCTCTTGCGGGATTCGGACATTCTCGATTTCCTGGGAAACATCGGCATTCTGCGCCTGTTCAGTATCGTGGGCCTGGACGAATGGGCGGCAACCCCGGAGGAAGCGCTGGAGCGGGCCAGAACTTTTGCTGATGCCCTCCCCGGCAAGATTCAGACCAGGCTGGCGAAACGAATTGCCGTCAAGCGCCGGGAAGAGACTCTCCGCTTTCTCAACGGCCTGAGGCGCCAAACTGTGAATTATAAGTATGTTTAGAGGGGGGAGCGTCTCTCTCAGGTGTCAAGGGGACAGTCCCCTTGACACCTCCAGGGTTTCAAAAAGGGACCCCGCATCACAGCCAACTGCCAGGTGGTGCGGGGTCCCTGTGTGTCACGGGTGTGTCACGGGGACAGTCCCCTTGACACTAACTTTGAGTTCAGTGGGCAGGCGCGGGTGTCAGAGGGACAGTCCCTTTGACACTATTACCCGCCGGATGGGGGGCAAAGCGACTTGAGAGGTTCCCCGAGTGTCAGGTGAAAGGTGTCAGGGGGACTGTCCCCCTGACACTGTGCCCTTAAGACTCGGCTACCCGGCACTGAATTTGCTGATTAGCTCGGCTTTTTCCTGATGGCTGAGCTTTTTTAATTCCGCTTCGCGTGAGAGGGCCTCGCCTTTGGTCTCAAAGGACTGCCAATATACCAGTTCAACGGGCAGGCGCGACCGGGTGCATTTGGATGCTTTGCCCGCCTGATGGGCTGCAAGGCGCCTTGCGAGGTTCACCGTATACCCGCTGTAAAAGCTGCCGTCGGCACAGCGCAGCATATAGACATAATTGCCCACCGCAACTACCTCTCCTGCCGCTGGCGCAGTTTGCTTTCGACTACCTCAGTAATCTCCTGGATAGTGCGCTTCAGCCGGTAGAGGTCCTTATCCCGCCTGCCCGTCTCCACCAGTTCTTTCACTCTCCTGCGCAGCTGCTGTACAGCTTTGTTGAGTTGCGCCTTTGTGACCTGCTCGGGTTCATACCGGCGCAGGGGGACTTCCTCTTGCGGCATTTCCGGCTTAATCTGACCAGGTTCAGGCGGAATGCGCTTCAAGCTGCCTTCCGTCCATTCCAACGCCTCACCCAGGCCGGGGATAAGGGGATTGAGTCCGGTCAGGTCTTTGATTTTAGCTGCCAGTTCGGTCTGGGCCGACGCTTCGCCATGGGTAAGGATTATACCTTTTGCCGGCTGGCCAAAGCAGCGAACCCAATTCAAGAGGCCCGCCTGGTCGGCGTGGGCGGAAAACCCGTCAATAGAGACGATCTTGGCCCTTACGGCCACCTCTTCCCCGTGGATCATTACCCGTTTCTCCCCGTTCACCAGGCGGCGGCCCAAAGTGCCTTCCGCCTGATAACCGACAAAGAGGATAGTACATTCCGGACGCCAGAGATTGTGGCGCAGGTGATGCTTGATGCGGCCGGCGTCAGCCATGCCGCTGGCAGCGATAATGATGGAGCGGCCCTTGAGTTCGTTCAACGCTCTGGAATCATCCGCGGTCTGACTGAAATGCAAACGCGGCATGTTCAGCGGGTCATCCCCGCCTTTGATCATCTCCTGGGTCTCCTTGTCAAAATAGCGGAGATTGTGACGGAAAACTTCCGTAGCCGCGATGGCCAGGGGACTGTCAATATAAATGTCTGCCGGGGTAATCTCGTTATTTTCATAGAGTTCAGCCAGGTAATAGAGAATATCCTGCGTGCGTTCCACCGCAAAGGCGGGAATAATCAGGTTCCCTCCCCGCTGAAACGTGTCGTTAACGACTTCCTTCAGGATGTCCAGTTTGTCTACACCGGTCTCATGCAGCCTGTTGCCGTAGGTAGATTCCATAATAACATAATCCGCCTCTTCCAGACAGCTGGGGTCTTGAATGTAGGGTTGGTGGGCATTGCCGATGTCGCCTGAGAAAACCAGTTTGGTTTGCCGCTCTCCCTCCGTTACCCACACCTCTATCATGGCTGACCCAAGGATATGGCCGGCGTCTTTGAAGCGGATTTGAACTTCAGGGTAAAGCTGGATAACCTCGTTGTATTCCACCCCCCTGAAGTGCTTCAGGCAAGCTGCAGCCTCATCCGCGGTATAAATTGGGCTCAAGGGCGCCAGACCGGCCCGGGCCCGCTTGCGGTTTTTGCGTTCGACCTCCATCTCCTGGATATGGCCGCTGTCCGGCAGCATGATTTTACACAATTCCAGCGTAGCCTGGGTAGTGGTAACCTGGCCCAAATAGCCGTCCTTGAACAGCTTGGGTATCAGACCGCTGTGGTCCGTATGGGCATGGGTAAGCAGGCAATGGGAAATCTCGCCTGGATTAAAGGGAAAGCTGTGGTAATTGCGCTCTTTGATTTCCTTGCTGCCCTGATACAGACCGCAATCGACCAAAATTTTGTGCGCACCGGTTTCCAAGAGATAACAGGAACCGGTGACCATCTGGGCAGCACCCATAAAATGCAGTTTCAATAGCTTTTCCTTCCTTTCGGGCCAACTTGCTCAGAATTCAGAATTCAGAACTCAGAATTCAGAATACTTAGAGATTTGAACCGTTTTTCTTATTCTGGCCACTGACTACTGACTCCCAACTCACGAGTAGTGCAAAAGTCGAATATTATGATAATATTCGACTTTTGCCTTCTCTTCTCCTTCCACGAAATGCGCGCTTCGTTTTTCTCAGTTCTGAGGTAAAAAAACAAACCCCGCAGAGAGGCTGCAGGGCGTCAACGTATCTTTTTAATAGATTTTCAGACCCGTAAGGCTTTGTGCGTGCTCCGCAAGATTCGTCCGACGCGCCTCGGGTTTTTGCTGTCTTCCGCGTCGATCGCAAAATATTCCCAACCTTCCTGACGGCAGATCCTTTTTTTGAGTTGGTACTCATCGTCAGGAACCGCTGCATCGATGGCCAGATTTTTGGCCGGAAGGTAGAACGCCAGGTGCACTCCATCCAAAGTAACATCCTTCAGAATCTCCAGGTCGGGATAAATCACCTTCAAGCTGAGTTCCAGCCCCCGCAGCGGTTTTTGCGCTCCCGGAGCAGGCGGTGGGGCCATGGCTGCAGCCGCTTCGGATTCCCCGGTCTCCTCACTGTCAATTACATAGATATCGTTGTGGTCCAACATGGTTGCAGGTTCTTGCCTTGGAACATTGTCTTGAACCGGGGCAACAGCCGCCAAGGATTCATCTGTCTCTTCATCTGTTATTTCATATGCTATCTCTTCTGTTATCTCTTCTGTTATCTCTTCCGTTATCTCTTCTGTTTGTTCTTCCGTTTCCTCTGATACCTCATCTGATACCTCATCTGATATCTTTTCCGTCATCCCGTCTGCTGTCTCATCTGGTACCTCGTTGATTATCTGTTCTGTTGTCCCGTCAGCTATCTCCTGCGTTTTCTCCTCTGTTAGCTCTACTGTTACCTCTTCTATTACCCACTCCGTTACCTCGCCTGTTATCTCCTCTTCAGTCTCCTCCCCGGTTTTGCTCGGTACTGCTATAAGCTCGGCCGCTGAGTCGCTGGGCTCTTCCACGGCCAGTGCCGTCTCTTCCAGGCTGGCCTCCGGTTCCAGAACAGGGAGGGCCTCTTCTACCCACTCGGTTTGTTCCAGGTCCTGTTCCACCGCTTCAACTTCGACTTCGGCTTCAGCTTCGGCTTCGGCCTGGCTCAACTCCTGCACTAGGATGTCTTCTGTCTTCTCCTCAAAGGCGACGGGTGCGGCGGTATCAGCCTCCGGTCGCGATAACTCTGCCTCGCGTTCTTTTGCCCATGGATCAAGGATAATCTCGTCCTCAAGCGGCAGTTCGTAGCTGGGCAGCACAGCCGCCGCCGTAGCGGGAGCCGGGTTTGTTTCCTCAGCCGGCTCTGCCTGCGAGTCCTGGTCTGTGCGCGGTTCGGAATCCACCTCTGGCACAGGAACCGGCTCAAATTCAGGCTCCATACTGCTTTGCGGCTTCGGTTCCTGCCATATCTGCTCTTCACCGATTTGACACTCGTAGGAATCCCGGGCCAGGGCGCCGGTCCCCAGCCGCAGCATGCGTTCCAGCTCATCCGTAAAGGTGCCAAGGCTTTGCTGGATTTTGGTATCCGGCAGTTTCTGGCTGATAATCTGGCTGAGTATTTCCGGCAGGTACTCATCTTTAACTTCTATCAGTTCTTTTAAATCGAGGGCTATGTCGCTGATTAGTCCGACACCTCGTCTTAGCTCCTTTTCTTTGGCGTCGTTTCCGAGCAGGCTGGCGGCAATCGCGCATTCAATCAGGCGGTCTGTATTCTCCAGGATCTTCTTTTCCAGATATCTTGTGTTTTTCTGGCTCATCCCCGTCACCTCACAGCATTCCTAACAACATTTATGCTGCAGGGGACAACTTTAGACCCTAGCGTACAAGATAATTTGGACTTGATGCCAGGCATAGATTATGAGTAGTTTCCAGCAAGGCTGAAGGCGGGTGAAACTCAGGTTGGAAAAACACATGCAGTTTAGTGATCTAAGTCCCGGCGACCGGGAAATTATCAGCAGAATTGAATACTACATTGCCCTCGACCTGCCCCTGGCCGAAAAGCTGCGCCTGGCCAGGTTGATTGCCCTCATGGATTTGGAGTACGACGAGGTGAATGCCAACAGGGCCAGCCTCCCGGCCAGGGATGTGCTGCGGGTTTCCGACCGGTTACTGGCCCAGCTGCAAGAGTCAAGGGAGGACACACACGCCTGCCCGTAGCGCTCAAAGTTAGTGTCAAGGGGACTGTCCCCTTGACACCCTTGACACTAAAACAGAAAGTCTTCCCCTGCTGACCAAGCGGAGAAGACTTTTTCACTTGAGATGTTGCATTACCCTGGCTGCGGCCGCTTGGGCATGGGCCGCTGTCTGCGGAATGTCCATTGGGCCGGTGCAGGTTCCGGCGGCCACCACCCCTGGCCTCCCTGCTTCCGTCAGGAACCCATGGCGGTCCAGGTTCAGTCCGGCATGTTGGGCAAATTGCGCCAGCCCCCTGGCGGGAGTGATGGCAGGCGCCAGTATCATCAGATCATAGGGCTCCACCTGCTGCCCACTGCTGCCTGCGTATTGCACGGACAGGTAATCGTAGGGGTAGCGGTATATTTTGGACGGAATAGCCCTGACATAATTTATCCTGTCTTTTTCCCTGCACTCCTGCAGGAAGCAGGCAAAGTCCTTGCCGTAGGTCTGAATATCCAGGTAGAAAATATCCACCTTGGCTTGAGGGAGTTCGTTACGCACCAGTTTAGCCAGTTTGCTGGCGTACATGCAGCAAACCCTGGAGCAGTAGTTGCTGCCGGCCTGCACGTCCCGGCTGCCGACGCACTGAATAAATCCAACCCTGGTGATTCCAGGCCCAAAGGCAGCCTCCACACTGCCTGTTTCCTGCAGAGCTTTCTCCAGGTCATAGGCTGTAATCACATTTTTGTGCACGCCATAACCGAATTCCCCTTTCGAGGCGGCGTCGAAAATCTCAAAGCCCAGGGCCACGACCACGCCATTGACCTGAAGAACAGTTTCTGCTCCCAGATCCACGCCGCGGGAACCGGTCAAAAAGCGAATATTGGCGTTAAATTTGCCAGCCTCTTCCTCCAAACCTTTGACTTCACTGTTGAAAATCAGCTTGATGCCGAGCTGTCCTTCCACCTTTCGCTTCAGCTGCAGCGGCAGACAGGCCCCGCATTTGCTGCAGCCTGGCGCTGCCTTGCAGCAGTAGTTGACCCCTTTACCGCCGATGGCGCCGGTTTTTTCCACCACATATACTTCTACGCCCTGTTCGGCCAGTTCCAGGGCGGCTGCCATGCCTGCGACCCCCCCGCCGATAACCAGAACCTTCTTATCCATCGCCCGATACCTCCGGGCGGGGCAATAGCCCGGCCTGTTCTACGATGAAGGGGACCATTTCTTCCCACATCAGGGTCATAATGTGCACGCCGGCGACACCTTCAATGGTTTTCAGATGCTTTATCTGCTCAATGCAAAGCTGCAGGCCTTCTGCCTTCTCGTCCTCGGCTTTTTTCAACCTTTCCACCATGGCATCGGGCACCATCATCCCCGCCACATGCTGCTGCATAAAGGCGGCCGCTTTGGCGGATTTTACCGGCATCACTCCGGCCAATATCTTGGCCCGTTTGTGCAGGCCTCTCTCCCGCACCATTTCCATGAACCGTTCAAAACGCTCCATGTCAAAAACGCATTGAGTCTGGACAAAATCCGCGCCTGCTGCGATTTTCTTTTCCAAACGCATTACCCGGAACTCAAAAGGGTCGGCAAAGGGGTTAGCGGCGCAGCCAATGTAAAATCTCGGTTCTATCTTGCATTCCTCACCGCTGAGAAATCTTTTCTCATCCCGCAGTTGTTTAACCATCTGGATCAAGTTAATAGAGTCCAGGTCGTATACGTTTTTGGCTGTAGGGTGGTTGCCAAACCTTTGGTGGTCACCTGACAGGCAGAGCACGTTCCGTACCCCCAGGGCATAGGCCCCAAGCAGGTCAGACTGCAGACCAATCCGGTTGCGGTCGCGGCAGGTCATTTGGATTACAGGATCTTGTCCCTGCTGCACCAAAATTGCCCCGGCGGCAATGCTGGACAGGCGCACGACAGCTGCCTGGTTGTCGGTAAGGTTAAAGGCATCGGCGTATCCCCGCAGCTGTTCGCCGCGGCTCCTGATCACGCCGCCATCGGCATGCTTGGGAGGGCCGATTTCGGCCGTGACTGCAAAGTGTCCGGCCTCAAGCACTCTCTCCAGGTTACTGCCCGATTTCATCAAGGCGCACGTCCCCCCTTACCACTTTCCTGGGCCCGCCGTCCCGGGATTTGGACCAGTCTTTAACAGGTTGTATATGCCTCAAACGGTCCACCTGACCTAAGCTTATGGCTTTGTCATAAATCAACTGCCAGGCGCAGGGGACATCAGGGTCAATTTCACATTTGCCGCCTTGTGAACCGCCGCACGGACCGTTTAACAGGCTTTTGGAACAGCGGGTGATGGGGCAGATGCCAAAGGTTTTGTCCAGTACGCACTCCCCGCAGCCCTGACACCTTTCCGCCCAGACACCCTGTTCCAAGGGCAAACCCATGAATTTGGTATTGAGCCCGGGCAGGACCGGTTTGTCCGGATTTTGTTCCGCCAAGCTCTGGACACCTACGCCGCAGGCAAGGGAAAGGACAGCCTCCACCTCTGAGACGCTGCTGGAAAGCTCCCTGTTGAATTCATACTCACACTGGCGCAAAACTGTCTGCTCCAGGACTTCCAGCTGGTTATTCCGCCTGGACAGGCGGATCGCACTCGCCAGGAGTCCCACCTCTTTGGCTCCTCCGGCCATACAGACCGTGACACAACCGCCGCAGCCTGCCACCAGTATTTTCTTGAACGGCTCCACCAGCTGGAAAATTTCCTCCAGGGTTTTTGCTTCGGCAACTATCACCTTGTTTCACCATCCCCGTGCTCGATACTCTCGACCAGGTTGGAAACAGACTGAACGAATTTATGGGCGGCATTGGCGGCAAGGGTTTGCAACCTGACCCGTTCAGGCTTGATTCCCGCGCTTGCCAGGACCTCCCGGGTTCTTTGCAAGCGTGCTTCCGCCCTGGCATGGCCCAGAAGGCTCTTGCAGCTTCCCGCATGACAGGTAAGGAGCAGCGCTCCCTCAGCGCCGTTTTCAAAGGCTCTCAGCATATATGCGGCATCGATGTTTCCGGCACAGGGCACCTTGATCAATTCCACCTCGGCCGGGTATTTGCGGCTTAACACTCCGGCCAGCTCGGCAGCGGCCAGGCCCGAATTCTCACAGGCGAAGGCGATGACTTTTCCCGCATATCCGAGCTGGGCCATGACCTGCCGGTTATGAAAACGCGGCAGCTCAATGGCCTTGGCCGGGCATTCCGCAGCGCAGATGCCGCAGGCCTGACAGGCCAGAGGGTCTATTCTTGCTGCTTCCGCTTCAAAATTGATGTCAACAGCTTTGTGCGGACAAGTTCTGTAACAGGTTAGGCAGAGGGCACATTTCTCCGAATCTACTACTGCTTGGAGTTGGGGGAGATTTACGCAACCATGGGCAAAGCGGGCCAGTTTTGCGGCAACAGCCTTGGCTTCCAAAGCCGTATCAAGGGCATGAACCGGGTGGTGGCAAGCGCCGACAAAATATACTCCTTCCCGGTTGGACCTGGCCGGCAGCAGGTGGATATTGTCAGGCTGAAAGAATCCACCGGGACCCATATTTACCTGCAGCGCTTTGCTCAGTCCGGCTGTTTCAGGTGCGGGCAGGTCAACTTCACCCGCCACCAGGTAATCCACCAGCGCCCGGGAGGGGACGCTTGCGGTCAACTGCGGGTCGTTATACTTGAGGGTTACTCCCAGCACATTAACATGCACATCCGGAGGGTCAATATAGCGGTTGAACCTGACGCCCTTTTCCCGGGCCAGCCTGTACCTGTACTCCAGGTCTTTACCGGCCACCTGCATTTGCGTAAAGAAAAATTCTACCCTGGCCCCGTACTTCTCCCTCAGCTCCAAGGCAAGCTCCAAAGCTCTGGCCGTGGACTGCTGGGACTCTCCGTCTCCCATAACAAAAGCTACACTCTTGCCATGCCAATCCTGCTCGGCTTCCAGCCTAAAGCTGCTAACCCCGACAATACCTTCTGCCTCCGGCAGATTGAGCGCAGGGTCAATCTGCTTCGGAGTGTCCAAGGCAATGACTATAGCGCCGACACGAACCTGGGTCTCTTCCTCCGGCCCCTGCAGCGTAACATTAAAGCGTCCGGCCTGCCCGCTCACGGCTGTGACCCGGCAGCCTGCGTAGCTCGCAGCCAGATCCAACCCGGGAGGTGCGACTTCATCAACCAAAATTACCGGTTGTTGCTTAAGCGCTTCCGCAGCCACCTCAGCTGCAGCCTCTCCCCGTCCGATCACCATCACCGCAGGAAAAATCTGCAGCTTCAGCTCCTCGACCGGCGCCTGCAGCCTAAGTCCCACCAACGCTTGTTGAGTTATGTGCGCTGCCTTTTGGTTGAGCGGGCCGCCCGAATTGTGTACATTGACACAAAGGTCCTGCAGATTGACAAAAGCCGTGCGGTAAGGGCCGATGCCATGCTGGTTGGCGGTGTGCAGGCAGGCTTTGTTCAAACGGTCCTCGCGGCAGCCGGCAATGACCAGACCGTTCAGGGAAGCAGCCCGGATAGACTGGGAAAGCTGTATCTGTCCTTCTTCTTTGCACAGGCCGGGAACTTCCTGCACAATTTCACCGGAGGCTAGATCCAGACTGCTGATTATTGCGCGGAAGTCCAAAATATCACTGAATTTTCCGTCACAATTACAGAAAAATACCCCGGTGCGATTTTCTGCTTGCGGACTCCCCATTCTTCCCCCTCCAGTCCAGGAATTTAAGGAAGTCCCCAGCCGTTTGACAGCTGGGGACTTCCTCCTGCCTGGCACAGCCAGACAGGCTTAACGGCTCTTAAACACTTTGATGTAGGAGTCGCAGTAAATGCTCTGGTTGAGCAGGATCTCCGCCGTAGCAGCGGTAGCCACCAGGTCATCGTCATTGGCGTCAACAATGGCAGCATCAAGTCCGGCAGCCATGGCCATAGCCATGTAAGTGCGGTTGATCAGGTGGCGGTCAGGAGCCTTTTGGGACACATTGGAGAGACCCAAGACAGTCTTGGGAGCAGGGTTGGCAAGGGTCTTAACCATGCGGATGGCTTCCAGGACTTCCGGAGCATGGTCCTGCGCGACGTTGCAGGGCAAGATCAGGGGGTCGATGTAGAGGTCTTCCATGTGCAGGCCAAACTCGTCAGCAGCAGCCACCAGTTCCATGGCGAAGGCAACCCGGTTCTCGGCGTTTAAGGGAATGCCCACTTTGTCCATGGTCAGGCCGATCAGAGCGGCATTGTATTGCACAGCCATGGGGAAAACCCGCTCGATTTTCGGCCTTTCAGCGGGGACGGAGTTGATCATGCCGGGGCGCTTCAGCAGTTTCAGTCCGGCCTCGATGGCTTCGTAGTTGGTGGAGTCCAGGCAGAGGGGGAGGTTCGAGACTTCCTGAATGACCTTAACCATCCACTCATAAGCTTCGGGGCGCTCTTCTTTCGGAATAGCCGGGCCGCTGTTCACGTCCAGGTAGTGGGCGCCGCCCTCTTCCTGCTTCACAGCCCAGTGCTGAATGGGCTTGGGATCCTTATTCTTCAAAGCCTCGCCGATATCCGTAAACATGCCGTTAATGCGTTCGCCAATAATTAACACTCAATTACACATCCTCTCAAAAACTATTGGGGGTTGGGACCCAGGGCCGGCTTGCGCAGCAAGCCCGGCCCCAATACAATATCCGTAGTTGGTGGTTCGTGTTTCGACCCGATGGACTGCTCACAGAACATGCATATTTGCACGGTCTTGCAAGCAGCGCATGCAAGCGAACATCGAATATCGAACTTCGAACCTCGAGTTAGGCGTTCGATACCATCAGTTCATCTATATTTTGCTTAACCAGTTTTAAGGCTTCCGGGTTTCTCATCAGGAGGATGCTGGCGCCGGTCTGCACCAGGGAAGTAGCGGTCAGCGCTTCCCACATGGTGCCGCGGTCGTGCAGGTCGCCCCAGCCGGGGAAGTCTTCGATGCCGGCATTGGCTTCCTTGGCGCGGTTTGCTTCATAACCGGGAGTGCAGATCATGGGCATGGCCAGCATTTTATCGTTGACCAAAGAGCCCAGGCGGGCGCGCTCCATGATGGAGTAAGCATACTCCAGGCCAAAGCCCAGACCGCCGATCATGGGGTCGATGACGATTTTGTTCAGGGGAAGTCCCATTTCGTTGATCAGAATGTTCAATTGTTTGCAGATGTTGATATCAAGCGGAGAACGGGCAATCACGGAATGCTTGTGCACCATGGCGGCGGCAGTGATGGATTTGTAGTTCTCCTGCTCGGCCAGGCCGATGAGGAGATTCTCGCCGGCAGCGGCTTCCGCAACGGCAGCCATGACTTCATTGTCCTTTTCCGCGTCTTCGCAGCCGGCAACAATGAGGGGCACGCTGACCGCAGCCAGGACGTCCTTCACGGTCTGGGCGCATTCGGCCGGGGTGCGGTTGGCGCCTTCAGGGTTGGCGCCGGTGAGTTTGAGGTAAATGAGGTCTGCGCCGTATTCCTCAACGCACTTTTTGGCCCAGGCGGCAGGGTCGTTGATCACACCGGCATAGTATTCTTTCAAGCGCGGGCTCCAATCAGGCTCGACATCATTCACTTCCAGAGCTACAACCGGGCGGTTAGCCACAGCGCCTTCGAAATGCAGGAACGGCAGGGTACCGTCTCCACCTACGGTGATTGTGTGACTGCGGGTGCCTCCCTCTGCGGGGGTAGCGCCGAGAACAACTTCGCCTACACGGCTCTGCCATCTCTCTTTAACCAATGTAACAGCCATTTACTGCTCTCCTTCCTTGCGTGCAATTAAATTACACTTTGGCTTTCTTGATAATTTTCTCCACAGCCTGAACTGCCAGGGAGTCTTCGCGCAGGTCGAACAGGGCTTTTCCCTGCAGGTCTTGGGAAGCAACCTGCGGATCCAAGGGAATATCGCCGATCAGTTCGAGACCTGTCTTGTCAATCTCCTCCTGGAGGCCTTCCAGGCTGCCTTCGGTAGTCTTGGTTACCACCAGATAGACCGCGCCGACCGGAGTCTTTATGCCTTTGATCAGGTCATTGACTCTTTTGGCCGAGCGGATTCCCCTGGCGGAGCTGTCGCTGATCACAAACATCACGTCAATATGCGGGATGGTGCGGCGGCTGATGTGTTCGAGACCGGCCTCGGTGTCCACCACCATATAATCATAGTTTTCACTCAGGTGCTCCAGGTGCTTGCGCAAGAGGTCGTTGGGATAGCAGTAGCACCCCGCTCCCTGAGGCCCGCCCATCACCAGCAGGTCGATCTGTTTGCTCTCAACCAGGGATTGCTGCAGCTTATATTCCACAAACACGTCTTTGGGCATTCCGGCAGGTATAGCCTTAGGATCCTTGGTTTGTTCCAGGAGCTCGGATATGGTTATCGTCACGTCCAAGCCCAATGCTTCGTTCAGATTGGCGTTGGGGTCGGCGTCAACGGCCAAGAAAGTTGCCCCCTGTTTGGTCTCAATCAAGTGCTTTAACATCAGGGCAGTGAAAGTAGTCTTGCCGACTCCTCCTTTGCCCGCTACTGCGATATGCTTGGCCATGCTTATTACCCTCCTTTTTCGATATTCGTGGTTCGTGGTTCGTGCTTCGATTCAAGCTTTCTCTCACGGGCTTGCAGATATGCAAGTTGTTGAAAGAAATGCAAGCAATCGAATATCGAATATCGAACTACGAGTCTACCGACGGAAATAGGGAAAGGTCGGTGTGGGGCAAAAACAAAGCTGAGACAAACTCGTCCATAAAGTCGTTTCCTACCGAAAGCTCCAGATAGGTCATCTTTTTGCCCAGTTCCACGGCCTCCACCCGGGCCTGCCGCGAAAGCAGGGCCAAGTGTGCTCCTTTGACCGAGCTGTTGCCGATGAACTCGTACCGTTCACTGGGAAGGTCCGGTAAGAGCCCAATCTGCACGGAATCGGGTACATTCAGGTAATTGCCAAACCCGCCGGCGATGACGATTTTGTCTATCATCTCCACTTCCAAGCTGACCATACGGAGCAGGGAACGAATTCCCGCGTAAATGGCGCCCTTGGCCCGGATCAGGTTCTTCACATCGTTCTCGCTAATGACGATATCTTTTTCCCCTTCAGCCTGGTGGGCCCAAGCCAGGACAAACTCCTTGTCCTCTTCGGTTTGCCTGATGCGGTGAGACTGGATATCCTTCTGGAAGTTGCCGGCCCTGTCAATGATGGAGGCTTCCCTGAGTTTGGCCAGGACGTCTACCAAGCCGGAACCGCAGATACCCACGGGTCTGCCCCCGCCCACGACCTTTAAGTCCACGTCAAAGGTCTCAGGATCGATGTCCACCCGCTCAATGGCTCCGGGCATGGCCCGCATGCCGAAGCTGATGCCGCCGCCCTCGAAACATGGTCCGGCGGAACAGGCGCAGGATACCAGCCAATCCCGGTTGCCCAGGACAATTTCGCCGTTGGTGCCGATATCAATGAACAAAACCAGTTCATCCCCATTGGCCATATCTGTTACCAGCACACCGGACACTATGTCCCCGCCAACATAACTAGCAACGGAAGGGAACATGATCACCGGTCCGCGTGGATTCATGTGCATCCCCAGTTCGCCCGCTGTTACCGGCGGCACGTAACTGAAAGTGGGGATATAGGGTTCGAGCCGGACATATTTGGGTGACACTCCCATAAATAACTGGGTCATAGTGGTATTGCCTGCGGCTACAGCCCCGGCAATATCTTCCCGCTGTACTTTGTGCTTGCGGCAGATGCTGTCCACCAGCTCGTTTACTGTGTTGACCACGGCAGCCTGAATTTCTTCCAGGTTGCCTGGGGCATCCACTGAATAAACTATCCGGCTGATTACATCGTCGCCATAGCGTGCCTGCTTGTTGTAGGTACCCTGCTTGTCAATGATTTCGCCGCTTTCCAGATTCACCAGATAAACCACAACCGTGGTTGTGCCGATATCGATGGCCAACCCATAGGCCGGTATCGTTGACTGGCCCGGTTCGACTTTGATAACCTCAGACCGTTCGGGAAGATCCGCTACTGTAACAGTTACCTGCCACTCACCGGCCCGCAGTACTTCGGGCAAATCCCGCACCACACTCAGGGGGACGTCAATTTTCCCTTCGCCCAAATGTTTCTTGAGTTCCAGGTACAGCTTAGCCCAGTCCGCGGTGTTTTCCGTCAGGGTAGGCTCGGCCAGACTGAGCTGGATTTTCCGCGCCAGAGGCTTCAAGCCGTATTTTTGCAGCAGGTTTACTTCCTTTTCCGACAAAAGCCCCTTGACGGAACCGGTCAGAACCTGGTGCTCCTGCAGCCTGGACTCAGGGGGAACTTCAACGCTCAAATCCCCCATAACCTTGGTTTTGCAGGCCAGGTGAACCCCAGCCTCGATCTGCTCATGCGAGAGTTTACCTGTACCTTCAACCTTGACCTCACCGGACATCAACACAACCTGGCAGGCCCCGCAGGAACCTTTGCCGCCACAACCCGATTTTATCACTATGCCTGCCTTGGCGGCAGCGCTTAAGATTGAGGTTTCAGCCGGTACCTGGACTGTGAGATTGTCTGGCAAGAAACGGACATTGTACTGTTCCACAGCGATCACTTCCTATAAAATGCTGCTACGGCGAAAGAAGAAATGGCTTAGGAACCGAAATTAGCTTTGGCGAAGGACATGATGCCGGAAGCTTCCCGCGGTCCGACGACAACATCCCAGCCTGATTTCTCTTTAAGTTTACCGGAAATAACTGCGACATAACCGGGGATGACAACCTTCTTGTGGTTAACTTTCGCAGCAACTTCGAATTTCTCCATCAAATCGGCCACTTTCTCCGGTTCGAACTTGCCGGCGGCATAGGCGGTGAGCACGGAAGTTCCATCGGTATCCACAGCCAGGATGTAGCTGGGGATCTTGGAGGCTTCGATTTCGCCCTGCACCGTGTAGTAGGTAAGAGAGAAGTTGGTGGTGACATAGACCGGTGAATTCGGGGTAACATCACCCACCGCGTGGAGCTTGGGTTCAACCTGAATCGGTTTTTGCGGGTCGGTGTAGAGATTAAGCCTGAAAGTCAGGAGCGGCAGGAGATGCTCTTTCTTGCTGGCGTTGAGGACAATCATGCTGGCGTATTTAGCCATATAAACATTGGCCTGGACAATTTCTTCCAGCGGATTTTCCTTGTTGGTAAAAGCCACGACCGGATAGCCGAAGGAACGGAATTTCTTCTTGATGGCCAGGCGGCGGAGCTGCGTCAGGTCAGCCAGGGCTTTGGAGGTCTCGCTTGTAACAGGGTCGAGCACCAGTTCCTTGTACCCGGCAGCCACAACCTTGTCAGCCAGTTCTGCCAGGGCATCCAGGCCGGCTGCTTTAACGATGAGCGGCACTCCCGCGGCTTTGGCGACTTCCACCATAGCTTCGTAGTTGGCGGTGGTGGCGGAACCAACCAGCGGCTTGCGGCCGGCAACGGGCTCCAGGGCGCCTTTTAAGGCAGCGGCATCTTCGGTAAGAAGAACCAGGGATTTGTTCTCAGCCAGAGCGCCTGATGCTGCGCTCACAGCGGCGGCAAATTTACCGGCGTCGCCGGAATCATTGGTTACTGCGATACCTTCCACACCATAGCGCAGACCGACG
This sequence comes from Bacillota bacterium, assembly GCA_021811155.1. Lineage (GTDB taxonomy): Bacteria > Bacillota > Desulfitobacteriia > Desulfitobacteriales > JAJXUE01 > JAJZPO01. The sequence goes on along the minus strand of JAJZPO010000035.1, from coordinate 5,947 downwards.
CGCTCGAACTCCAGCTCGTTGACTTCGGCCACCCTGGCGGCAATCTCAGCGGAGCTCAGGTTGTCAGAAACGCGAATCATGACAGTGGTAGGATGGTAGAAGGTTTTTTCGTGCCGGAACATGACAGTTTCGTCACCGAGTTCCACCCCGGCGCCAAAGGCGATTTTTTTGATCGGCGGCGCGGAAGCGGAATCCAGCATTTCCTTGGCGGCATCGCTGACATAAGGACAGCTGGAGAGAGCTGCCTTACCGGCCGCCAAAGCCATGGCGAAAGCCAGGCAGGTGGGCACTCCGCACTCGCCGCAGTTTTTCTTAGGCAGCTGCTTGTAGATGTCTAAACCGGTTAGAGCCATTAATTTTAACTCTCCTTTCTTTAGTCCCCACAAAACCCTGGGCAATCTTTATAGCTAATGATCTCTTATTGTGGAGGAAGAGTTCATCTGACTGCCACAGATGACCCAAAATCAGCGTTTTTCATTCCAATGGGTGACCTAAAAGCCATGGTTGTTTTGTGGGGCCCACTGTAACAGGGGCTTTGGCTGGGCGGGGTTGGGAGTGATTGCCCAACCCCACCTCAGCCAGGTTGAGTCTGGTTAAACTACATCAAGGGATCCATGCTCAGGGCCGGATGGCCTTTTTCCTCGAGGAAGGGCAGGATCTCTTCAACGGTAGCCCCGACAGTCTCGTCGGCAATCTTGTCGATGAAGTCTTCGCCCAGGCCTTCTTCGATGGAACGCTGCACAAAGTCTTCGCGCAGGAAGTCTTTCAGTTCCTTCGGCATCCAGATGATCCGGGCCAGACCGCCGTCAGCGGGAATGAACTTCTTGCTGACCAGATATGTGCGGCCGATACCCATGAAGCCGGGAGTTTGCAGGCCGCCGCCCACGGTGCCGGCCAGGGTGGAGAAGGTCATGCCGCAGGGAGTCATGCCGCTGTGCTCGCGGGTGGTGATCATCAGGCCGTTGGCTTCAGGAATAATGGCCATGATAGCCTCGAAGCAGCCGCAGGAAGTCATCGGCCTATCCATCAGGGTGTATAGGTTGACTTCCTCCAAAGTGTTGTTGGAGGCCGGACGGAGGTAATCATTGACTGTCTGCCACATGCCGCGCACGTCGTCGATAGCCTCACCCTTCTTGATCGGCTGGTTAGGACCGGTGGGTGTAATCTCAAAAGCAGCCTTGGCGTCCAGCCAGGACACGGCGCCGCACAGACCAACCCGCTCCGGCGTAACGATGCAGACGTGGTTCGGGGCGAAAGACTGGCAGAGGAGACAGGAGTAAAACTCTTCGACCTTTTCGTCCGTGAGGGTTTTCATCCGGGCGTCGCGGGCACGGTAGCGCTCGCGGGCTATCTTGATGTTTGCTTCAACGGCTGCCTGGTCGGTCATGATAGTGACCTGGACGCGGTCAACAATGGCCGGGAACTCTTGCTTAAATTTGTGCAGAAGCAGGGTTCCGAGGTCCTGGAACTTCCAGCCTTTGGCGACGGCATCCTTGCTGAAACGCAGCCAGCAGAGGTCCCGCTGGGCCACGTGCCAAATACCTTCGCCGTAGTTGGTGAAGTAATGGACGCGGCGCTCCAGAACTCCTTCGAAGTCTTCCTGCATTTTACGGCCGTAGATGCTAATCATAATACCAAGGGGAACTCTTTGACCCTCTTGAATTTGATCAATTTCCGGCCCGATAACAGTGACTTTGCCGTCTTCCACTTCGTCTGAGCCGGCCATGCGCACGAGCTCGAAAGCTGTGGTTTTGCCGCCGCCCATCTCCACATAGGTGTCACCTTTGCGGATGGTCTCACCTTCAAAGGCAGGTCCGAAGTTGATGGGAATCGGAATTTCCGCGGCAGTGAGTTTGATGCCGCGCACCTCAAAGGCCAGCTGCAGAATTTTGTCATAGTCGGGTTCGGACATATACCAGTCAGGTATCTGCATATCCTCTGGCAGCTCCTGGTCGGTGATCACCGGGAAACCCATGAATATTGTGCCCATTTCAGCGGCAATTTTCACATCATCCAGCTCACCTAATTGCAGAATAAAAGCTAACACACGGCGGCGCTGGTAATCACGGTGCAGTTCCCTTTCACCGGGAGCGATGCCGCCGAAAGCCATGCCGGCGCGGAACGCGTAGTTGGCTGCATGAACTACCTGGGTAAAATTACCTACCGGGAAAGCGATGTAATCGATACCCAGCTTGGCGTTTTCCTCCATCAACTGCTCGATGATCTCGTCGGACAGGAAGAGCATGAAGCCCTGGCCCATCAACTTGTCAACCAGTTTCTTGGCGGCCTTGCTGTCCTTGGCCCGGCCGAGGATTACTGCCACACCCGGGATGGTCCAGTCAACCATCTTGATGCCGTACTTACGCACCACGGGGTCGCCCAGAAAGCCTGTCCAGGGATCAACCTTAGGCTCATCCCCTCTCACATAGTGGATAGCTTCGATTATTTCAGCGGCATAGAGTACTGATTCACCCCAGAGGCGGGCATTCTCAAAGGTCAGTTCTTCCTTAACCTGGTTGCGCATCCGGTTCAGGATAGGTACCAGTTCACCTAATGTGGTAACGGCTTCGCCGGATAAGCAACGGATAACCGGCAGGTAATAAGCGGTGTCAGGATACTCCACATGACAGTTGGCGCCAAATTCCTTTATAGCTTGGGAGAGCAGGATCTCAGCGTAGCTCATGGCAACTATGGTGCCGTCGTAAGCCCGTTTGAATAACTTTTTGGGCTGCTCGCCTTTGATTGCTCCAGCGTAAATTTGCTCGAAAGACATCTGTTTTGCCTCCTTTCTTTCCGAATCTTAGTAGCCCTGAGCCAGCCCGGTGCCGTATTTCTCGGCAGCGTTCAGGTGAACGCCCAGCTTCCAGGTTCTGTATTCGAGAGCATTCAGCAGCTTCTTGGCGGCAAGTTTGGGATCCATTTCCAGGATGAAGTGTCCGCCGAAGACATCGTGGGCAATCTGGGTCACGACGCCATAGATTAGATCACTGCCCTCTACAGGAGGCATAGTTCCAACATGCACCGGCAGGCCCATGGTCACACACCAGGCGCCGATAGCGACGGCTTTTTCGTGCATCGCCTCAGGAGCGCTGGCGACGAAAGGCACTTTCGGGACGTCAACACCCAGTTCATTGGCCATGGCGGTAGCCAGGTCGGCGGAACGGGTGTTGTCAACGCAAGCGCCCATATGGAATACCAACGGCAGGCCGTGGGAAAGCTTGTTCGCATCCTGCAGGCGGCCCAAGAAGGATTTCAGGCCAGGTCCGGCATAGGTGTCAACCGCCAGGGGAGACATAAAACCGGCCTTGGCGAAGGCTCCTGCGGAACAGCCGGTAGCTATCAGGAATACGTCATTGGCAGCCATTTCCTTGATCATTTCCAGGTGACCCTGGTCCTGGAACCCCTTCAGGTTGTTACAGCCGGCGAACAGGCAGACACCTTTTATCTCACCGGATTTAATAGCGTCAGTCAGCACGCTGATGGGACGGTCCGGATTCACCGCGGCGAAAACTTCTTCCATTGCTTCCAGGCTGAAGCCGGCAACGACTTTGCTCTTTTGCTTGGAGATCGCCACTTTCTGGCTATCCCTGTTGTTGAAGTTTTCAATGGCAATCTTGACTATGGCCCTGGCATCCTCCATGGCTGTCACTTCGTTGAATGGGTAGTGCATGGCGTTGGGCATCTTGGCGATTTCGTTGGTGGTGATAACCTTAGTATGGAAGCATTCGCAAATGGTGGTAACAGTAGGCATCATACATTGGACATCCATAACCATAGCTTCCAGTGCGCCGGTCATGATAGCCAGCTCTTGGGAAGCGGAGTTGGCTGCCAGATATACCCCTTTACGCATCAATAACTCGTTACCGGTACAGCAGATACCGACGATGTTGATCCCTTTAGCGCCGGTCTTTTTGGCCTCTTCCTCCAACTCGTGGGCCGCAGCGACTACCATTTCACTGACCAGCGGGTTGTGACCGTGCACAGCGATGTTGATTTTTTCCGGGTCGATAACGCCAAGGTTGGCCTCAGACACAGTAGGCTTGGGAGTGCCGAAGATCACGTCAGTCAGGTCTGTGGCAATGTGCATGCCGGTATAGTCGGCAAGGGCAGCTTTCAGACCGCCGAAAATGATGTTAACCGGATCAGCGTCCATCCCCATAGTAGTCTCCGCCAGGAGCTGTACCACCGAACGGTCGATGGCTGTCGGCGCTACGTTGGTAGCCCGGAATTTTGACTCGCGGCCTTTGGTGATGGTGGTGTTGAGGAAGGTACAGGTGTCATCACCGTAACGGCCATAATCTTCGAGCGCAGCCACAGCTACCTCTTTGGCAATTTCCATCTGTTCCTTGCCCTCGGTAGTGATGCCAATACGCTTGGCAACTTTTAAGAGTTTTTCTGGATCAGCGATTGAATAGTCGGGGGCTTCCCCTTGGCTCATGTGGAGCAAGGTGCGGGCGATATGCCGTCCATGATCCGAGTGGGAAGAAGCGCCGCCTGCGATATAACGCACCAGGTTACGGGCTACTATGGTGTAAGCGCTGGCGCCGCAGATGCCACGGCTGGCGGGGCCGTCATCAGCTTTGATGCGGCAAGGGCCCGCAATACAAATACGGCAGCAGATGCCCTTGTAGCCGAATTGGCACTGGGGCTGCTGGGCCACTGCCCGGTCAAAAGCGGTAATTTGTCCTAATTCCTTGGAAACCTGCAACATTTCCAGAGCTGCCGGGTCCACTGTCCGCTCACGGTTTTTGCCATCGACAACGCGGGGAGCATCGCTAGGCCGAGCGGTGTGAGTCAAGTCACTAAATCTTGGCATTGTTTTACCTCCTTAGGTGAATTTTGCTTGTCTACTCCCTCTCGCAAAAAGAAACTAACCCCTCATCTTTCACCCCCTAAACAACTCTGTGGACAATCTTATGAAAAATATCCTCTAAAGCGGTCCCAAGCTTACCACCCGGCAGGTCAAGGTTACCTTCCTCCAGGGCCGCATCGGCAAGGTCGTCGCTATAGGGTAACACGCCCAGTAACTCCCCGGGTTCAAAACTGGCCCGGAGAAAATCTTCTTCTTTCTGGTTTCTTATTTTGTTGCCGATTACTTTGATATTTGGCACACCCAGTTCCCTCGCCAACTGTCTTACCACTTTAACAGTCTGTACGCTGACCTTGGTGGGCTCTGTAACAATGAGCAGGAAATCCACTCCCCTGGCTGTGCCCCGGGTGAGCTGTTCAATTCCTGCTCCCATATCCAGGATCACGGTCTCTTTGGCCCCCAACAGCAGGGAGTTCACCAGAGCGTGCAAAAACGTGTTTTCTTTGCAGTAGCAGGAAGTGCCCCCGCCTTTGACATTGCCCATGCGGAAGAAGTGGATTTTGTCCACCTCGATGCTGTGGCTTTGCAGCACATCATCCACTTTGGGATTCAACGGGTAATAGGCTCCGTCATTCCCCATTTTGTCCGCGATGAGTTCCTTCATGTCAACCACCGGTTTCAGCTTGGCCAGGCTCTCCTCAGGAATGCCTAGGGTTGTTCCCAGGCTCGCGTCCGGGTCCGCGTCCACCGCATAGACATCATAGCCTTCACGGGTAAAGAGCTTTGCCAAATTCGCAGAAAATGTAGTTTTCCCGACACCACCCTTACCGGATACGGCAATTTTCATGCTAAAACCTCCTCTTCGCGACTAAGCTGCATGTCTTGCTCCATTTCACAACTAACTATATGTCTCCAGATCTAAAAAGAATTAAAAGAATTTAAGGACCCGAAATTATATTCGTTACCCTGTGAAGATTTCCTTCAAAGTGTCAGAAAATTGGTTCCCTTTCTCCGGTGGTAGTTTTTTGCTGGTGAGCGGTAATATTATTCTGATAAACGGTTTTCTACTTATTTTTTTCACTTCCTGCTTAGTGAAAAAAAGAGCTTAGTTTTTTGTTTTTTTCAAATTGTTCAGAT
>JAJZPO010000135.1 GCA_021811155.1 Bacillota bacterium | reverse complement strand
ATCTAGCTCGTCATACTCTTTGCGGGACTCGGCGATGAAGTTGAGCAAGCGCTCCCTTTCCTCCTTGGTGATTGAAGAATGCTGGTCCAACCCGTCCTTTAAAGCCCGCAATACGTCCAGGGCATTGATGCACTTGGTTTTGTCCTTGATCAGAGCGCTGGAGATCCGGTTGATGACATACCTGGGATCAACTCCGCTCATGCCCTCGTTCTGGGCCGCTCCCTCCGCCAGAAGTTCTGTCAAATCCTTTTGTTTAAAGCCTTCCACATCGGCGCCGTCATAGAGCTTCAATTTCTTCACCAGGTCCATGCCCTGCTTTTTCGATTCCTTGAGGCGGGAAAGAATGCTGAATATTGCCGCTGTGTACAGGGCATGTGGCGCTATGTGCACGTCAGACATATCGCTCTGGCGGATGAGCTTTTCGTAGATTTTTACTTCTTCCGCTGCTTTGAGGTTGTAAGGCACTGGCAGCACAATAATCCTTGACTGCAACGCTTCATTCTTCTTGTTGCTGATAAAGGCGCGGTACTCGTTTTCATTGGTGTGAGCCACCACCAGCTCATCCGCCGAAATCAGAGCAAACCTGCCCGCTTTGAAGTTTCCTTCCTGGGAAAGGCTTAACAGGTTCCAGAGGAATTTTTCGTCGCATTTCAGCATCTCCTGAAATTCCATCAAACCTCGGTTGGCCTTGTTCAGTTCCCCGTCAAACCGGTAAGCCCTGGGGTCTGATTCGGAGCCGTACTCGGTGATGGTTGAGAAATCAATGCTTCCCGTCAAATCTGCTATGTCCTGGGATTTTGGATCAGAGGGAGTGAAAGTGCCGATTCCGACCCGCTCCTCTTCCGAGAAAACGATGCGTCTTACCCTGACATCCTCAATCCTTCCCCCATACTCGGTATGAACCATCAGCCTGCAGTAAGGGCAGAGGCTGCCCTCGATCTTGACGCCGAACTGGGCCTCAAACTCCGAGCGCAGCTCGGTGGGAATCAGGTGCAGCGGCTCTTCGTGCATTGGACACTCGGAGATAGCGTAGAGCGCCCCTTCACCGGTCCTAGTATACCTTTCCAACCCCCTTTTCAACATGGTCACAATGGTGGACTTGCCGCCGCTGACCGGCCCCATCAGCAGGAGTATCCGTTTGCGCACATCCAAACGGCGGGCAGCAGAGTGGAAGTATTCTTCTACCAACCTCTCCAGGCACCGGTCCAGGCCGAAAATTTCGCTTGCAAAAAACTTGTACTTCTTGTGCCCATCTCTTTCCTCTACTCCGTCAGATGCAATCATATTGTAAATACGGGCGTGAGCATGGATCGCCAAGTTTGGATTCTTCTCCAGCATCTCCAGGTACTGGGCAAAGGTTCCCTCCCAGGCTAGGCCTTCCTCTACCCGGCGGTGCGCCTGGATGCGCTTGACCAGATCCATAATAAACCCCCTTTCGTGCTGCCGGTAACCCTGAGCAACGTATTACATTATATGCCGGGACAGTCCGGGGGAAATCCGGCAATTGTCAAGCCGGTAATGGTAAATCTTGGGAACTTATAAGAAAATTAAAGAACCGCCGTCAATCCAGCGGTTCTGTCAGCTTTGCCTTATTTTGTTCATATTATAGCTTTTCCAGATCCCAAGGGTCGTAGGCGAACTCTCCCTTGAGGAGATCAAGCCGTACGACAAAGTAATCGCCCATTTCGTCGTGGGAAACCCGCGTCACCGTACCGAGCCGGCAGTTCGGAGTCATCACCCGGTCACCCACAAGAAAGCTATGATTATGACGATAGGCCATGGTGCAACCTCCCCTCTAGCGTTTTTCTGCAGGCAGCATGTGAATGTGAATTCTAGTGCAATGTCCTGCAAAAAAATTCCCGCTGCTTGCTACCTTCATTATAACAAATCAGCCAGTAAAATTCTATACAAAAATCAAAAAATTCTCTACTTTACCAAATTCGCTATGGCCGCAAGCGCTGGGCCGCCCGTGTCAATACGTCCACGGTATTCTCATACTCACACTCTTGGATGGCCCGGGACAGCTCCACCCAGCGCACAGCCAAAACCTCTCCAGGCTGGGGAACAAGGTCCCCTCCCACCGCTTTGACCAGAAAATAGTCCACAGTCTTGTTCACCGGTCCCCGCTTTTGGTCACTGTAGACATATCTTACGGTGTGAAGTCTGGAAACGAGCGCCCCCCGGATTCCGGTTTCCTCCGCTATTTCCCGCAGGGCCGCCCTTTCGCTGTCCTCACCCGGTTCAAGTTTGCCCTTAGGCAGAGTCCACCGCTCATACCTGTCTTTGATCAACACAATTTCAATCTGGTTTTCCTTCAGGCGGTAAACCACTCCGCCGGCGGACTTCTCATCAATCAATCCAATACACCACCGCGCTAATGCTTTGTTTCAGCTTCCAGCCTCTCTACCGCCTCCCCGGCCCCGGCGATTTCCGGGTTGATCTGCACAATCTCCCGGTAAGCCTCCAGAGCCTGCGCTTCCAGGCCCAAAATCTCACTGGTTTCCGCCAGCCGTTCGAGTACGCTCACGTCCCCGGGCAGCACATCCCGGGCTTTCTGAAAAGAGTCCAGCGCCTGTTCATACAGGTTCATCTCCCGATAAGCATCGCCTATGGCCAGGAGCAAGTCGGGATTATCCGGCTCATCCGCCAGGGCTGCCAGCAGGGTTTCAACCGCCCGTTCTTTCTCGCCCTCATAGAGCAGCTCATTCCCTGCTTCCAACGCTTGCTCCACAGCCGGATCGTTCTCATCCGCCTCAAGTGAAAAGCCGGGACTCTCCGGAGCCAGAAATTCATCCAGCCTTACCCGCCTGGTACCGAACACACCCATCTCCTCAGAGGGAATAAATGGCTTAACGCCGGGTGCGATCTCTTGTTCCAGCTCATGAGGTTTGATTTGCCTGCCCAAAATCAAGGCCGCAGCAATGATTACTCCAACTGCGGCTAAAACAAACAGTGCAAACACCCGAGCCACTCCTTTCCAAGGGAGTCAAGAGTCAGACTTATCTGCCGCTGCGCAGCGCACTTGATGTTGGCCCTAAATCAATCCGTCAGCTCTCGAGGCGCCGCCAGCCGTCCTGCAATTCTGACTTCTGACTTCTGACTTCTGACTTCTGCTATTACCCATAATGTAGCCCTCTTTTCGGCAAAAGTCCAGCGAAAAGCTTACAGTTCCGAAATTATCCGGCTCAGGGCATTAATAGCTTTGGTCAGTTCGTCCAGTTTGCGTTCAACCCTGACCAGCAGGTAGATGGACACTACAATCGGAAATCCCACATTCCCTGCCTGGGACAGCAGCTCTGCCATATCAACCCCCCCTTTGTTTTGAGGAACGAACCTTACTCCTTTGCACCAGAATGCCACTCCGGCTCCATTCGCTTGCATTCTCAGCGCCAGGCTGCTGTGGAAGCATGGGACCCTCCCGCAGGAGGGTCCTTAAGTCCCTATTTAACTGCCAGGTCGCTGGTGTCCCGGCTGGTGATGCGGGCGCTTACAACCGCCGCCAGGTCTCCTCCTGCAGTCTGGAAGTAGTTCCCGGCCAGGATGCCAGCCATGGCGGTTTTCACCTCGGCTGCGGTCAGGGTGCCCTTGGGCTCCGGCACGGCGATAGTCACATTCTTGCCCGCCGCATTCTGAAAAACCATTTCAAGCCGCTTGGTCAGCATTATCTACACCTCCTCTCCTGTTAACTGGCTGACCGGCACGCTTTAGGCGTTGACCAGGTCAACATTGTTCAGCCTCTGGTTGCCCGTCACCGGGTAGGCCTGAAGCCCGGCCAGGATTACGCCCAGATCATACACTTGCTGGTCGGTAAGGCTGGCCTTGAGGTCATTGAACACCCGCTTTCTGATTACCGGGCGTCCCAGGGTGTCTGTCCCGGTCTGCACGCTGATTTGCAGGACAGAACCGGTAGGGGTAGCTGTGAGTGCCATCGTTTTGCACCTCCTCTCGCTTGGGATGGTTTTAGTGTACAAGCCGGGAGGAGAAAAGAAAAAAGCCGGGTTGAACTCAACCCGGCAGGTGGTCAGGGAGAAATTGAAGCAAATCCGGCTAAGATGGGCCAAGGCAGCTCATTTAATGCCCTGGCTTTCGGCCAACTCCTAAAATGTACTTGAATTGCTTTCCCTTGTTACGGTGTTCCAAGCTCTCGGCGTTTGGTTTTTACCTACAGCTTCTTTTAAATCAAGCACATACCAATTATTCCCGTCCAGTATGTAGAATTTGGTAACGCTATGCAATGTCTCCTTGTACTCATACATTATCGGCTTGCCTAATTCGTCACTGATTAATACCAAATCTTCAATTGTCCTGACCTTATTTTCGAATTCAGGCTTACCAACGGCTATTTCCGAGGCTAAAGCAACGAACCTGCTTCCGTGTTTCCTAAATATGTTCTTGACGGACTTTTGAAGCGGGTCTTCCTGAACAGAGACAGTAAACAGCACCAGGAATAGCAATGCCACAAGGGAAATTCCTAAAATAACGCTGCACAAAATGACTCTCCGCTTATTAATCGGCAGCGTTTTTTTCTCAGTCCTTTCAACCGCCCCTGGTTTATTATTCACTTGTGTCTTGACGATTTGGAAGTAGTCAGCGGTAACCGGAAATTCAATTGTAGACGTATATTTCTCATCAATTGGACCTTTATCGGTCTTGGCGTCTAAATTCACGTTCATAAACAGGGTGAGCTTTACCGAAGTCCTGACCTTTGACGCATCAATCAGCTTAAGGACAAAATCATTATAATCTTTCAGATTAAGTATAATATCCTTGGCAATCGCAAGCTTCTGGTCTTGCGATTGAAAGTCGGTTTTGGGCACTACTCCAAAGTTCTTTTTCCAGATTGTTTTGGCTTTATCATTATTGTCAAGCGTAAAACCCTCCAGTGTGACCACTGCATCATATGTGCCCTTTATATCGGCCGGCCGCTCTCCCTGGAAATCATACAGGGAGGAAACCTTAATAGAGTCAACAAAAGCGGTTAGGTACACATCATTTTCGGCCAACGGTTTATCATATAATGGGTTGGGCTTAAAAGATACGTTAAAGTTTGTCTTTAAATTACTGGTATAGGCATAGAGAGAGACCTTTTTGTCCTCAACACCTGGGAATTTGACCACATAATAAATAAGGCCGGAAACAATAACTGCTGTCATTATACTTATGGCAAGCAAAACGATTTTAAGTTTTTTGTTGATTGACATTCTCTTCATATCTTACCCCGCAATGTAATTAGTTCCCAAATATACCATTCCCCATCCACTCTCTATTTCCTCCCGCCTTTTGGAGAAAACTTATCGGGCATCGCCCAACACAGCCATGCCGCCTTATGAACTCAAAAGCCATCTCCTGTTGAGAAAATCGAACAAGAGATGGCTTTGAGCAGATCAGGGTTTAGGCCCTAGAGCACATCAAAATTGGTTGTGTTGCCCATAGTTGATGCTGATGTCAAATTTCGCAG
>JAJZPO010000134.1 GCA_021811155.1 Bacillota bacterium | reverse complement strand
CAAACAGCGTCAGGGGTGAAATGTAGAGTAAAAGAACAAAAATCAGCCAAAGTTTTTGCACGTCATCCTCCAATATGACCCCGACGGGGAAATTTGAGTCCACTACCTCATTCTTCAGGCTGTTTACCTAATCCTGCCAAAAATGGAATGAGATTTGAGGACATTTTGTCATCTTTTGTTCTTTTTCCAAAAAATACAGTCACAATATCTAAATAACATCGCCCCGAGGTGTAAAAAATAATAATGACCCGCAGCATTAACCAGCAAGGTGGGCTTGCCGTAAGGCAGGCTGCCATCGATAGTTGGTTCTTGTTGCGGGTCAGTTTGTATGTAATTCTTTACTCTGCGGTTTTGCAGGCGGTGTTGTACATGGCCAGCAGGAAATCCGATACCTCTTCCTTGGTGGGGATGTGCTGGTCTGTGTGACCCAGTTCTTTTGTGACAATGCCAAACGTATTGAGCCAGGCAATAGTGATGCGGGCAGCTATTTCCAGGTTGCTTCGCAAATGCTCCCCCTCCTTTGGCTATAGGTTATGCAGGCGGGGAGGGGGATGTTATAGGATGAAGCAGTTTGTTCGCGGCCTCGGACATGCTATAATTGGAGGCGAAGTAATTGCTTGGGGTTGAGAAATAGTGAGATTCGGTTACAGCCTGAATCGCATTAAATTTGTCCGCATGGCGGCGGTATTTCTTTTCCTGGTGGTCTTTGCACGCTTGAGCTACTTGCAGGCTATCGCCGCAGATGATTTGAGCCGCCGGGCCGTGGTGAACAGGACTATGGATTCCAGGCCGGACCCTGAACGGGGCGAAATCTTTGACGCCACAGGCAAGGTCCTGGCAACCAGCGTACCTACCAAGACCGTATATATTGAACCCAATGTCTATCAAGACGCGGTTAAAAAGCTCAAAGCTCCGCCCTCCGATAAACTTAAACAATTGGCGGATTACCTGAAAATGCAGCTGCCTGATCTGCAGGCTAAGGCGAACTCCAACTCCAAGTGGCTCCCTCTGGCAAGGCAGGTTGACTTGAATACCGCCGCAAAGATCAACAAGCTGGAAATACCGGGAATTGGTTTTGTCAATGACAGTAAGCGTGTTTACCCTATGGGCAATTTGGCTGCTTCCGTGTTGGGCATCGTTAATATGGCGGGTCACGGCGCGGAGGGGCTGGAGTTAGGCTATGACCAGGATCTTTTTGGCGTAAAGGGGTTTCTTTCGGAAGAGACCGATGCCCGGGACAGTGGTATTTTGGGCGGTGTCCACACCTATGAACCTCCACAAGACGGGGACAACCTGACACTGACTGTTGACAGCAACATTCAATATATTGTTGAGCGGCAGCTGGATGACCTAATGGTCAAATCCCAGCCTAAACGTGCCGTTATCATCGTCATGGACCCGAAAAGCGGCAAAATATTGGCCATGGCCAACCGCCCTTCCTTTGATCCTAACGATTACCCCAAATACCAGGAGCCTGAGAGGCGCGACATGGCAATCACCTCCCAATACGAGCCCGGTTCTACTTTCAAGGTTGTGACTTTAGCGGCGGCCCTGGAAGAAGGCATAACCAAACCGGACAAGCAGTATAAGGATCCGGGTTACCTGATACTGGACAACCAGCGCATCACAAACTGGGACACCGGCAGCCGCAGTCCCGGTATGATCAGCCTCACCAAAGGCTTCGAACAATCATCCAACGTAGTGTTTGGTCAGGTCGGACTTGAGCTGGGGCGCGATACCTTTTTTAAATATCTCAGGGGCTTCGGGTTCGGTCAGCCCACCGGCGTGGATTTGCCCGGGGAGGCCGGCGGCACTCTGCTGAAAGAACAGACAACCAGCAAATTTGAACTGGCTACCATGGCCTTCGGCCAGGCCAATGCGGTCACCCCTCTGCAGCTGCTCACCGCTGTCTGCGCTGTGGCCAACGGGGGAACCTTGTACCGCCCCTATGTGGTAGACAAAGTTGCTGACGCGCAGGGTAACGTGCTGCAGCAAAACAAACCGGTTGCGGTGCGCCAGGTTGTTTCCAAGTATACGGCTGATACGGTTACCCGGATGATGGAGGATGTGGTTTACCATGGTACAGGCGGCCTGGCCCAAATCAACGGCTACCAGGTAGCCGGCAAGACCGGCACCGCACAAAAGGTGGGCCCGGACGGGAAATACTCTGAAACGGACTACATCGGTTCATTTATCGGTTTTGCCCCGGCTGACAATCCGCGCCTGGCGGTGATGGTGGTGGTGGACTCAGCCCAAAAAGGCTCTCCTTTGGGGGGGAATGTGGCTGCACCAAGGTTTAAAGCTATTGTGGAACAATCCCTGCAGTACCTGAATGTGCCTCCAACCGGGACCGGTGAAGCTCCTCCGCTGCAAATCCAGCCCGCTTCAGGCAAGCCCCAGTCAAAACCGGCAGCGCCTGAGCGGGCGCCTGCAGCCGGTGAAGGAGTAGTCCCCGATCTAACAGGGTTAACCATGAGTGAAGCCGGTGAACTGCTCAGCAAACAGGGCCTGCGGATGAACTTTGTCGGCACGGGACTGGCAACCGGCCAGAATTATCCTCCCGGCAAAGTGTTGGCAAAAGGGACAGTCATCACAGTCACCTTTTCTCCTTAGAACGGTGTTACTTAAAGCTAAAGTTCAAAAAAACCGGCCTTTGCATATAATATGGCAAAGGCCGTTTTACAACCAATTACTCACCGATGTGAGCCAGACTGTGCCCCAGCTGGCTCCCTTTTTTTGTATGCCGGGCCCTGGTGAGGAAACAAGCTCTGTACGGCCCAACAGATTCCAGTCTACACTAAATAATATGCAATGGAGCCCCTCCGGAGCTACTTAAGGCCAAAAGTTAATTTGCTCCGCTCACCCGGGAGGGAACGTAGCGCAAATCGCGGAAAACATTGCGCTCGAGGGCGATACCGGTGCCCCTGGCCACACAGGTCAGGGGGTCTTCGGCTATCAGGACCGGCACACCGGTGACCCGGTTAAGCAGAAGGTCCAGGTTCCGCAGCAATGCCCCTCCCCCCGCCAGGGTCATGCCGGTTTCCACTATATCAGAGGCAAGTTCGGCCGGGGTCTGTTCCAGGGTTTTTTTGATGGCATCTACTATAGCGTTCACCGGTTCCTGGATAGCGTCGTGGATTTCTGAGGCTTTGACACTAATGTAGCAGGGGAGGCCTGTGGTAATATTGCGGCCCCGCACTTCCACACCGGCTTTGGGGTCAGGGTCTGTGGCATAACCAACAGCGATTTTTACCCCCTCGGCTGTACGGTCCCCGATATCCAGGTTGTGGGTACGGCGCATATACCGGACGATGGATTCGTTCAGGCTGTCCCCCGCCACTCGCAGTGAATAGCCGCGCACAATTCCTCCCAGGGAAATCACGGCGATTTCCGAAGTACCGCCGCCGATGTCCACAATCATGCTGCCGATAGGCTCTTCCACCGGCAGCCCTGCGCCGATGGCTGCCGCCAGGGGCTCTTCGATCACAAAGGCTTCCCTGGCCCCGGCCTGCTGAGCGGCTTCCTGGACGGCTCTCTCCTCCACCGGGGTTATTCCCAGCGGCACTCCCACCAGAATTCTTGGCCTGTTCATTGGTCCGGGAAGCCCTTTTACCGCGCGGGAAATGAAATAGCGCAGCATGCTGCGGGTAGTATCGAAGTCAGCGATTACCCCGTCTTTCAGGGGCCGGATAGCTACAATGCTGCTGGGGGTGCGCCCTATCATCTGTTTGGCTTCTTCCCCTACTGCGAGGATTTGCCTCCCCTGAGCGTTAATAGCTACCACGGACGGTTCTCTAAGCACGATTCCCTTCCCTTTGATATATACCAGGGAATTGGCTGTGCCCAAGTCAACGCCCACATCCTTGGAAAAGTTGTACAACAGCCGCTTGGGAAGTGAAAACAACACACTATCACCTCATTCATTTACTGTAAAATCAGATAAGAACTTTTTGGCAGAGCTAAATTTTGCCTGAATTAGTCTGCGCAAAAAAGTGGAAAAAATACACAACCCCAACTCAAGACGGCTTCCAGCCAAAATTTGGCTAGGTTGCTAATTTTTTGAGATTTCGACATTTGGACTAAGGTATAATTGCACTTAGCGAATGGCGAAAAAGGATACCCGGGAGGGGAGACTGTGGAACGGCCTCAAGTCAGGGTTACCGACGTGATAGCCAGGGATTGGGAATTTGTCTGCATGGGCTGCGGCAGGATAGCTTTTTCTATGGCGAGCGCCACCAAAGCGCTTTTTTGCCGCAACTGCCAGTCTGAACTTGTGCCAATCTGGTTTCCAATCAATGTTCCCCGTTATGCCGTACCGGTACGCTTAGCTGCAGCATGCCCCCATTGCTGGGAATCCTTGGTGATTGCAATGCCTCCGGGAAAGGTGCCTTTCGGTAATACTTTATTTACTTGCCGCCACTGCTTGGGAGAGGTTGCGGTGAATTTCCGGAAGCATCCCATCGCTGTAAAAAAGGCCCGGCGGGGCAAATAAAATTCCAGAAAAGGCGGGTTGAACAATGAACAGGAAAATCAAGGTTGTTATCGCTGACGACAACCGGGCCCTGTGCCAAATGTTGAGCGATTTCCTGGCGGGGCAGGAGGACATCAGTCTGGCCGGTATCGGCTACAATGGTATTGACGCCTGGGAACTAATCAAGACCCATGAGCCGGACTTATTGATTCTGGATTTGGTGATGCCGAACCTGGATGGACTGGGAGTATTGGAGCGGCTGAATTCCCGGGTGAATGGACCCAGGCCTAAAGTCATAGTGCTCACAGCCTTTGGTCAGGAAGCCCTGACCCACCAGGCAATGAGCCTGGGCGTGGACTATTTCGTGCTTAAGCCCTTTGATTTGGACGTGCTGGGCAAGCGGATCAGACAGATGCTGAACGATCCCAGTCCAGCATCCCGGCCTGCCCCGGCAGCCCAAAACGCCCTGGTCCAAACCACTTCCTCCAGCCTCAATCTCGGTGTGGAAGTTACCAATATGATGCACCAGATTGGCATACCGGCCCATGTTAAAGGTTACCAATACATAAGAGACGCCATCCTGATGGTGGTTGAGGACGTAACCCTGCTTGGGGCCGTGACCAAGGAACTTTACCCCATGATAGCCAAGAAGTACGACACGGCCCCCAGCCGGGTGGAGCGGGGCATCCGCCACGCTATCGAACTGGCCTGGGAACGGGGCCACACCGAGACTTTGAAGCGGATTTTCGGCTATTCCCTGAATATTGAAAGGCAGAAACCCACCAACTCGGAATTTATCGCCCTCTTGGCGGACAAGCTCAGGGTGATGAGCAAGGTCAGTTAATAATTTAGCCGGCAAAAAGCGCAATCATTTCTATGTCAGACAGGATGCGCTGCTGTGGCGCCAAAACAACCATCATAGCGGTGGCATAAACCTTTCGCATGAATTTGGGAGAATATTTAGGAGACGTTCCTTTATTGACAGGAGCGTCTTTTTTTGCGTAGGCCTGTAAAGATCGG
>JAJZPO010000133.1 GCA_021811155.1 Bacillota bacterium | reverse complement strand
GTGTAGAGGTTCGGATTATTTGCCGGTGTAACTGAGACAGTCACGGCGGTTGTTGTGGCCCGGTTCTGGTCGTACATGTAGGGAGCAGGCAGGACAAATTCTGTTTTACCCGACTTTGTATCCTGTACCCCTATACTGCCATCCTTCTGCTGTACCAGGTTGAAACCGTTGGCATGGATCGTAAACTGAAACGAATTGGGGGCATCCGGCTGTTTAAGGACAATGTTCTCTTTGAGACCGTCAGAAAAGGGCTGGTACTGCAGATCTGTATTTGTGAAGATATCTGAGTAGGTGACGGTGTTGGCGGTGGTATCGGTTGTTGCAGTAACTTTGTTGGCGCTATCCTGGCTCCAGGTGAAGTATCTGTTCTGATCAGTTTCTACCTTGACCATGTTTTGTGCCATTGCCCCTATGATCGGTTGAAGGCGTCCCTTGTGAACTCGACCCTCCTAACTGCCCTGAATTTTGACACCCCGCAGCCCCAGTCAGGTCTAGCCGGCCAACTTGGCTTTGGGCAGGCGGACGTAAAAAGTTGACCCCCTCCCAGGTTTGCTGCTTAGTCCCACCTGGCCGCGGTAGGCCTGCACCAGGCTCTTGACAATAGCAAGGCCGATCCCCGTGCCTGTGGTCAGGCCGTTGCCGTGCTTTGCGCCCACAAAACGGTCCCAGATGTGCTGCTGCTCCTCTTCGGGTATACCTTCGCCCTGGTCCGCAACTGAAATCTCCACCATTTCTCCCCAAACCCTGGCGGCGATGCTGATTGTGCCGCCCGGCGAAGAAAATCGCAGCGCATTGTCCATCAGGTTAAGCAATATCTGTTTCACCCGGTCAATGCCGCAGTCCACCGGGGGCAAATTCGGCTCGAGATCGAGCACAAGCGATACCTCACGCTGTTCTGCCACCGGAGAAATTTGCTGCTGGATACACCCCACAACATAGGGCACTGAAACACTTTCATGCGGAAGTTCCAGGGAACCGCCATATTCAATCTTGCTCAAATCCAGCAAATCGTTCACCAGCCGGCGCAGGCGCAGACTCTCATTCAGAATGGTTTCCAAGTATCGTTTCCGCTGCTGTTCGTCACTTATGACTCCGTCCAGGAGCGCCTCTGTATACCCTTGCAGGTAAGACAGAGGAGTGCGCAGCTCGTGGGAAACATTGGCGACGAACTCCTTGCGCAAAGCTTCCAATTGCCGTTCTTTGGTCACATTATGCCACACCGCCACCAAGCCGCCTTGTTCCTGGTACGTGAGCAGGGGAGAAGTTTCCACGCTGTAAACCTCATCACCCCACGCAAACTCGCCCTGCAGGGAAGTCCGTGAAGTCAAAGCCTCCTGCAAAAAGGAACTCAGACTTTG
Source organism: Bacillota bacterium (assembly GCA_021811155.1). Taxonomy (GTDB): domain Bacteria; phylum Bacillota; class Desulfitobacteriia; order Desulfitobacteriales; family JAJXUE01; genus JAJZPO01. The sequence continues at coordinate 4,177 of JAJZPO010000133.1, read as the reverse complement.
CGGCAGGTCTGCGAGAGATAACCCTGCACCGTCCCTGCCTGTCGCAAATTGCTCCTGAGCGACCCGGTTGGCAATAATGATTTCCTTCGCCGGCGACAGCGTCAGCACTCCGTCCTCAATGCTGGTCAAAATATTGGCCAGTTGCTGCCGTTCGCGGGTGACAAGATCAAGCTGCAGCCTGATTTCTTCCGATAAGGTGTTGACGGACTGGCCCAGTGATGCCAGCTCATCGGCAGAATCAATCTTCAGGAGCCTGCTGTAGTTTCCGGTAGCGATGTCTTTTACAGCGCGGTCCATTTCCACCACCGGATGGGCCATCCTCCTGGCAAGCAGCAGACCGGCAGGAATAGCCAACAGAAATGATAAAATCAGCCCCCAGCCGATGGAACTGTTCACCGACCTGCCTACCGCAGTGAGATAGTTCATGGGTTCAAACACAAATACCGCGCCGATAAACTTGCCGTCCCGCATTACAGGAGTGGCGACCTTTAATGTTCGCTTGTTCACATACGGGGTACTGCCTTCAAACGAAATCAACCTGCCTTGTTTGAGCTGCTCCATGTCGGCCTCAGACATGGTGGACTTGCTCCAATCCCGCAGCGTCCCGGTGCTCAGGACAACTTTCCCCTTGGTGTCCACAGCCATAACATCATATTTCAGCAGGTTGCCTAAAAAACCAAATTCCTGGGCAGCAGCCTGAATATCCGTCAGGGAAGCCAAATATCCTGACAGGCTTACAGCCGTGTCCGTCAGCTCCTCATTCTCTTCAGCCGCGTAACCGTAGTAAAAGTCATGGGTCGACTTTGCCAAAATTCCCCCAAAAATCAAGAGCACCAGAAACACCCAGGCCACAATGGTCAGCCATATCTTGCCGGCAAAACTGCGAAAGATCATTTGGACACCTCAAATTTGTAACCGATTCCCCGCACAGTCTGGAGATAGTGAAAGGGCTGAATGGCGTTGAACTTTTCACGCAAATTCTTCACATGCACATCTACAATGCGCAGCTCGGCAAAATAGTTTTCACCCCAGGCCTGTGACATGATCTGTTCCCGTGAAAATACCTGGCGCGGAGTCTTGGCTAAGAGGTGCAGCAGGCCAAATTCCTTGGGAGTGAGCACTACTTCCGCGCCGTGCCATTCTATCCGGTGCAGGCTGTTGTCAATCAGCAGGGCCGGGTAGACAAGCGGTCCTTCCGCCGCCGGCTGAGATTTGACCGTCCTTCTCAGCATGGCTTTGGCCCTGGCGGTCAGCTCCCTGGGACTGAAAGGCTTAACCACGTAGTCGTCGGCGCCGCACTCAAAGCCCAGCAAGCGATCAGCTTCCTCTCCCTTTGCCGTGAGGAGCAGAATGGGCAATCCTTCCTTTTCCCGACGTACTTTTTTGCACAAAGTAAGGCCGTCCAATTTTGGCATCATAATGTCCAGAATCAGCAAGTCAAAATGCTCTCCGGCCAATTCCTGTTCAGTTTCCAGCCCGTCCCCGGCTTCGGTGACGTCAAAACCGGCGTGCTCCAGGTAAACCCGCAGCAATTCCCGCAAACCTGCCTCATCGTCGGCCAAAAGTACTTTCGGCTTAACTCCCATCATCAGGCAACACCTCAATATTTGACACAGTTTATTTATTCGTTAAAAAAACTTTACATACCTTTTATTTTAGCAGCAAACTTTAACAATTACTTACAAAGAGTGAAAATTCTCAACATTCTTCATCAAATCTTCACAATCCCTTAATTATATCCATACATGGCTCATTTAATATAGAATCGGATCATGTGATTTTAGGTACTAACCTTATGAAAGGGGGGTAAAAGGAACCCCGGCTGGAAAGATCCCCACATTAATAAACCCAAGGAGGTTGAAATTGTGTCCAACAAGAAAAACTTGGTCTTACTCTGCGGCCTGACCTTACTCTTTTTGCTCGTGTTCAGCGCCGCGGCATTTGCTGGCAATGGCATTACCCCATCGGCAACAGCTCCCAGCAACGGAAATACCACCCCTGGAGCGGCGGCCGGCATGTTCGGAAATGCGCAAAACGGCCAGCAGGTCTTTAATACTTATTGTCAAGGCTGTCACGGCCCGGCCGGAGAGCCAACCAACAACAGTTATCCCGGGCTGAACAATGTTACTAATCCTAACCAAGGCTATTCTATTGATCCGGCTCTCTATGACCCCAATCCGGCGATTTTTGCCCGGAACATTGACCCGTTCCTTCAACACGGTTCCAGTCCGTCCGGTGTGCCTGCCCCCATGCCCGTTTGGGGTGACAACAAGAGTTTGAGCCAGAATCAGATCGCCGATGTAGAAGCGTACGTTATGAGCCTCAGTAACGTAACCTGGCCTTCCCTCACTCTGAGTGGAACTACACTGAGCGGCAGTAATTTTACCAGCGGCGGCACTGTCCAGGTCTACCAAAACGGCGCTGCGGCGGGCAGTCCAATTACTCCTGCCAACGGCAAGTTTTCCCTTACCGTCAACATTCCCACTGCCCAACAAGGGTCATTTACAGCCAATTATGCAACCTTGAACGTGCCCGGAATCTATCCTAATGGCAGCGCAGGCAATGGCCAGAATGCCATGGATGGCGCCAAAGGGGCTTCATACCCGGTTGCAAATGTGAGCTACAGTCCCAGCGTAACAGGCAGCAACATGCCCAAAACAGGCAGCAATTCCATCGTTCTTGCCTTCCTCGGCGCTGTCATCGCCTTGGCCGGGTTTGTTTTCATGCTGCGGAAACCTCTGCTCCACAAGTAGTTCACCCTTAATGTTTTTATCCGCACAGCATTTATTTCGGCCTGGGGGTGTCAGGATTGATTTTGCCGATTCGCCGGCATTACCGTCTTACAGGGTTGCTTTGCCTGATTACGGGCCTGGCTTTGATGGTCCCCTTCATCAGCCACAATGTCACATTCCGTTGGGAACAGTACCGCCTCCGCCAGGCATGGCAGAAAATGCAGGCAAACGGCGCTTCAACCCCTGTCCCTCAGGCCTCCTCAACTTCGCTAACTGAGCAGACAACGACCGCCTCTGTTACAGCGCATCCGGTCAAGCCAAAAAGGCCGGCGCTGATTTCCTATCCTGCGCCTATCCTGGGCAAGCTCGATATCCCCCGCATGGGACTGGATGACATCATTCTGGAAGGCACATCCCTGGCCGTCCTGCGTTACGGTCCCGGCCATTTGCAGGGCTCACCCTATCCCGGCCAAGCGGGGAACTCCGTAATTGTCGCCCACGACGATTTGGCCTTTCACACTCTGGGCCGGTTAGAGACGGGCGACTTGCTCTATGTGACCACGACCAAAGGAAAAACTCTAACCTTTAAGGTTGAAAACAGCAAAATCATCGGTCCCCAGGACGTCATTGCCCTGAATACCTCTGTACCCACCCTTACTCTCAGCACCTGCTATCCTTTTAACGCTTATAAGGATACGCCCTATCGTTACATCGTAACTGCCCGGTTGATTTAAGACCGTTAGTAACTAGAGACATTTTAACAGGAGGCCGAAATGACCAAGGCAATACTGGCAAAACGCCTTTCCCTGTCAGCTTTGCTGGCAGCGCTGGTTCTGGCTCTGTTCGGGTGCGGGACCCAAACACCGCACACAGCCGCTGTCAGCCCCCGGAACAAAGCCGCCACAGCGCAGACAGCGCAGGCAACCACTGTTTCAACGGCAACTGCTGCTTCCACGGCAGTCACATCCAAGCAGACATCGGCGCCGGCTCCCGCGGCAAAAACTCCGCCTCCTGCCGTTGTAACCGCTGCGGTTCCCAAATCTTCTACGACGCCAAAATCCACGCCAAAGCCCGCTGCAGTGAGCATGAGCGCTGCCGCCGGCGCCGGCTTAAGCCTTTACAATGCCAAATGTATCAGCTGCCACGCCGCCAACGGCGCCGGAGGCAGCGGTCCCAAACTTACAGGAACCCTGGGCGGATATGCTACCCAGAGCGCGTTGGCCGGTTTCATTCAAGCCAATATGCCCTTGGGTCAGGGCAACAGTCTGTCCGCTTCCCAGACAAGCGACCTCGCTACATACCTTTTTTATCTGAACGGGAAATAGCATAATCCTCCAAGAAATGCGCGCTTCGTTTTTCCTCAGCGCGCGCATTTCCCTGCCGAGGCTGAGACATGCATGTTCAGTCTCAGCCTCTCTAGGACTAGGACCGCGCTAGACTCGACC
>JAJZPO010000034.1 GCA_021811155.1 Bacillota bacterium | reverse complement strand
GTCCCGGAACAAGCTGCTGTCATGGTCGGCAGCGGCCTATGTGGATTTTTTTCGCGGCACACCCCTCTTGGTGCAGATCTTGCTGATCTATCTCGGAGTGCCTCAGGTTCTAAACTTCACTCCCCCTGACAACTACCAGTACATTGCCGGGGTAGTTGCCCTGAGCCTGAACAGCGGCGCCTATATCGCGGAAATTTTCCGCGCCGGCATCCAGTCCATAGACCGGGGACAGACCGAAGCCGCCCGTTCCCTCGGCATGACCCAGACACAGGCGATGCTCTATGTAATCCTGCCCCAGGCATTTAAACGAGTGGTACCTCCGCTAGGCAATGAATTCATCGCCATGCTGAAAGACTCGTCCCTGGTATCGGTCATTTCCATCGAGGAACTGCTCTTCTCCGGTAAAATCATTGCCGGCCGGACCTACAAGTCCTTTGAAATGTACATTGAGGTGGCTGCTATTTATTTGGTGATGACCCTCGCCATTTCCCGGTTGGTGAGCTACTTGGAGAGGAGGCTGGCTAAGGGTGATACGCGTTGACAACCTGCATAAACACTTTGGCAAGCTGGAAGTGCTGAAAGGGGTATCAGCCCACATCCGGGAAAAGGAAGTGGTAGTGGTCATCGGGCCTTCGGGTTCGGGCAAGAGCACTTTTCTGCGCTGTCTGAACAAGCTGGAAGAAGCGTCCTCCGGGGAGATTGTAATCGACGGCATTCCCCTGAACGATGACGCTACCAATATCAACGCTGTGCGGCGGGAAGTGGGCATGGTGTTCCAGCGGTTCAACCTCTTCCCCCACATGACCGCCCTGCAAAATATCACCCTGGCTCCGATGAAAGTCCGCAAGCAGGACAAACAGGAAGCAGAAGCCCAAGCCAGGGCGCTGCTGCGCAAGGTGGGGCTGGAAGACAAGGCCGGCGTTTACCCTGACCAGCTTTCGGGCGGCCAGCTGCAGCGGGTGGCCATAGCCAGGGCCCTGGCTATGCGGCCCAAGATCATGCTCTTCGACGAACCCACCTCGGCCCTGGACCCGGAAATGGTGGGTGAAGTGCTGGCCGTGATGAAAGACCTGGCGCGGGAAGGCATGACCATGGTGGTGGTCACCCATGAGATGGGTTTTGCGCGTGAAGTGGGCGACCGGGTCATGTTCATGGATGAGGGCGTTGTGATGGAGGAAGGGCCGCCGGACCGGCTCTTCAGCAACCCCCAAAACCCGAGGACAAAGGCTTTTTTGAGCAAGATACTGTAGACTCGGAACAGGGGCGCCAGACAGGCGCTCCTGATTATTTTTTACCAAGAGCTGTAACCGCGCGCATAAGCGGCAGGATTTTTTGCATCCTAGAGGAATAAGATATAATACTACCTGAAGGGAGTGGACAACTATGCATATCAATGTTCGCGGAAAACACATCGAAGTAACTGATGCGTTGAGGGACTATGTGGAGAAAAGAGTTGGCAAGCTGGACAAATACTTTGACAACCTGGAGGAAGTTCAGGTAACCTTGCTGGTAGAAAAGGACCGCCACAGGGTCGAAGTCACGGCGCCGCTCAACGGCATAATCCTGCGGGGAGAAGAAGAAACCATCGACATGTATTCTTCCATTGACCTGGTGGTAGAAAAACTGGAAAAACAAATCAACAAATACAAGACCCGTCTGGCGAAGAAGATACGGGGAGCAGCCTTCCGGGACCTGAACGGAGACGTGAAGGAAGTCGAACACAGGCTGATCCGCAACAAGCGTTTCGCCATCAAGCCCATGGACGTTGAGGAGGCCATCATGCAGATGAACCTTATCGGCCATAGTTTTTACGTTTTTGCCAATGCCGACACGGAAGAGGTGAATGTGGTTTATAAGCGCAAGGACGGCAACTACGGGTTAATTGAGCCCGAACGCTAGTCTTAGCCGGCATAAGACTAAGGAGATTAACCAAAAAATTGAGCCACCCTGGGGGCGGCTCAATTTTTTTGCCAGTGACCCCCCAATAGCGGAGCCAGGCTGCGAATATGCGAATAGGGGTGATATATGCATAAAAAAGTCATTATTTCACCCATAGGCTCGGATAGTTACACTACTGCTCAAAAAATTTACCCTTTAAGTGAAATTACTGAAGGAAAATAAAACGCAGAGTCGAAAGAGATAGTACAAAACAGGATTTTTCTGGTTTCTTTGGGAGGTTTTCGATGTCTCAAGCAATTTCTCTTTCCAGCTGCGAACAGGCGATAAAACAACTCACATCCGTTGCCGCCGCACGGATTAAAGCAAATGCCGAGGGTGAGATTGAAGAAATCCACGTTTTGGCGGGACCGGGCCGAAACCCCAAGCAAGTTGTCAGGGACATTGAGGCGGTATTGGAAGCCCAGTTTGGTCTTCAGGTGGACCACAAAAAAATCAGCGTTGCCCAGATCGGGGAAGAAGAAGACGAACCTGCTGCCGCACCGGAAGCCGTGCGGCCAAAACTGGTGGGAGTGACCCTGCGCACGGTTAACGCCAGGGCGGAAGCCAAGGTGGAATTGCTGGCCGGGGAAAAACTTCTGGAGGCCAGCACCCAAGGGCCTGCCTCTTCATATAACAAGCTGCGTCTGTTTGTGGATGCGACCTTGAAGTGTCTTGAGATGCTGACTTTGGAAGGGTGTATGTTTGTCGTGGAGGACGTAGCCCTGACCCAGCTTGCCAAACGGCAGGTTGCCCTGGTCACTGTTTCCCTGGTTACAGGGGCGGGGGAAGAGCAATTGGCTGGCTGCGCTTTGGTCAAGCACGATGACAGGGAAGCGATAGTCAAGGCTACCTTGGACGCGGTAAACCGCAAGCTGAAATTTATCCGGGATGTCTAAGCTTTAACTTTGGCCGGCCTGACAGGACAATTAGATTTGTTTTCCCTGTTTTTCCCAAATTAGCGAAGCGGAAAAGACAGCGGAGCGGTTAAACCCCCAAAATCGAAATTTTAAGGAGGTTTACCGCGATGAGCAAACTTTTCAAAGTATTGGCTGCTATTGCAACCCTTGTTCTTGCTGGTGGCGCTAACTACAGGTTATAATTGTCAACTATGGCCGGCCAATTATTTTTTAGAGGTAGCAAATGAAAAACCTGCCTAAACAATTTCAGCAGTTTCTTCTCCTGTTAACGGCATCGGCGCTGGTGGCATTATTGGATACTGCCTACCATACTCAGTGGAGTATGGGCATGGCGTTTCAAATACTTGTCTTCGGGACCCTTGCTGTCGCCAGTGAGTCTCTGCCTGTTTCCCTGCCAAAAGGCGGGTATGTTACAGTTGGTTATGCCACATTTTTTGCTGCTGTAATATTGTTCAGTCCCGCCGTTGCCTTGATTGTGGGGGCCTTGGCGGGGATGTTGGTTTTCGGCAAGGTAGCCCATGAGCAACCCCTGTTTAAGAGGCTGTTTAACGCCTCGCAATATGTACTGTCAATTGCGGCTGCCCGATTGGTATTGGCATTGTCCGGTGTTACACAGTTTACGTTTAGCTGGCAGACATTGCTGATTTACCTTCTTGTCGCTTTTTCTTACATGATAACGAATATGACTCTTGTTTCAATTGCTCTTGGAATTCTTCAAAGGAAGTCTCCCTGGGCGATATGGCTTAGCAATATACGTTGGTCTATTCCTAACTTTTTTGCATTGTCTCCCTTGGGATTGCTTCTGGCTCTCATATACAGAAACTACGGTCCCCTGGGACTCGCCCTCCTCACCATCCCGCTGCTCCTCTCCCGCCACTCCTTTCAGCGGTACATGGATATGCGGGAGAATTACCTCAACACCATTGAGGCCCTGGTGCAGGCGATTGAAGCCAAGGACTGCTACACCCGGGGACATTCGGACCGGGTGTCGAAACTGGCTGTAGCCATGGCGGAAGAACTCAGGCTGGCGGAGGACCGGGTTGAGTCGGTCAAGTACGCCGCAATCCTGCACGATGTTGGCAAGATCGGGGTGAGCGAGAGCATTCTGAACAAGGAAGAAAAGCTCCTGGAACCCGAATGGGATATTATCCGCAATCATCCGATAATCGGGCAGAATATTGTCAAGAGCATCAGGTTTTTGTATGATATCGGCAGTGGAGTCAGGCATCACCATGAAAGATATGACGGTCACGGTTACCCCGACGGCCTGAAAGGCGAGGACATACCCCTGGATGCCAGAATTATTGCCGTCGCTGACTGTTATGATGCCATGACCTCGGACCGCAGTTACCGCAGCGGCAGAAAGACGATCGAAGCCCTGGAGGAGCTGAGGCGGGTGGCGGGAACCCAGCTGGATCCCGGTTTGGTGGAGATTTTCTGCAAGGTGGCGCCGAACGTCAGCGCCCAGGAAATTCACGCCGTGGAGTTTGAGATGGTGAGTGAGGAGTCCAACTGCGGGAGGTGAGGCATGCTTATTGAAACACTGGTCCTGGTCCTGATTACGGGCTATCTCAAAGGAGGAAAGCTCATGCATCTGGGCCGGCTGGACCTGCGGGGAGTTTGGCTCGTTCCTGCAGCTTTTCTCATCCAGATGGCTGTATACTGGGCGGCAGTCAAAGGGTTCCGGCTGGGGCCGGGCTGGCTGGGTCCACTGCTGCATACCTTTTCCTATCTGCTGCTTCTGGCGATAGCCCTGCTCAACTTGTCTCAGCCGGGAATGAAGCTTTTGGCCCTGGGTATTGCCCTGAACGGCCTGGTCATTGCCGTTAACGGCGGGCTGATGCCGGTTGATCCTACCTATCTGCCTGCGGCTTCCCGTCTGGCGCTGCAACCGGGGCAGGGTACCCATGAACTCCTGACGGAAGCTACCGTGCTCAGTTTTCTGGCCGACAGGTTCTTCCTGTATATCCCTGTCTTGGGCAAGCAGCTCTTCAGTATCGGAGACATTTTTATAGACGGGGGAGTCTTCACGCTGGTGTTCGGAGTGATGACCGGACCGCGCAGCTATCGCATCAGAACGGTCCAGCGCCGTTAAGCATTTCTTGCTCCGGCAGTTGCAATTTGCTACAATTAGGTAGGTATGTTATTATTCAGGTAGTCAGAATTCAGTAGTCAGAATTCAGAATCGCACGGGACAAAAAGTCCTTCTTATTCTGACTCCTGACTTCTGACTTCTGACTCCTGAGTATTTTGAGGAACCAATTGGGTTCCTTATTTGTCTGGAATTGGGAACTGCTTTAATCCGGGAGCACGGGAAAGGAAGGCGCTTGATGTTCGGTTTTCTAAAAGACTTACTCGATGACAACGCCAGAGAAATAAAGAAATTAAGCAAAACGGTGGACGTTATTAACGGCCTTGAGCCTGAGATGCAGGCTTTGAGCGATGAGGCTTTAAGGGCCAAGACCGGGGAGTTCAAGCAGAGGCTGGAGGAAGGGGAAGAACTTAATTCACTCCTGCCGGAGGCTTTTGCCGTGGTGCGGGAGGCTTCGCGGCGGGTCCTGGGGCAGAGGCACTTTAACGTGCAGTTGATTGGCGGCATGGTTTTGCACCAGGGGAAAATCTCCGAGATGAAGACCGGTGAAGGAAAAACCCTGGTAGCTACCCTGCCCGCCTATCTCAACGCTCTCACGGGCCGGGGCGTGTACGTGGTTACGGTGAACGATTACCTGGCCACCCGCGACAGCGCCTGGATGGGTCAAATCTATAAGTTTCTCGGCCTGTCCGTGGGACTTATCGTCCACGGCCTCAACTACGACCAAAGGCGCGAGGCCTATGCCGCCGACATCACCTACGGCACCAACAATGAATTCGGCTTCGATTACCTCAGGGACAATATGGTTACCCAGCGGGACGGCCTGGTGCAGCGGGAACTGCACTATGCCATCGTGGACGAGGTGGACTCTATCCTGATTGACGAAGCCAGGACGCCGCTGATTATATCCGGCGAAGCCGACAAACCCACGGAAACCTATTACAGGGTGGCCAAAATCATCCCGCGCCTGAAAAACGAAACGGATTACAAGGTGAACGAAAAGGACAGGATTGTCAACCTGACCGAGGAAGGCGTAGGCCGGGTGGAAAAGATGCTGGGGGTGGAAAACCTCTACGAAGACATCCACACCGAGCTGGCCCACCACGTCAACCAGGCCCTGAAAGCCCATACCCTGTTCAAGCGGGACCGCGACTATGTGGTCAAAGACGGCGAAGTAATTATTGTGGACGAGTTCACGGGCCGGCTGATGTTCGGGCGCCGCTACAGCGAAGGGCTGCACCAGGCCATTGAAGCCAAGGAAGGGGTCAAGATCGAACGGGAGTCCCAGACCCTGGCCACCATCACCTTCCAGAATTACTTCCGCATGTTTGAAAAGCTGGCCGGCATGACCGGTACGGCTGAGACAGAGCAGACCGAGTTCCGCAAGATTTACAAGCTGGACGTGGCGGTCATTCCCACCAACAAACCCATGGTCCGGGACGATATGCCCGATGTGGTTTACCGCACGGAAAAGGGCAAGTTCCAGGCGGTGGTCGAGGAGATTGTCGCGCGGCACAAGACGGGCCAGCCGGTCCTGGTGGGCACCATCTCCATCGAGAAATCTGAAATCCTGAGCGTGATGCTGGAGCGCCGCGGCATCAACCACCAGGTCCTAAACGCCAAGTTTCACGAAAAAGAGGCGGAAATTGTCAGCCTGGCAGGCCAGAGGAATGCGGTAACAATCGCCACCAACATGGCCGGCCGCGGTACCGACATCGTCCTCGGGGAAGGTGTCAAAGAGCTGGGCGGACTGCACATCATCGGCACCGAGCGGCATGAGAGCCGCCGGATTGACAACCAGCTGCGCGGACGTGCCGGGCGGCAGGGTGACCCGGGCTCTACACGGTTCTACATATCGCTGGAAGACGACCTGATGCGGCTGTTCGGCTCAGAAAACATCATGGGACTGATGGACAAACTCGGTATGGACGACACAGTGCCCATCGAAGCAGGGATAATCTCCCGCTCCATCGAAAGCGCCCAGCGCAAAGTGGAGTCCCGCAATTTTGACATGCGCAAACACGTGCTGGATTATGACGACGTGATGAACCAGCAGCGGGAAGTCATCTATGCCCAGCGGCGCCAGGTGCTGACAGGGGAGAACCTGAAGGACAATATCCTGGAGATGTTCCCTGCAATCATCGACAACGCCATATCCATGGTCAGCGGAGAAAGCCAGTACCCCGAGGAATGGGACCTGGAAAGCCTGCTGGAGTACGCCGAAGGGCTGTTCCTGCCCAACCATGACCTCACCCGGGACCAATTGGCCAAACTGGACAAAGACGAAATCCGCGAGCTTTTCCTGGAGGAAACTGAGAAAATCTACGCTCAGCGGGAGGAACTGTTTGGTTCCGAAGTGATGCGGGAGATTGAACGGGCAGTCATGCTGCAGGTGGTGGACTCCAAGTGGATGGACCACCTGGATGCCATGGACCAGCTCAGGGAAGGCATCGGTCTTAGGGCTTACGGCCAGAAAGACCCCCTGGTGGAATATAAATTCGAAGCCTTTGACATGTTCAATAACATGATTTCTTCCATTCAGGAGGACATTATCCGCTATATGCTCAGGGTAAGCCCGGCAGTGGTGGAAGAGCCCCAGGAAAGGCCCCAGCATGTGGTGGAAAACCGCTATGCCGATGAGGAGGGTCCGCGGCAGCCTGTTCGGGTGGAAAAACAGGTAGGCCGCAACGAACCCTGTCCTTGCGGCAGCGGCAAAAAATACAAAAAATGTTGTGGAGCAGCGAGGTGATTGACCGGTGTTGGCAGATTTAAAACGGGATTGTGAAGCGATGGCTAAACGCCTGGAAGATTTGAGGGTTTCTCTTTGACGTCTCTAACCGACAAGCAAAGATAACCGAACTGGAAAAAATTGTAAACAGCGATGACTTTTGGGACGACCCCGGCCAGGCCCAAAAGGTGATGCAGGAGCTGACCACACAGCAGAACAAGGTGAAGCTTTTCGAAGAGTTCCGGGCCGAGTTTGAGGATGTGTATACCCTCTGGCAGCTGGGGATGGAAGAACAGGATGAGTCCCTGGAAAGCGAGGTAGCCAGGGGCCTCGGCCGGTTGGAGAAAAAGCTGGCCGAGCTGGAACTGGAGATTTTGCTCAGCGGACCCTATGACCGCAACAATGCGCTGGTCGAGCTCCATGCCGGGGCGGGAGGCACCGAGGCCCAGGACTGGGCCCAGATGCTTTTCCGCATGTACCTGCGCTGGGCGGAGCGCCGCGGCTTCAAGGCGGAGGTCCTGGACTTGCTCCCCGGGGAAGAGGCCGGGGTGAAAAGCGCCACCATCTCAATTTCCGGGGAAAACGCCTATGGCTACATCAAAGCGGAAAAAGGTGTGCACCGCCTGGTGCGTATTTCCCCCTTTGATGCTTCAGGGCGAAGGCACACTTCCTTTGCCGCCGTGGAGGTCATGCCCGAGGTGAGCGAAGACACAGATATCGACATTAACACTGAGGACCTGAAGGTGGATACCTACCGCTCCGGCGGCGCAGGCGGGCAGCATGTGAATAAAACAGATTCAGCGGTCAGGATTACCCATCTGCCTTCCGGGATTGTGGTCCAGTGCCAGAATGAGCGCTCCCAGATCCAAAACCGGGCGGCCGCCATGCGCATTCTCCAGGCCAAGCTCCTGGAGCTCAAGCTGCGCAAACAGGAAGAGGAACTCTCCGAAATCCGGGGGGAACAGCGGGAAATTGCCTGGGGAAGCCAGATCCGTTCATATGTTTTCCATCCCTACAGCCTGGTAAAAGACCACCGCACCAACCACGAGACGGGCAATATCAGCGCTGTGATGGACGGGGAACTGGATGAGTTTATCGCCGCCTACCTGCAGCTTAATAAAAAAGTCTGAAGCCGGCGGGAACCGTCCCCTTTTCCCGCGGAAGCGGAAGAACCGTCCCTTTGCTTCTCCTTTGCTTCTTTAGAGCGGACCGGCTGGTTGGCCGGTTTTTGTTTGGCATGGCTTTTAATTTAGGGCGTGCTTAGGTAAACTAATTTTAACGATCGGTAGTTATTCAAGGGGGAAAAAGCATGAATCAAACAAAGCTGGAGGAGCTGGCCAGCCGGGCGCTGTCTATGCGCAGGATGATAATCGAGATGCTGGCCGCCTCCAAATCAGGCCACCCGGGCGGATCCTTATCCGCGGTGGAGATTGTGGCTACTCTGTATTTTGCAGCCATGCAGGTTGATCCCGCCAACCCGCATCAACCTGACAGGGACCGCTTCGTCCTCAGTAAGGGCCACGCCGCGCCCGTACTCTACTCCGCTTTGGCGGAAAAGGGCTTTTTTCCCCGGGAAGAGCTCTTGACCCTGCGCAAGACCGGCAGCCATCTGCAGGGCCATCCGGATATGAAAAAGACCCCAGGGGTAGACATGTCTACAGGCTCCTTGGGCCAGGGGATATCTGCCGCTGTGGGCATGGCCCTGGCAGGCAAGCTGGACAAGAAGGACTACCGCGTTTACGCCCTCTTGGGTGACGGCGAATGCGAAGAGGGTATGGTCTGGGAAGCAGCCATGGCGGCAAGCCATTACAAGCTGGATAATCTGACCACCTTTTTGGATTATAACGGACTGCAGATCGACGGGCCCGTGCAGGAAGTGATGAACCCTACCCCCCTGGATCAGAAGTTTCAGGCCTTCGGCTGGGAGGTCATCCAGATTGACGGCCATAATTTTCAGGAGATCTGGGATGCGCTGGAAAAGGCCCGGGGAACCAAGGGCAAACCTACAATGATTATCGCCAGGACCGTAAAAGGCAAGGGCGTTTCCTTCATGGAGAACCAGGCAGGCTGGCACGGCAACGCTCCGAACGCTGAGCAGGCCGCCCAGGCCTTGGCTGAGCTCGGAGGAGGTAAATGATGATAAAGATTGCAACCCGGACCGCTTACGGTCAAACCCTGGCTAAGCTGGGGGAAGAAAACCCCAATATAGTTGTGCTGGATGCGGACCTCTCCAAATCCACCAAGACAGCGGATTTTGCCAAAAAGTTCCCGGAGCGCTTCTTTAATGCCGGCATTGCCGAAGCCAACCTGATGGGTATGGCCGCAGGGCTGGCTGCCTCAGGCAAGGTTCCCTTTGCCAGCACTTTTGCGGTCTTTGCCACCGGACGGGCCTTCGAACAGGTGCGCAACTCCATTGCTTACCCCAAGCTAAACGTAAAAGTGGCGGCCACCCATGCGGGCATTACGGTGGGTGAGGACGGGGGCTCCCACCAGTCGGTGGAAGACGTGTCCTTGATGCGCTCCCTCCCCAATCTGACAGTAATCGTTCCCGCCGACGCGGTGGAGACCGAAAAGGCTGTGCGGGCGGCGGCGGAGCACCAGGGCCCGGTCTACATCCGCCTGGGACGGCTGGATTTGCCGGTAATCCTGCCCGAGGACTACGAATTCAAGCTGGGCAAGGCGGTGGCGCTCCGGGAAGGCTGGGATGCTGCGGTCTTTGCCAACGGCATTATGCTGGCCTTGGCCCTGGAGGCGGCGGAAGCGCTGGCCCGGGAAGGGATTGAGGTTGCTGTGGTCAACGTGTCCACAGTCAAGCCACTGGATACGGCTACGGTTGCAGAGGTAGCCAGGCAGGCAGGAGCCGTGGTCACCGCCGAGGAACACAGCATCATCGGAGGCTTAGGCAGCGCCATAGCTGAGGCCCTGGTGGAAAACTGCCCCGTACCCATGGAGCGGGTAGGACTGAAGGACACCTTCGGCGAATCAGGCAGCCCCTGGGAGCTCATGGAAAAATACGGGCTGACGGTCGGCGGAATTGTGGACGCCGTTAGGCGGGTATATCAACGGAAGGCTCAGGGGTAATTCTCTGGGGTCGGAATACAGAATTCGGCCAGGGAGTTAGAGTGTGGGGTCGGAATTCAGAATGAGGAACGTTGAGATTGGTCTTAAAAGAGTGTTGGTGATTTAGGCCGGGGTTGCCCCGGCTTTTGCTTTGCCGCCCCAAAAATCGACATAATTTGCGTATTCCTTATTTAAGGAAGCAATTAGTTGTTAGAATTCAAGGCAAACAATTGGGCTTAAATTATTCTGTATTCCGACCCATAATTCTGCTTGTAAGCCGGCTTCTGTATTCTGAATTCCGACCCGGAATTTTGCCCGATAGCTGACTCCGAATTCTGCCTTGTAAGTATTAAACTTTAATGAACCGACAGGATTTGTCATTAACGTTGTCGAAATGACAATAGATATGCACATTAGGCATCATCACCCGTAACCATGATAGGAGGGACAAATTATTTGTTCATTCAACTAACCAATGTCTCCAAAACCTATCCCAATGGGGTTAGGGCGCTGATAGACGCTAGCTTGCGCATTAATAAGGGAGAGTTCGTGTTTTTGGTCGGGGCCAGCGGCGCCGGCAAATCCACTATTATTAAGCTTTTGTTCAGGGAGGAACGGGCCTCCCGCGGACAGGTAATGATTAACGGCAAGACCTTGAACAGGCTCCGGGATGGACGGGTTCCCCATCTCAGGCGCAATATCGGGATCATCTTTCAGGATTTTAAGCTCCTGCCCACCAAATCTGTGCATGACAATGTTGCTTTTGCCCTGCAGGTCGTGGGAGCCAGCACCCGCGAAATCCGGGAAAAGGTTCCGGCGGTACTCTCTTTGGTAGGTCTGGAGAAGAAGGCGGAATTCTTCCCCACCCAGCTCTCCGGCGGGGAGCAGCAAAGGGTGTGCATCGCCCGGGCGGTAGTCAACAACCCGTCCCTGGTTCTGGCGGACGAGCCCACCGGGAACCTGGATCCGGATACTTCCTGGGACATTATGAATCTTTTACTTAACATCAATAAACGGGGAACTACCATAGTCATGGCCACCCATGCTAAGGATATCGTCGATTCCCTGCGCAAACGGGTGGTGGCCATGGAGCGCGGCCGCATCCTGCGGGATGAAGAGAAAGGGGGGTACGGCAGTGAGCTTTAGTTCCCTGCGCTACGTCGTCAAGGAGACTGCCCTTTCCCTGCGCCGCAACGCCTGGATGAGCCTGGCCTCGGTATCAACCGTAGCGATTTCCCTGATAATCCTGGGCTTTGCCCTGACTTTGGTCTACAACACCAACCAACTGGCCTCGAATATTGAATCAAATATCGAAATCTCCGTCTTTCTCCGCACAGACCAAACTCCTGACCAAGTGCAGCAGATACAGGCCCAAATCGAGGGGATGCCAGGGGTGAAATCCGTCACTCTGCTGGGTAAGGACCAAGCCCTGGCTCAGATTCAGTCCGGGCTGAGTTCGGACCTCTTGCAAAACTTAGGAGGAAAGAATCCCTTGCCCGACAAGCTGACCGTAAAGACCGACTCCGCCGGGCTGGTCAAAGACTTGGCGGCAAACATCAGTCCTATCTCCGGGGTGGACGCGGTGCGCTACGGCCAGGGCCTTGTAGATAAGATTATCCAGTTTACGCACTGGATGCGGTGGATTGGCCTTGCTTTAATCGGCCTGCTGGCCGTGGCATCCATAGTGCTGATCTCCATTACCATTCGCCTGACGGTCTTCGCCCGGCGCAAGGAAGTCCAGATCATGAAGTTCGTCGGGGCCACCGACTGGTTTATCCGCTGGCCCTTTTTGCTGGAGGGAATGATTCTGGGCTTGTGCGGCGCACTCCTGGCCAGCGCTCTCGTGGTTTATGGCTATACCGGACTGGTTGCCATCCTGCAAGATAATCTGACCTTTATCCCGCTGATTAACAGCCGGCAGTTTATAATGAATCTAGTCTTGCTGATGCTGGTTTCCGGGGCCTTAATCGGCTCCCTTGGCAGCATGGTTTCCCTGCGAAGATTTCTCAAAGTATAGCTGCTTTCCCTTTTCATCCTCGTCTGAGATTCCCACTACTACAAGTGGGAGTGGTTACGCCGTATTCTGCTTCGGTGCGGGTAGAGCCCCCAC
This sequence comes from Bacillota bacterium, assembly GCA_021811155.1. Classification (GTDB taxonomy): domain Bacteria; phylum Bacillota; class Desulfitobacteriia; order Desulfitobacteriales; family JAJXUE01; genus JAJZPO01. The sequence goes on along the minus strand of JAJZPO010000034.1, from coordinate 18,512 downwards.
CGAAGCCCCGACGTTTAGCGGAAGCTAAACGAGTTCACTCCAACGGGTGACCCAAAAAGTCAGGGTTGTTTTGTGGGGGAGCCCTGGCTACTTCTTTTGGCTCTGGAGGTGCTTGCGTGCGCAGATTTAAAGCCTGGCAGGCGGTGGGCCTTGCCGTAATATTCCTTTTCGGCGGGCTTGGGCCAGTGCTCGGGGCCAGCCTCAACCAACAGCTGCAGCAGAATCAAAACCAGCAGCAGCAGATAAATGGCAAGATCTCCAAATACACAGATGTGGAAGCCGACTTGCAGCAGTCAATCAGCCAGACGGATGCCCAGATATCTGATACCAAAAACAAGCTCGTGGGTCTCGGCACTCAATTGGCCTCCGCCAACAACGCTGTGTCCAAAGCCCAACAGGACCTGGATGACGCCGAGTCCCGCCTGGAAGCGAGAATCGAGGTCTTGCGTGACCGGCTGCGGGGAATCTACGAAGAGGGCCAGGTGAGCTACCTGGAAATCCTGTTTCAATCCGCCAGCCTGAGTGATTTTGTCAGCAGAATGGAATACCTGAGAAAGATTTTGGCTAACGACCAGAGTTTGCTGCAGGCGATTGAGCAGGAGAAAAGCGTTATTGCGCAGCGGAGGGCCAGCCTGGTCAAGCAGCGGGACAGCCTGGCCCAGGTCAAAAACCAGGTGGAGCAGCAGAATGCCGTGCTGCAGCAGCAGGAAGCCGACTACCAGTCCAAACTCAAACAAAACCAGGCGATGCTGGATAACCTCTGGGCGGAACTGCAGCAATCGCAAGCAGAGGAGCAGCAAATCCGCGACCTGATCCGCCAGTCCCAGTACCGGTCGCCGGGAGGGGCAAGAACCGGGGCCCTGCTGTGGCCGGCACCCTCCCTCCATGCCATCAGCTCCAAATTCGGCTACCGCTATCATCCTATCCTGCACGTCAACAAACTGCACAGCGGCATAGACATTCCGGTGCCCGTGGGCTCCCAGGTGGTGGCTGCCGCGGACGGAGTGGTAATCTATGCGGGCTACTTGGGCGGGGACGGCAACACCCTGATTATTGACCACGGGGGAGGACTGGAAACCCTGTATGCCCACCTTTCTCAGTTTCTTGTCCGGGTCGGCGACAAAGTACAGGCAGGCCAGACTATCGCCCACAGCGGCGGAGCAGCGGGCTCTCCCGGCGCCGGTTACAGCACCGGTCCCCACCTCCACTTCGAGACCAGGGTGAACGGAGTGCCTGAGGATCCGCTTAACTACTTGTAGGAGTGCTTCTGGGGTCGGAATTCAGGAGTCAGGAGTCAGAAGTCAGAAGTCAGATTTGCATGTCGCTGGGCGGCTTCAGTGATGAATGAAACAGGCCGGTAAGCTCAAGGGTGAATTTTCTTTCTGCGCAGAGAAGCATGCTAGGCGACGTAGTCTGCTGAGCGGAGCAGAAAGAAAATTCGACCCGAACAGACCCACAAGGCGTGTTTTGACCGGGCGTGGGTTCGATTGTGTTTTGGGGGAGAATGTTGTACTATTACCATGCATATAAGTTTATAGGACAGACATTGTGCCTGGCCTATATTTAACGGGTAGGTGTTTTTTATTGTCTGAGCGGAAAAAAGTCCTGCTGGGGATACTCACCGTATTTGTACTGTTCAGCGTACTGGTCACAGGGACGGTGGCCGGCGTAATCATCTCCAATTATGACCACCTGGGCCGGATGATGAAGGTAATAGGACTGATCAAGTCGGACTACCTCGAGCCGGTTACGCCTACCCAGCTGATCGACGGGGCAATGAAGGGAATAGTTGAATCCCTCGGGGACCAATATTCCGTGTACCTGGACCCCAAGGAGAGCAAGCAAATGTTTGACCAGATTGAGGGACGTTTCGGCGGGATAGGCATAGTGCTCAGCCTGAAGGACGAAAAACATCTGGTAGTGTTAAAACCCCTCAGGAACAGCCCTGCGGACCGGGCAGGCCTCAAGTCCGGGGACATCATCATCAAGATAGACAATGTAGACACCTCCACCATCACCCAGGATAAAGCGGTGAACATGATGCGGGGCAAAGAGGGCACCCAGGTTACCCTGACCGTCTACCGCGAAGCCGCGAAGAAAAACCTGACTTTTACCATAACCAGAGAAGTCATCAGTGTTCCCACGGTGGAGGGCGAGATGCTGCCCGGCAGCAGCGATATAGCATATATCAATATCAACCAGTTTGCCAGCGATACCGACAAGGAACTGGATCAAGTGGTCTCGGAACTGAAGCCGAAGCACCCCAAGGGAGTAATTCTGGACCTGCGCTATGACCATGGCGGCGAACTGAACGCGGCGGTGAACTCAGCAGGTTACTTTATCCCCAACGGACAGCCGGTAGTCTACATCGTAGACAAGTACGGCAACAGTGAAGTGCATAAGCCGGACAAAAAAGAGTACCTGGGCCTGCCTGTGGTGGTTTTGGTGAACGAGGAAACGGCCTCGGCGGCGGAGATTCTCTCAGGCGCGATCAGGGATTACAAGACAGGCACTTTGATCGGGACCAAAACCTTTGGCAAAGGTATCGTGCAGACCATCTACCAGTTGGACAGCGGGGCAGGGGTCAAACTGACAACCGCCAAATACCTTACTCCCAACAAGAGCGATATAAACCTAAAAGGCATAGAACCAGATGTAAAGGTGGAACTGGGGAAAGGCCAGACTGTGGCCCAGCCTCCTGAGGACACCGGTGATTTCGATAACCAACTAAAAAAGGCGATTGAGGTATTGCGGACGAAAATGTAACCGGAAGGCCGCGGCAAGAAAGCCGCGGCCTTTAAAATATCCACTGTTCTAGAGCTCCGGCTTGTACCATAAAGATAATCCAGGGGGTGTGAGAGTGAGAAAAGCAAGCAAAGTTCTAATCATCTCCCTGGTAGTCTTTTCCTTGGCCTTTAACAGCATTCTGGCTGTTGTCCTGTATACGGACTACCTCCACCTGGGACAAATGCTGAAACTGGTCCTCCTGGTCAAGGGTAAGGCGTTAAAGCCCGTTACTATCGGTTCCATGCTTGACGGAGCAGCGGGAGGCATGGTCCAAGCCCTGCAGGACCCGTATTCTGAGTATCTGACGACGGAGAACTTTGGCCGGCTGCAGGAACAGATGGAAGGGATATTTGGGGGAGTGGGCCTCATTCTGGATGCTTCCAAGGCGGAGGAATTGAAGGTCCAGGGGGTGCTTTCCGGTTCGCCGGCGGAGAGGGCCGGGGTGCAAAAAGGGGATTTGATTGTGGCGATTAACGGCAAAGCCGTAGCGGACATCACAGCCATGGAGGCAGCTGATTTGATGAAAGGCCCGGTAGGCAGCGAAGTTTCTTTAAGCGTGCTGAGGGGGAAGGGCGCCAGGCGAGAGTTCAAACTTAAGCGGGAACTGATCAATATCAAAAGCGTAGAGGGAAAAATCCTGCGCATCCCGGAACCGGTCGCCTATATCAAAATAAATGCTTTCAGCGACCACACGGCCGCCGAGCTGAGCGAGTACTGGAATGGGCTGCCCGAGGTGAAAGGCGTGGTGCTGGACCTGCGGGACGACCCGGGGGGCAGCCTGGAAGCGGCTGTGGAAGCGGGGAATTATTTTCTGCCCAGGGGCCCGGTGGTCCACCTGGTTTACCGGGACGGCAAGCGCGAAACCTATGAAGTGAGAGGCGGGAAGCTCAAAGTCCCGCTCATGGTTCTGGTCAACAAAGGTACTGCCAGCGCCGCCGAAATTCTGGCGGCAGCTGTCCAGGACACTGCCAGCGGTCTGATTATTGGCACGAGAACTTACGGCAAAGGCGTGGTCCAGACAATTTACGACCTGGGCGGGAATACGGGCCTGAAGCTCACCACAGCAAAATACCTGTCCCCATTAGGCAAGGACATCAATCAGGTGGGCATTCGGCCTGATGTGGCGGTGGAGAAACACGGGGACACCGATAATGTTTTGGCTGAGGCGCTGAAGCTTCTGGCGGAACGAGTGAACTCGTTTAGCTTCCGCTAAACATCGGGTCTTCGGTGGGGGACTCTACCCCCACCGAAGCGGAATGCGGCGTAACCACTCCCACTTAGAGAAAAGGCTTGCGTTTAAAACAAGCCTTCTTTTGGTTTTTATGGAGATTTTTTAACTGCGCGGCTCCAGTATGTTTCTGTTTCGCCGAGCCAAACTACAAATAAGTATTTTTGTAGTCAAAGGGGCGATTGCAGTGGATGCCCGTAAAATAACTGCCTGGCTGATTGCTTTAGTGTTTGTTGCCAGTCTTGGTACGGGATGCGGCGCCATCAACAAGCTGATGGGCAAATCCTCCAACAAGGGGCAGCAGGGCCGGCAGGCGCAAAAAAAGCAGACCATCGGCGTAATTCTGTCTCCCAATCAAGAGGGCGCGGCTCAGATTAAAAAGGGCCTGCAGGATGCCGCCAAACGGGAAGATGTCAAGCTGGAATTCCTGGAAGACCAAGGCGGACAGAAAGAGGGAGAAAAAGATCAGCAGCAAGAGGGGCAAAAGAACCAGCAACAAAAAGGCGGCAAGGATTTTACTGCGCTCATCATCCAGGGCGGAGGCGCGCAGCAAAGCCCTGACATCTTGAAGGAAGCGGCAAAGAAAAAGATCCCGGTAGTGGCCATCGACCAGGCGCCTGAGTCCAAGGTGGACGGTCTGGTGGGTCCAGATTATTTCCGTGTCGGGGAGCTGCAGGGTGATTTTGTGCGCAGCAAGCTGAAAGAAGGAAACGTGGTGCTGCTCCAGTCCGGTGAGCCCAGCGCCGAGGAAGTTGTTTCCGGCAGCAAAACTTCCCTGGCCCAAAACCCAAACCTCAAAATAGCCCAGACCTTTGCCAGCCCTACCAAGAATGCTTCGCCCACGGCGGCTTTTGACGATTACCTAAAGAAAAACCCGTCAGGAGTCCAGGCGGTTGTTGCCACAGACTCGCGCCTGGCGATGGAAGCCATCGAAGTACTGAAGAAAAATAACCTCAATAAAAAGGTTCTGGTGGTGGGCGCCGGTACGGATAAGAAGGCTGTGGACCAGATAGCCTCAGGTGATTTGCACGCAGATGTGGATAAGTCCCCTTATCTTATGGGGCTCTACGCCTACAAGATGGCCTCCCAGTTGGGACGCAAACAGACCGGCGACGCGGACAAGACGGTGGTCACACCCTCGGGCGAGGTCCCGGCCAAGCTTGTGCCTGTACAGTTGGTAAGGCCGGAGAACCTGGCCCAGTTCCAAAAAGTTTATGCCCAGCCCCTGCCCCAGGAAGGCGAGGGAGAAAAACAGGGAGAGGGCGGCAAGGAGAAGCAGAGCTCGAACCAGGGAGGGAGTCAGGAGTCAAACTCGGGGGGAAGCCAGAAGGCCGGGGCTAACGCTAAACAGGGTGACCAGCAGGGAAAAGGCCAGCAGGCCATGGGGGGAGCCACCCAGGTAAGGGAGAAGATTCGCACCGAGACTACCCGGGAAATGCTGGGGCCTGACGGCAAAGTGCTGGGCACGGAAACCGAGGTAAAGGAAGAGACCAGGACTTTGCCTGCGGCCTTGGTGGAAGCGAGGCAGAAGGCTCAGCAGGCAGGGAAGGAACAAGGAGACACAGGAGATAAACAACAAGACAAACAAGGGGACAAAGAGAAGGGCAAAGAAAAGCAAAACAGCCAGGATACTCAGGAGTAAAAGGGATACGTATGTGTGTTTTACCTACTATTAAAAAAACTATTTTCATATTTAGAAAAAAACATATAATTAAGATACAGGTGTATTTTTGCACACTTCAGCAGGATAACAGCATAAGTTTCTGCAAAAATTAGGGGGTTTATTGATGGAAGGTTCAGGCACCCGATGGTTTCTAAGGTTTGTTTGGGTTTTGCTGCTGCTAAGTCCTCTAGTGTTTGTTGAACCCGCTCCCTATGATATCCTGCTGATCATCCTTTTCGTAACCGGATCAGCGTTTTCCCTGCTGCGATTCAACTTTATTCCTCCAAAGGCAATGTTGATGCTGGGAATTTTCTTGTTAGGGAATTTAATTTCGCTTTTTTTTGCCCCTGACATGGGTCGGGCCGTTAGGTTCCTGGCTATAACTGCTTATCTCGTTCTGTCTTGGATCTTTTTTACCGGTCTCATCGGCCGATTTGGCGAGAAGGCCCTTAAAACCATATTTTCCGGTTATACAACCGGAGCAGTCATAACTGCTTCCGTAACTTCACTGGTGGTTTTAGGCGTGATTCCACACCTGAACAGGCTCGTGTTTACAGATTCGGCCGGTGAACTGAGGGCTCAGGGCCTGTTTAAAGATCCAAATGTGTTTGGATCCTTTCTTGTTCCCATAGCGCTTTACGCCCTGATACAGAGACAAAATGCACGTGGTATGTATCGTGTCGCATGGATCGCCGTATTTAGCGTCGTAACTATCGGGGTGTTTCTAAGCTTTTCACGTGGGGCATGGGGCAATTACGTACTGGCTTTAGCGGTTTATCTGCTTCTGCCTAACCTCCAAAGCTTGAAGCAGCGCGCAAAGACCCTTTTGCCTAACCTATTGGTCAGCCTACCTCTGCTTGCATCCATCATCCATGTCCCCAAGATAAGATTTTACCTGCAAAAACGCTTGGGGGAGAGGAGTTACGGACAGAAATTCACCATGACCCAAGCAGGTGCAAGTTCCCCGACAACTGCAGCCACGGGCACGGCAAAGCTACAAAAATATGACCAGGAAAGATTCGGAACCCAGGAAACAGCTTTAAAGGCTTTTGCACACCACCTACTGGGCATAGGGCCCGGCCAGTCCGAGGTGGTGTTTAACTATGCCACCCACAGTTTATATGTGAGGGTGCTGGTTGAGAATGGGCTGCTGGGTTTCTCCTTTATAATCTTTGCCCTCTGGCCGGTGGTACGGGGGATTGCGCTGATGTTCAGGCGTAAAGGTTCTGCCTGGCTCCATTTCAGTGTTGCAGTACTAATCGGACAGCTGTTTAACAGCTTTTTCATTGACACCCTGCATTGGAGGCATCTATGGCTATTTCTCGCAATTTGTTGGATTTACGGGGTGAAGAGCAATGAAAATAGTCTTCCTGATTACTCTTTCTGACCCTATTGGCGGCGCTCAAATTCATGTGAGAGATCTGTCTCAGGCTCTTATGAGCCGCGGTCACCAGGTAACTGTTCTGGTTGGAAATGAAGGTCTCTTCACAGCAGAACTGAAGCGCATAGGCATAACCTACAGACTCATCCCAAATCTGATCCGGCCTGTAAGCCCTTTGCGGGATTGGCGTGCCATATGGGAGATCCGGTCTGCTGTAAAGGAACTCAGGCCGGATTTGCTTACCACCCATTCTTCCAAAGCTGGGTGGCTGGGGAGGATAGCCGGCCGCTCTTTGGGCATCCCTACTTTTTTTACCGCCCATGGCTGGGCCTTTACGGAAGGGGTACCCCGGTTACAAAGAAAAATTTATAGACTGGCAGAAAATTTTGCCGCGCCATTGGCTGCTCGCATTATCACTGTTTCTGATTTTGACCGGAATCTTGCTCTGAAGCAAGGCGTGGGAGATCCAGAAAAGCTTGTTGCGGTGCTTAACGGTGTTTTGGATGTGCCTAGGGATTTATGGGCCAAACCTGGCATAGATCCGCCGCGGCTGATTATGGTCGCCAGATTCGGGCTGCAAAAAGACCACTCTACTCTCTTCAGAGCCCTTGAACGGATACGGGAATTGGAGTGGGAAGTCGATTTGGTGGGCGACGGACCTTTGCGCTCACAGGCTGAAAAAGCAGTGAGAGAGATAGGATTAGGTGAGCGAATTCACTTTTTGGGCGAACGGCAGGATGTTAGCGAGTTGATGTCCCGTTCCCAGGCATTTCTTCTTGTTACTAACTGGGAAGGCTTTCCCCTAAGTATTTTGGAAGCCATGCGCGCCAAACTGCCTGTGATAGCTTCTGATGTTGGAGGCGTGCGTGAAGCGGTAGCGGACGGCGTTACCGGGTATCTGGTTCCCAGGGGGGATGATAAAACCCTGGCTGAACGACTGTCTTTATTGTTAAGGGATAACAAGCTTCGGGTCCAGATGGGGGAGGCAGGCCGGAGCCGATTTGAGAGCTCATTCACAGTGAGGCACATGGTGGAAAGGACCTTGGCGGTATACGACGAAGTAGTAGATAAGCCAGTGCATTAAGGTGACAAGGTTCCCCCAAGGATCAAGAAATAGTAAGGTGAGAAAATGAAAGTATTGGTAACAGGCGGAGCAGGTTTTATAGGGTCTCATGTGGTAGATAAACTAATTGGCCATGGATTCGAAGTGTGCATTGTTGATAACCTTTCTAGCGGCAGGCAGGAAAACATTAATCCTTTAGCGAAACTTTATGTGTCAGATATTATCGAAAAAAAGCGCTTAAGTGAAATATTCGATATAGAACATCCTGATTTTGTAGTCCACCATGCTGCTCAGATTGACGTCCAGGCCTCCTTGCGGGACCCTGTCATGGACGCCGAGAATAACATTATTGGCACATTAAGCCTGGTGAAATGTTGCGCAAGCTATGGAGTTAAAAAGATAATCTATGCATCTTCCGCGGCTGTGTACGGTAACCCCGTCTACTTGGGTTTGGACGAAGAACATCCCGTGAAACCTATTTCATTTTATGGCATCTCCAAGCATACACCTGAGCACTATTTGCAGGTCTTTGCCCATTTGAGCCAAGTCCGCTATACTATCCTCAGGTATGCCAATGTTTACGGACCCCGGCAAGACCCAAAAGGCGAAGGCGGGGTAGCAGCTATTTTTGCAGACAAGTTGTTGAGCAAGCAATCACCCGTTATTTACGGGGATGGAGAGCAAACAAGGGATTTTGTGTATGTCAAAGATGTGGCTGCAGCCAATCTGGCCGCATTAAAGCTGGGCGATAACGAGGTTTTTAATATCAGCTGCAATAGCCAGACTTCGGTTAATCAACTGTTTGAGATGTGCAGGGATATACTGCAAAGCAGTGTAAAACCGATTTATAAGGCTCCTCGCCCCGGTGACATAGTTCATAGCTACATGGATAACAGCAAAGCGAAAACTCGATTGGGCTGGAGTCCGGAATACAGTCTATATCAAGGGCTTAGGGACACTATCTTGTACTACTCGGCCGGGAAGAAGCCGATTTAACCGGAAGGTCAGCAGTACGTTTGCCAGGGAAGGAGGGGATAGCATGGGACGGAGCCAGAAGATTCCTCAGCTGCTATTAGCGCTAAGCGACATTTTGCTTGTCAACTTGAGCTATGGAGCGGCATTTTTGCTGCGTTTTGGTACTGCAACCCCGAACTATAATCTGGACCCTTATCTGAACTTGATTCCCTGGTTGTCCTTGATTGCCTTTGCGGTTTTTTACGCCTTTGACCTCTACGCTAACTGGCGCAGGAAAAGCATTTATGACCTGATCTATTCTGTTATCGCATCTGTATTGATATTAACCTTATGCACAATGGCGCTTACCTTCTGGCACCGCGGTTTTGCTTTTCCGCGCAGTGTTATTTCTCTTACCGCAGCAGTTCAGGCTGTGCTGTTAGCGTTGAGCCGCTCCTTTATCTGGTTATTCAGCAAGCACAGGTACGGACGCAAACGGGTGCTTATCGTTGGGCAAAATGCCAAAGACGGCCTCGCTTTGGCGGAGAAATTTCTGGAGCACGCCGAAGGGTGGTTCGTTGTATGGGATTTCCTACCCGCCTCTGAGTTGAAAAGTTTGGAATTAAGACTTCGGCAGGTCGATGTGGTGCTCCTCAGTCCGAGTCTGCACGAAAAAGTGGAAATTATCAACCGTTGCGCCCAATGCCATAAGGAAGTGCTGGTTGTACCGGAGGCATTTGAGCTTTTCATCTTGTTTTCCGAGCCGCAGCAGGTGGACGATATGCTTGTCCTGTCTGTCCAACCCCCCAAACTTAATCCTGGGCAGCTTATGCTGAAGAGAAGTTTTGATATTGTCGTGTCCTTTACCAGCCTGCTCATGGCCAGCCCGATTTTTCTACTCCTGTACATTCTGATTCCCCTGACATCAAAAGGGCCTGCATTGTTCAAACAAGAAAGGTTGAGCAAAGACGGAAGGCCCTTTCAGATACTCAAATTCAGGAGCATGGTTCAGGACGCTGAGGACCGGACCGGACCTGTTCTGGCAATGGACAAAGACCCCAGAATTACACGGATCGGTAAGTTTATCCGCGCCACCAGGTTGGACGAGCTGCCGCAGCTGATTAACGTTCTGAAGGGAGACATGAGTCTGGTGGGACCCAGGCCGGAACGCCCCTTCTTCATCAAACAGTTTGAGGCATCCATTCCCCATTATTCCTACCGGATGGCCGTTAAGCCGGGAATTACCGGTCTGGCCCAAGTAATGGCCAAGTACAGCACCACGGTAGAGGATAAGCTTCGGTTTGACTTGATGTACGTGCGGAATTACTCTTTTGCTTTTGACCTGAAAATTCTGCTGCAAACTATCCGGGTGGCCATGAGGCGCGAGCAGGCAGGTGGAGTGAAGGGCAAGGACACGGAACAAGTGGAAAGTCTGAGCCGCCTGTTTGACAAATCTATCGTGGGGGAAAACAACGTCTATCGTTCTCACTCTAAGTAACTATCCAGACAGGCTAAATGGAGGTAAGGGTGTCGGCAAAAGTCAATGTACTCCTGTCAACGTATAATGGGGAAAAATTTCTGCGAGAGCAGTTAGACAGCATTTTGGCGCAATCCTATTCCTATAGGTATGTTGTGATTCATATCAGAGATGACGGCTCTACAGACAGCACTCCAGAAATCTTGAGGCAGTACGCAGAAAAATATCCAGGTATTAAGGTTGAATATGGCCATAATTTAGGGGTTGTGCAGAGCTTTTTCACTTTACTCCGTAATGCTAATGACAGTTGCCAGTACTTTGCTTTTTGTGACCAGGATGATGTTTGGCTTGAGAACAAGGTTAAAGATGCTGTCGGAATGTTGGAACAAAGCGAAGACGGTATCCCGCTGTTATATTGTTCAAGGCTGGAGTATGTCGATGCCAATCTGAACCATTTGGGATATTCAAGGATACCCAAGCGTTTGGGTTTTGGTAATACGTTAGTTGAAAATGTAGCCACAGGGTGCACTATTTTAATTAACCGAGAGGCTAGGGAGATAACTTTAGATAACATACCTGATAGATTGATTATGCATGATTGGTGGATACTGTTAGTCGTAATGGCCTTCGGCAAAGTTATTTTTGATAACCGCGTCAACATTAGGTACCGGCAGCATGGCGGAAACGTAGTAGGCGGTACGGCTAATCAGCTGCAGCACTTTTTACAACGTTTGGGGAGGTTCCTTAGCAATGGCAACAATTTCCGGCCAAGCGACCAGGTGAGGGAGTTTTCAAAACTTTACGGTTCACTGCTTGAAAAAGAAAAAGAAGAAGTGGTAAAAGAGCTCTTGGTTTCCAAGCAAAATATGTGGTTTAGAGTCAAGTTTGCTTTTACGTTGAAGGTATGGAGGCAATCCCTGATAGACACACTCATTCTGCGCATTTTGGTTATACTTGGGAGATGTTGACTTGATGACTACAATTAAAGTAGCAATGGTAATTCGTGGTGATGCGTTAACAGTAAAGGGTGGGGACAGCATTCAGTTCGCTGCAACCGCAAGGTATTTGAGGTCTTTAGGTTGTTCCGTTACTGAGTTTATTGGACCTCAACAGTTCCAAAGTTATAAAGGCTATGATTTGGTCCATATCTTTAACCTGCAAACCATCAAATTTTCCTTAGGTGAAGCAAGAAAGGTGGCTTCTTTAGGTGTTCCGTTAGTTTTGTCAACAATTTATTGGGACTTTGAATCAAACGAGCAGGCCATTATTGATAGCCTTCAGTCTACCCCGAAGGGAAGACTGGCTGTTACCATTCTGGGGTTTAAGTTGGCAAAATCTCTGAAACGATTGAGCCTCAGGTTTAGATTTAAGGGCCCAAGAAGGCGCCTGTTAAACATGGCCAGCATTCTCCTTCCTAACTCTTGGCAGGAAGTTTGCCAATTAGAGAAAGTATTTGAATTATCTCTGCGCGAAAGGTCATTCGTTGTGAAAAACGCCATTGATTCTAAACTTTTTGCAGTGTCTGCCTCTCCCCCTCAGAGTATTGTCATTAGAGGTTTCCATTCGGGCAATTACATCCTTCAGGTTGGAAGAGTTGAGAGTGCCAAACGACAGGTTGAGTCAATAAAAGCTGCAAAGAAGTTGGGAATACCCATTGTGATAGTGGGTAAGATTCAGGAACAGTGGTACTTTGACTTGTGTAGAGAGGAAGCCACCGGTCATCAGGTTTTGATTGTAGACGAATGTTCGCAGGATGAGTTAGTAGGTTATTACAGCCACTGCAAAGTTCACATTTTGCCAAGCTTAAGGGAAACTCCTGGTTTGGCCAGCCTTGAAGCTGCAGCCTGCGGTGCTAACATAGTGACCACAGAAATTGGCTCTGCCAAGGAATATTTCGGGGATCAAGCTTATTACTGTAACCCATATGATTCTGCTTCCATCGAGGCTGCTTTAAGGGCAGCATGGGGTCATGAGTGGCCAAACGAGGATCTTAGGGGGCTTGTACTTAAGGAGTATACATGGGAGAAAACTGCGGATGAAACGCTGGCAGCCTATAGAATTGTAAAAGGTAAACCTAGTATTTGAGGTGCAGTGATTGGCAACGTTTTCAATTTCATCATTGTTAAAAAAGTCTAGATTCGGTGTTTCGGACGTTGCTGCAGGAATAGTACAGCAGGGTTTGGTCGCCGTCTTTGGTTTCCTGGCAACAGTCTTTATGGCTCGTGGGCTAGGACCTTCAAATTTGGGCCTAGTGTCTTTAGCCTTAAGTATATCAGGGATAGCTACTAGCTTGTCTGATTTAGGCATAGGACAGACGGCAATACGCTTCGGCTCCAGAGAATTGACACTCGGACAGAAAGATAAAGCATTTAAGGTGTTTAGATGGGCCTTTAGGGTTCGGATATTACAATCTTTGGGCGTTTCTCTATTATTCTTAATTATTGCGCCTTACTTCGGGGTGTTATGGGGTAATGCGAACATGGTTGGCCTCGTGAGATGGTCCCTAATTCTGGGTATTCTCGGGGCAATGTCTCACATTCCCAACGTTTACTTTCAAGCGATTCGGCGTTTTTGGCTGAATGCAGGTGTCGCTGTCTTTCAAGCAGCTGTATCTTTGGCAGGGATATTACTGTTGCGCACCAACCACTGGTGGACCCCATTAGCAGTACTCCAAAACTCTATCGGAGCAACCCTTCTGGGGACTGTGGCGGTTCTGTGCCTTGTGCCCAGACAAACTCTTATAGAACTTTCACCTCGCGTGATGCGTAAACTGGCAGAAGTAAAGATGTGGTTTAAGGCACCTTCCGTAAGCGCAAATGAATCAGTCGATGAGCGTCCGGAACAATTTTCGCGATATTTGATGGTTTCTTCAGTTATTGTTATGGTGTATACCAGGCTCGATGTGTGGATACTAGGTACCATTAAAGATCCAAGCGCAGTAGGTGCCTATGCTATTGCAAACAAAATCGTCCTGCCATTATCTATGGTGTTAGGAGCTTTGAGTGCTGCGCTGTGGCCGCGAGTAAGCTCGGCTAAAAACCAACAGGAGTTAAGAAACCTATTTAGGCGTACTCTTGCGATGAGCGCACTATTGGCCATCCCTGCTGCCATTTATTCATTGGTAGGACCAGTCTTAATCCCAATCTTATTTGGCGTTAAATACGAAGCGGGCGTTCTACCAGCACAACTTCTTGGGCTTCGCTACGTAATTGATATTATAGTCTGTCCTGTGGGGATTGTTGGGTATGGTTTTGGAATGGTTAAGATCTACCCGCTAATTAACTTTGCACAAATGCTGGTTATGGTTATACTCAGTGTGTCTCTGTTGAAATCTTACGGCGCTGTGGCTGTAGCTCTCGGTATTCTACTCGCAGACTTATTGGGCATGATACTATCTGCATTGATTTTATACAAACGCATGAAAGCAAGGAGCCTAATGGAAGACACACAGTTCTAGCAGTTGGCCTAGTCATAATTGGAAGGTTGGATAGTTATGATTACAGATCTTGGGTTGAAACATTATGTCATGGTTACACCAAATTATTACCCAAATGTTGGAGGCGTAGAAAAACATGTCAGGAGCGTTCACCAAGCCCTAATCAAGCTTGGATACAATGGGACCATACTGGTAGTACACGCACAACCGAACATTACCAACAGTGAGGCCACATGGATTGAACCACGAAAGATATTTGGTGTGTTGCCATGGACCACAACGATAAATACTCAGCGAAAACTAGCTTTCGAGTTGCTAAAGCAAAAAGAGTCTATTTGGCATTTTCATGATTTTGGCAGCTTCTACTACTATTCCCATCTTGCACGACTGATGTACCAAGGCAATCGGTCTTATCTTACCTTTCACGGATGGGAAGGGGCATGTCCTCCTGATCCAAAAATAATTAAGCAAAGACATTGGTGTGCTGCGAGGGTCAAGGGGCACATGGCTATAGGGGATTATATTACAAAATGGTACAAGACTAAGGCAAACGTTGTAAGTTATGGTGGAGTAGATGTTCACACCTTCAGTAAAATTCCAAACTCAGTATTCGATTTGGCCCCAAGAATTGCTTATATAGGTCGCCTAGAACCAGATACAGGAATTAAGGAATTAGTTGAGTCGATGGAGATTCTTAGGAATTCCCACGGCATCGAAGTCCCGCTTGAAATTTATGGGAAGGGGCAATATGAAGAAATCATCCGTAAATTTGCCGTAGACAGGGGTCTTGAAATATCACTGTATCCACCTCAAGAAGACCTAATCCCCATTCTGCAAAAGTGTCCTATCCTCTTTGCGTCCGGTTACTTAACCATTTTGGAAGCATTCTGTGCCAGAAGAATTGTCATTGCTTTTTATAACAATGACCTGCGGGAAGACTGTTTGCGCATGCATCCAGCTACATCAGCCTTATACATTTGCGGGAACAAGAGTACTGTTGTTCAGTCAATAGTTCGCGCCTTGAATAGCCCTGAAGGTGCTGTCGAGAAAAGTATGACTGGTTGGAAGTGGGCGCAGACTCAGTCCTGGGACAATTTGGCACTCGACTATTTGAGACTGTGGGGCCTAAAGGGCAGAAATTAATTGGAGAAAGAGGTT
Source organism: Bacillota bacterium (assembly GCA_021811155.1). GTDB lineage: Bacteria > Bacillota > Desulfitobacteriia > Desulfitobacteriales > JAJXUE01 > JAJZPO01. The sequence goes on along the minus strand of JAJZPO010000034.1, from coordinate 3,365 downwards.
GGCCAATGATTCCTATCGCAAAACCAATAGTTGATGAAACGGAAAAAAGACTTGTTCTTGCACCCGTCTTTGACTGTCGAGGATTTGGAGCATATAGTTTCGGTAATAAATCATTTTGGAGGATGAGTTGGCTATGCTGCAAGATGTTTTCGTTCATCCGACTGCCGAGGTATCCAGAATGGCCAACCTCGGGTTTGGAACAAAGGTCTGGAATCATTCCCAAATTAGGGAAGAAGCAATCATTGGTCGAAATTGCATCATAGGTAAAAATGTCTATATAGACTCGGGTGTGCGAATCGGAAACCACGTTAAGATCCAAAATGGAGTAAATGTATATCGTGGAGTAACTGTAGAAGATGATGTTTTCCTAGGACCTAACATGACATTTACAAATGATTTATATCCGAGAGCATTTAACAATCAATGGCGAGTGACTAAAACTGTAATCAAAAAAGGAGCATCAATTGGTGCGAACGCAACAATAGTTTGTGGCGTTTGCATTAACGAGTACTCATTAGTTGCAGCCGGAAGTGTGGTGACCAAGGATGTCCCCCCTTATACACTAGTTGCCGGGAACCCAGCAAGAATTATTGGAAAGGTATGCAAGTGCGGACAACCTCTTAACAACCACATGGACGAATATTGTTGCGGCAAATAGGGGATGGGATAAATGACTGTTCGTGTAGGAGTAATTGGCGTTGGTAATATGGGTAGACATCATGTTAGGGTCTACTCCCAAATCTCCAAGGTGAAGTTGGTAGGGGTGTACGACTCTTCTGAAACCAATATGGATCGGGTGGCTCGGGACTTTTCTGTTAAATCATTTCCCACAGTTGATGCCTTGTTAGATGAAACAGATGCTGTGAGTATTGCTGTTCCAACTAGCCTACATCATGAATTAGGGTTACAATGCTTAAGGCGCAAGAAACATGTGTTAATGGAAAAACCCATTGCTAAAAATCTTGAAGAAGCGATAGACCTAGTTAATGCCGCTAATAGAAACGAAGCAGTTCTGCAAGTCGGTCATGTAGAAAGATTTAACCCTGCCTATCAGGAGTTAAAAAAAATTTTGGCTGGTGAAGCTGTGCGTGCAGTGGACATTAGGCGACTTAGCCCGTTTGATGGTCGAATTACGGATGCAGACGTGGTGTTAGATCTGATGATTCATGACATTGATATTATCCAAGACCTGATTGGTAGACAGTTCAAGACACTTACAGCAGTAGGGTGTAGTACCAAATCCTCCGAATCTGCGGACCATGCTGTCGCTTTGTTCCAATACCCCGACGCCTGCATGGTTTCTTTAACAGCCAGCCGGATAACCGAACAAAAAGTCCGCGAACTTACAGCAGTTACTGATTCCGCCTACATTACTACAGACTTGATGGATCGTAAGATAACTATTTCTCGTAGGACAAACTTAAGTTACTCGCCATTCGGACAAGAGCTAAAATACCGACAGGAGAACATTATTGAAAAGGTTCACGTTCCTAACGTAGAACCGCTAACCGTGCAACTAAATAGCTTTATCAGTTGCATTATTAACCAACAAAGGCCTCTTGTGACTGGGGAAGACGGATTGAGTGCTTTAAAAATAGGTAATGAAGTGCAACAGAGAATCTACGGAAATCAAGCGGTCTAGCGTGCCCATGGTAGTCGAAAGGTTTTTATTGAGTGCGCGTTTGGGGGAATTGCCGTCGTGATTGTGGTATGTGAGTCTCAGTGCTGGGGCTTCGAACATGTCGTTTTTAATGCTGCTTTTTTAGAGAGTATAACAATTGCCTGCCCTGGCGAGATGATTGAATTCTTAGGAGAGAAAAGTCATGTCCAACAAACGCGAGAACAATTCAGCTTGATTGGAGATCCATCAAGGATAATGTGGGTGGAAATAGACATTCCGGAAAGATTCCTTTCGGATTCGCAAAGATTGGTTGCTGAGTTCAAGCTCTTTCACATGCTCAGAAAACGTATGTTAATTAAGACGGTTAAGATGCTAGTTGTTACATCTATTACAAGTCCGGGCTTAATAGCTCTAAAAACTCATTGGGCCTTGAAGGCTGACAATCTGCCAGAGGTTCTAGTAGTATTGCACGGTGTCTTAAATTACTTGCTTTTACCCAGAACACGACGTCCATTGAAGCGGATGCTTGGAATCTATAATACACTCACTAGACAGAATTTCCCAAAAATCAATTATATTGTGCTAGGCGAGTCTATTCAGAAACGACTGCTTCAACTCTATCCCAAAATGAAGTCTTACGTGTTTTCCATAAACCATCCCTATATATTTTCAAATTCGGGAATTGCGGCTTCAGAGTTTGATAACTTCAATTCTTTAAATTTTGGTTACGTGGGTGTTGGAGCAAAGGAAAAAGGAATTGAATTATTTTTTCGGGTGGCTAAAAGGTATGCTTCCAATGCAGTCTTTACGGTTGTAGGTAGGGTAAATAAGGATGTCAAAGTTCCTCCGGTAATTACCGGATACAGTACGGAGACTCCGATTGAACGGCAGACGTATGAACGACTAATCAAAAGCCTGACCTACGTTGTCCTGCCGTACAGTCCACGGTTCTACCAATTGGTTGCCAGTGGAGCTATGCTTGACGCAGTTGCCTTCGCTAAACCAATAATAGTGTTAGCGAACCCTTACTTTGAAACCTATTTCAAATTACGAGGGGACATAGGGTTCTTGTGTCAGTCTGAGGAGGAACTTATTACTACTATTGAGGATCAAATTGAGAATTTTGACAGGTCTAGATACGATCAACAAGTGCGAAATATTTCTGCGCTCAAGAAGGTATTTTCACCACAGGCAGTTGCCGTTCAACTTCAAGAAATTCCCTTTATTCACTCTATCACGGAAAAACTAAATGATAGAATTAGATTAAATAATCATTCATAACGATCTTATCGGCAATCTTCCATGGCTGCTGGTTTAAGGACCAGGCACCGGATGATTGATTGCTTACATACCACTACGATGTTCGCATTATGAGGCTTAATACCTCTTCAGCTCTTTTACTCCAACTGTTATCTGATGCGATACTTAGTCGTCTATTCACTATGGCTGGTGCGCTCGAGATAGAGAGCGCCTCTAGTATTTTGTTGGCAAAGTCCTCCGGGTTATTTGCTATATAGACTACTCCATCTTCTCGATAGTGCGAGACCTCTGGTAGGTTTGTAGATACAACAGGGATTCCGGCACCAAGGTACTCGTAAAGTTTTATTGGATTAGTACTCTCATTAAGGACATTTAATTTAACAGGAGTTATGCAGTTGATGGAAAATAGCTCCAGCATAAACCCCAAAAAATTTGAAGATACAATCCAAAAATCGCCAAAAAGATTTGACATTTTCAAAAGGCA
>JAJZPO010000033.1 GCA_021811155.1 Bacillota bacterium | reverse complement strand
CGTAACAGAAGTAAAATTCGACCCGAGCAGACCACAGCCTTGTTAGACAGGGCTGTGTTTTCTTTTTGGAACTCTGTTTCATTGCGGCCCCTGGCCCAAAAATGAATGTCTTCCCGGAAACAGCTAAAAAAACTGTCTGAGGGTGATTTTCTGTTGCTAAGGGGCGCAAATCTGCCATTAAGCGGCACATAACCGCCTTTAACCCAGCAAAACAGGCGCTTTAAGGCAAAAGTATTTAAATTTTCTTAATATTCCGGTTATGATAGAGGAAATGGAGACGCGGTTTCATAATGTGAAACCAGCAAAAACCAAGTAACTGGAGGGATGCATATGGGAGAGGAACAACTGGAGGTCTTGTTTGAAGAAACAAGGTTGTTCCAACCGCCGGAAGAGTTCCGGGCCCAGGCCAATGTCCAAAGCGCCGGGGTTTATGAAGAGGCTGCTGCGGACAGCGCGGGATTTTGGGCCAGGCAAGCGGAACGCCTGACGTGGTTTGAACCATGGTCAAAGGTATTGGAGTGGAATCCGCCTTTTGCCCAATGGTTTGTCGGGGGAAAACTAAATGCAGCCTACAACTGTCTGGACCGTCATCTGGATGGCTGGCGACGCAACAAGGCTGCAATCGTCTTTGAAGGGGAGAAGGGAGACAGCCGGGTTCTGACATACCAGGACCTGCACCGGGAAGTATCCCAGTTTGCCAACGTGCTTAAATCCCTTGGCGTACAAAAGGGAGACCGGGTCACAATCTACCTGCCCATGATTCCGGAAGCAGCCATTGCCATGTTGGCCTGCGCCCGCATCGGCGCTCCCCACAGTGTGGTTTTCGGCGGCTTCAGCGCCGAGGCGCTAAGGGACCGGATTGATGACGCCCAAGCCAAAGTGGTGATCACCTCTGACGGCAGTTTTCGCCGCGGCAGCGTTGTACCTTTGAAGGCCAATGCTGACAACGCCTTGAAACAGGTCCAATGTGTAGAGCATGTGGTTGTGGTCAAGCGGACGGGCATCGATGTGGAGATGCAGGACGGACGCGATGTCTGGTACCACGAAGCCATGGAAAACGCTTCAGCTAATTGTCCGGCGGAGCCGATGGACGCGGAAGACATGCTCTATATCCTCTACACCAGCGGCACCACGGGCAAACCCAAAGGGGTTGTGCATACCACGGGCGGCTATATGGTTGGGGTAACCGCCACCCATCAAATGATTTTCGATATCAAGGAAGAAGACGTGTACTGGTGCACGGCCGATGTAGGCTGGGTCACCGGGCACAGCTATATAGTCTACGGCCCTCTGGCCAATGGCGCTACAGTCCTGATGTACGAAGGGACCCCTGATTATCCCAACAAGGACCGTTTTTGGCAAATTGTTGAAAAATACCGGGTAACCATCCTGTATACCGCCCCCACAGCCATTCGCACATTTATGAAGTGGGGAACCAAATACCCGGAAAGCAGGGATCTGTCCAGCCTGAGACTGTTGGGTACTGTGGGTGAACCCATCAATCCCGAAGCCTGGATGTGGTACTACAAAAACATCGGCCTGGAGCGCTGCCCCATAGTTGACACCTGGTGGCAGACCGAAACCGGCATGGTGATGATGACACCCCTGCCCGGAATTACCGCTCTTAAACCTGGCTCGGCCACTGTACCGTTCCCGGGGGTCAATGTTGAAGTTGTGGACAAAGACGGGCAGCCTGTACCGAAGGGAAGCGGCGGTTACCTCGTGATACGTGAGCCATGGCCGGCCATGCTGCGCACGGTTTACGGCGATCCCGACCGCTATGTGAGCACTTACTGGAGCCGGTGGCAGGGCATCTATTTCACCGGGGACGGCGCCAAGTGGGACGAGGACGGCTATTTCTGGGTGATGGGACGGGTTGACGATGTCATCAATGTCTCCGGGCACCGGATTGGCACCGCTGAAGTGGAAAGCGCTCTGGTGGACCATCCTGCAGTGGCGGAAGCAGCCTGTATCGGCAAGACCCATGAGGTTAAAGGCCAGGCCGTAGCTGCCTTTGTCACTCTGAAGGAAGGCGTGGATGTCCAGGCCGGGTTTGTGGATGAACTGAAAGGCCATGTTGCCAAGAAGATCGGAGCCCTCGCCCGGCCCGATGACATCTTCTTTACGGCGGAACTGCCCAAGACCCGGAGCGGTAAGATTATGCGGAGATTACTGCGGGACATTGCCGAGGGGAGAGCCTTGGGAGACACTACTACCCTAGCCGATGCCGGCGTGGTTAACCAGCTGAAAGAAAAATATGCAGATGAGGGGTAAGCAAGGCGGGTGACTTCCAGGTGCGGAGTTTCTGTACGGAAAGGGGTGAAGAAAGGACATTTGTTGAGTTTGGGCAGAGGGAAAACATGCTTGAAGGTACAAATTAGGGAGGTGTAGTTAGAGTGAGATGGGACAAAATAGCTCAGAGTGAAGACTTCAAACACCTGATTTCCATCAAATCCCGCTTCGTGGTGATCGCCATCATTATCTCGTCAGTTTATTACTTTGCCCTGCCCCTCAGCGTGGGCTATTTTCCGAAGATTATGAACCAAAAAGTGATTGGCTCGATTAACTTGGCTTATCTCTTCGCCCTTTCCCAGTTTTTTGTGGCCTGGATCATTGCCGGAGTTTATGCCCGGGTCGCCAACCGGCACTTCGATCCTCTGGCCGACAAAATCAAAAAACAATATGTGGGGGGGCTTGAAAAATGAACTGGCTGGCAATTGGTATGTTCGTGGTCATCGTGGGCATCACCCTGGGTATTACCTACTGGGCTTCCAAACGCACGAAGACCACAACTGAATTCTACGCCGCGGGGCGCAGCATCAGCGGTGTGCAAAACGGCTTCGCCATCGCCGGGGACTACATGAGCGCAGCGTCCTTCCTGGGCATCGCGGGACTCATCGCCCTCTACGGCTACGACGGCTTCCTCTATTCCGTGGGCTGGCTGGTGGCCTATATCGTGGTCTTGATCCTAGTGGCTGAGCCTATGCGCAACAGCGGCAAGTACACCATGGCCGACGTGCTGGCCTACCGCCTGAGCCCCAAACCGGTCAGGAGCGCTGCCGCCCTGAGTACCCTGGTTATCAGTACTTTCTACATGCTGGCCCAGATGGTAGGGGCAGGCAGCCTGATTAAGCTCCTATTGGGCATTCCCTATGAATTCTCTGTAGTGTTTATCGGCATCATGATGATCCTCTACGTCACCTTTGGCGGCATGCTGGGGACCACCTGGGTGCAAATCATCAAGGCCGGTCTTCTGATGTTCGGCGCCATCTTCCTCAGTGTCTGGGTACTGGGTAAATTCCATTTCAACCTGGTAGACTTCTTCAATAAGATTGCTGCTCAGCCCGAACACGGCCAGAAATTCCTGGAGCCCGGCCAGCTGTTCAAAAACCCGATTGAGCTGGTCTCACTGGGCATGGCCCTGGTCTTGGGCACTGCAGGCATGCCTCACATCCTGATGCGGTTCTTCACAGTCCCGACAGCCAAAGCTGCCCGCACCTCAGTGCTTTGGGCCATGGGACTGATTGGCTCCTTCTACATCATGACCACCTTCCTCGGCTTCGGGGCGGCGTACTTCGTGGGCAGCAGCGCTGTCAAAGCTGCTGACAAGGGCGGCAATATGGCAGCGCCCCTCCTGGCTCAAACCCTGGGCGGAGGGCCTGGCACAGTGGGCGGCGAGTTCCTCCTGGCCTTCCTCTGCGCCGTAGCCTTCGCCACCATCCTGGCCGTGGTTGCCGGTCTGACCCTGGCCGCTTCCAGCGCCTTTGCCCATGACTTCTATGTTAACGTCATCAAGGGCGGCAGCGCGGATGAGGTAACCCAAGTCCGGGTAGCGAAGCGGACCGGCGTTGTGGTTGGCATTATTGCTATCATCCTGGGCATTCTGGCCAAGGGACAGAACGTCGCTTACCTGGTGGCCCTGGCCTTCGCGGTGGCATCAAGCGCCAACGTGCCGGTTATCATCTTGGCCATCTTCTGGAAGAAGTTCAATACCGGCGGGGCGGTAGCCGGGATTATTGTCGGTCTCGTGGCATCTGTGGGCCTGATGGCTATCAGCCCCAACGTTATGGGCAAAGCAGCTATCTTCCCCCTGGGCAACCCTGGCATCGTCAGCATTCCCCTCGGCTTCATTGCAGCCTATCTGGGCAGTGTCTTCTACAACGAGAAGAGCGCCGCAGCGGCCAAGTTCGAAGAGCTGTATGTGAGAGCCAACACCGGACTAGGCGCCGAATAACCTACTAGGCCGTTGAAAAGCTTCGTCTGGCTTTGTCGCCGGTCCGGCCGGCATCCTCAACGTACGTCTAGTACGCCTCCGGTGCCGGCCGGACCGGCTTCGCGCTATACTCGCTTTTGAACGGCCTTGCTGGGGAAAGTGATTGCCTGGATTTGTATCCCAAATAAAGAAAGCTGGAGTGAGAGGTTAGAAGCCCTGCCGGGTTTTCCGGCGGGGCTTTTCTATGTGGTGGGGAGGAGTCGGGCGGTACAGGAGCGAATCTAACATCAGTAGAAGGATCAAAACGAGGTGAGTTCCGGTGCTGGAAAGGGCACAGCGGCTGCTGAAAAAATATTATGGCTATACCGCCTTCCGGGAGGGACAGGCCAAGATTATCAGCGGCATTTTGCAGGGCCATGATACGGTGGGGATAATGCCCACGGGTGGGGGAAAGTCGATTTGCTACCAGATACCGGCCCTGCTCCTGCCCGGCACAACCCTGGTCGTTTCCCCCCTGATTTCCCTGATGAAAGACCAGGTGGACGCGCTTAACAGCCTGGGCATAGCGGCTGCCTACATCAATAGTTCCTTATCCCTGGCGGAAGTGCGTGAGCGGATTTCTGCCGCAGGCCGGGGTGAATACAAGCTTCTGTATGTCGCCCCGGAGAGGCTGGAATCGGAGCAGTTCCGTTCCCTTTTAAACTCTTTGCAGGTGCCCCTGCTGGCAGTCGATGAGGCCCACTGCATTTCGCAGTGGGGGCATGATTTCCGTCCCAGCTACCTGGCGATTGCCCAACTGCTCCAGGGTCTGGGACAGCGGCCCCAGCTTGCTGCTTTCACCGCCACCGCCACGGGGGATGTGACCCGGGACATTATTAACCAGCTCTCTCTCCGAGACCCTGCTGTGCACGTAACCGGTTTTGACAGGGAAAACCTGCATTTTGCAGTGGTGCGGGGGGAAGACAAAAGGGATTACCTGCTCAATTTTCTGCGGCAGAACAAAGACCTGCCAGGCATTATCTACGCTGCGACCCGGAAGGAAGTGGACAGCCTTTACGAATGGCTGGGCAAGAAGAGGTTTTCTGCCGGCAGGTACCATGCCGGCTTGAGCGATGCAGAGCGGGCTCTCAGCCAGGAGGGGTTCCTCTACGATGATATCCGCATTATGGTAGCCACCAACGCTTTTGGCATGGGCATTGACAAGTCCAACGTGCGCTTTGTCATCCATTACAATATGCCGAAGAATATGGAAGCCTATTACCAGGAGGCGGGCCGCGCGGGCCGGGACGGCGAACCGGGCCGGTGCATCCTGCTCTTTAGCCCCCAGGACATCCTGATTCAAAAGTTTCTCATCGAGCAGACCATACTCTCTCCGGAAAGAAAGAGAAGCGAGTATAAAAAGCTGCAGGTTATGTCTGATTACTGCCACACTCCCCGCTGTCTGCGCAAATTCATCCTGGCCTACTTTGGGGAAGAAACCCCCGCTGAGGAGTGCGGCAACTGCGGCACCTGCCAGGACCAAAGCGAGCTGGTTGACATCACCCTGGAGGCCCAGAAAATATTTTCCTGCATGCTGCGCCTGCGGGAGCAGTTTGGCATTACCATGGTGGCCGAGGTTCTGAAGGGTTCGAACAACAAAAAGGTCCTCCAGTTCGGGTACAACAGGCTGCCAACCTATGGGATTATGCGGGAGTACACGGTCAAAGCAATCAGCGACCTGATGAAAGTGCTGGCGGCGGAAGGGTATATCAGGCTGACTGAAGGCCAGTACCCGGTGGCAAAACTTCAGCCCAAGGCAGCAGCCGTACTCAAAGGGGAAGCCAGGGTATGGCAGAAAGTGCGGAAACCGGCACAGGAGGAAGTTGGGGACAATACCCTGTTTGAACTCCTGCGCGGCTTGCGCAAAGAGATTTCCCAGCAGGAAAAGGTTCCGCCCTACGTGGTATTCCCGGACAGCACCTTGCGGCAGATGTGCGAGCGACTGCCGGCCGATGAACAGGAACTGCTGACAATCAGCGGAGTAGGGGAGGAGAAACTGCGCCGCTACGGCAGCCGGTTTTTACAGGTTATCCTGGCGTTTGTCAAGGAGTCTGGTCCTATGGCCCCGATACGGTTTCACCATTAAGGCCATCCTGTGCAAACACAGGGCCAAGGTCCAAGTTCACGGCCAGACACGACAGCCAGATTTTAACAGGGGCGGGCTGATTATGGTTAAGCCGCTGGTGGCGCCGGGACTATGTTCCAGCCGTTCCCAAGCTGTAATAACTGTTCAGGGGCTGAAAATTACTGTTCAGCCCGGAGATTCTTGGCTTTGCCAGGAAATATTTGCCGCATTCTGGCATTTGGCCTAAGCTTAAGGCAGCGGTTATTATTTGCGAGTTGGGGTGAAAGTATGGAGCATCTATACCTAAAGGAAGAACACCTAATTTTTCGCAGCGCCCTGCGCAAGTTTCTCGAGCAGGAGGCAGTATCCTATTACGACCAATGGGAAAAAGAAGGCTTTGTTCCCCGCTCTTTTTGGCTGAAAATGGGCTCTCAGGGATATTTGTGCCCTGACGTGGAGGAGCAGTATGGCGGCGCCGGGGCGGACTGGGGTTACGCGGTGGTCATCAACGAAGAACTGGAACGGGTGGGCTCCAGCATGATCGGCATCGGCCTGCACAACGACATTGTGGTCCCTTATCTCACTGCCTTCGGAACGGAAGAACAGAAACTGCGCTGGCTCCCCGCCTGCGCCAAGGGCGAGCTGATAACCGCCATCGCCATGACAGAACCTGGCGCAGGGTCCGATTTGGCCGGCATCAAAACCATAGCGGTGCGGGACGGGGATTACTACATCTTAAATGGGCAGAAAACTTTTATTACCAATGGCATACAGGCTGATTTGGTCCTCGTCGCTTGTAAGACTGACCCAAAAGCGGTACCGGCCCACAAGGGAATCAGCTTGATTATGGTGGAGCGGGACAGCCCTGGCTTCTCCCGCGGCAGGAAATTGGACAAAATCGGCTTGAACGCTCAGGATACGGCAGAACTGATCTTTGAGGATTGCCGGGTTCCGGCCGGAAACCTGCTCGGCCAGGAGGGCGGCGGGTTTAAGTACATGATGCAGAAGCTGCAGCAAGAGCGCCTGCTGGTATCCATCACAGCCCTGGTAGCCGCGGAGGAAATGCTCAAACTGACTATTGACTACGTCAAAACCCGGGAAGCCTTCGGACAGCCCATCAGCAAATTCCAGAATACCCAGTTCGAGATCGCCGAGATGGCTTCGGAAGTTGCTGTCGGCCGGGCCTTTGTGGACCAGCTGATTGCCGGTCACATGGCGCATCAAGACATGGTAACACAGGTATCCATGGCCAAGTGGTGGGTAAGCGAGATGGCCAAGAGGGTTGCTGCCCGCTGTTTGCAGCTCCACGGCGGGTACGGCTACATGGAAGAATACCAAATAGCCCGTCGCTACCGGGACATAGCCGTAACCTCGATTTACGCCGGCAGCAGCGAGATCATGAAGACCATTATCGCCAAAAATCTGGGATTGTGACAGAGGCTGGACGTCAGCACAATTCACCTGGAGGCGCCATCAGGATGCTGCCCAAGTAATTAGGCACATAAAGGAACAAATAAGAGAAAGCGGGGATTAATCAGATGATGGATTTTCCCTTGACCCTGCGCTCCATGCTCGAGCGGGGGGAAAAACTTTTTCCCAAGAAGGAGATTGTCTCCCGTACCCCTTCCGGCATCCACAGGTACACCTATGCTGACTACGGCCGGCGCGCCCGGCGGCTTTCCAGCGCCCTGCAGAGCTTGGGGGTAAAAAGCGGGGACAGGGTGGCTACCTTTGCCTGGAACAACCACCGCCACCTGGAAGCCTATTTTGCGGTACCCTGCATGGGGGCTGTGCTGCATACGGTAAACATCCGCTTGTCCCCGGAACACATTTCCTACATCATCAATCACGCCGGGGACAAGGTGGTACTGGTTGACGAGGACCTGGTGCCGCTGCTTGAAAATGTCAAAGACCAGCTTGATACGGTCACAGCTTACATAGTAATGAGCGACAAGGAGGAACTGCCTCCCACCTCACTCAGTCCGGTATATTCCTATGAGGACCTGCTGCAGCAGGGTGATCCCGGCTTTGCCTATCCTGAAAATCTGGACGAGAATTCCCCTATGGGCATGTGTTACACCTCTGCTACCACCGGCAACCCCAAAGGGGTGGTCTACTCGCACCGCGGGATTTTCCTCCACAGCTTATGTATTGGCCTAACGGATACCCTGGGTTTGTCGGAGAGGGATTCCTGCCTGCCTGTAGTCCCTATGTTTCATGCCAATGCCTGGGGGCTGCCGTTTGGCGCGGTTTGGTACGGGACCAAACTGGTGCTGCCGGGTCCCGGGCCTACGCCCGATGTCCTGTTGGGTTTGATTGAGCAGGAGAAGGTTACTCTCGCCGCCGGGGTCCCCACTGTCTGGCTGGGCCTCCTGAAAAGCATGGAAGCCGGGGAACACGACACCTCCAGCTTGAGAGCAGTAGTGTGCGGCGGCTCGGCCGCTCCCCGCGACATGATCAAGACCTTCGAAACAAAATACAACATTCCCTTCCTCCACGCTTACGGCATGACCGAAACAGCTCCGGTTGCCCTTGTTTCCCGCCTCAAGAGCTACCAGGAGGAGTGGGACGCCGACGCCAGGCTGGATGCTCAGGCAAAACAGGGACTTTTGGCGCCGGGCCTGGAAATGAAAGTCGTGGGTGAAAAAGGAGAAGTGCGCTGGGATGGACAGGAGATGGGGGAACTTCTCCTGCGGGGTCCCTGGATCGCAGACTCATACTATAACGATGACCGGAGCCAGGCCACCTTTTCCGACGGCTGGCTCCATACCGGAGACGTGGCTACGGTAGACGAAGAAGGGTTTGTCAAACTGGTGGACAGAATGAAAGACCTGATCAAGAGCGGGGGGGAATGGATATCTTCGGTTGATTTGGAGAATGCCATCATGGCTCACCCCGCTGTCTTTGAGGCCAGTGTGATCGGCGTGCCCCATCCCAAGTGGCAGGAAAGGCCTGTGGCATGCGTGGTCTTGAAGGAAGGCAGCGAGGTGAGCGAACAGGAATTGCGGGATTTTTTGGCTGACAAGTTCGCCAAGTGGTGGATTCCGGACCGGGTGGTGTTTATGGACAAGATTCCCAAGACCTCGGTGGGGAAATTTCTCAAGCGGGCTATGCGGGAGATGTTGAAGGATACGTTCGCCTAGGGCAAAAATCTCGGCCTGACCCTGTCGGAGTCAGGTCTTTTTATTTCTCAAGGAATGACCTTTTGGGTCGCCAATTGGGAGGAAAAACGCTGATTTTAGGTCAGCTGGGGTAGTCGGATGAACATTGTCAAGGAGAAATTGACCGGGGCCGGCATAGCTGGTAGTATTAAAAATATAAATATGAAAAATGGAACAAGGGGGAACGGTAGGTGCGCAAGCTTGTTTTTGTTGTCCTCGTCATCATAATTACCGGTTCCATGTTATTTATGGCACAAGGTTTGGAAAAGGCCTCCAACACCACTGTCACAGCTAACTGGCTTAACCTTTCCCGATCGAGTCAACCCAAACCTGCGGAGCAGCCGGCGTCCAAGCAGCCTGTTCCCTCAGAGACGGCGGCTCCGGCGCCACCCCCAACCCAAGCTGCAGATCAAACTCCGGCTCAACCTCCCCAGCCGACGCCTCAACCAGCGGAAACCCAGCCGGCAGCCCAATCAGAGGCTCAACCAACTCAGCCACCGGTCCAGCCGGCCCAGCAAAAAACCCTCACGGTTTCTGTACCTGATGCCGGCAAGATTATTACCGCCAATACCCTGCAGTTCACCATCGGTTCGGCCAGGCTCTCTTCCGGGGACGAAGGGCTGCAGCCGCAAAAAGGCAATGTGTTTCTGATTATTAATGCCAGGGTTGACAATAACGGCAATGACAGTGAGTCAATCAGCCCGGTAATGGTTTTCCAGCTGGTGGATATCACCAAAGGAAACCGCTACAGCCCACAGGTCATCAGCGCCCTGGATCAGCAGTTGGACGGGAACATTGGCCCGGGACGGACACGTAACGGCCAGTTGCGGTTTGAAGCGCCTGAGGCCCCGGCCCAATACCAACTGCAGATTGACGCCTCACTGGTCGGAGCAGGGACTTTCCCGGTAACAATCCTGGTGCAATAGGGTCGGGGGAGACCTCACCTGCCCCGGGGCTTCCCCGCAGATTGGTTATGTAGTAACCATATGCAAAATTTCTTTAAATTTAGGCTGAAAGGAATCTATCATGGCGCAAAAGAAGAATTGGGGGGCGCTGGTTGCTCTGTTTACCCTGTTGGTTGGGGTTTTGCTGATGTTTCAACTGAAAGCCCGCGACCGGATAACGGAAAACGGTCCAACTCCCTCAGACAACGTGGTGTCCGCTTTGGCGCCGTATGTGGCTGAAACAGACCAGCTTCAGGCCGAGAACAGCAAGCTCCAGGCTGAACTTTCCCAGTACGAGCAGGGAGTGGAAGCGGCCAGGGTAGCAGCTCAACGCTTGCAGCGGACCAGACTGTGGTCCGGGGTTACCCCGGTTGAGGGCGCTGGTTTGAAGGCGACGCTCTACGCCAAGGGGTACGTTGCGGAGAACATGCAGTCCGGTTTGTATGTGCTGTACGAACTTGACCTCCTGGACCTGGTCAACGCCCTGTGGAACTCCAGCGCCGAGGCCATAGCTGTCAACGGTCAGCGCATTACAGCTGCAACGTCCATCCTGTTTACAGGCTCAGGCATTGAAATCAACGGGTCCCCAAAATATCCGCCCTATATTATCGAAGCCGTTGGCGACAGCGACAAGCTGTCAAAAGGGATTGATTTTGTCAACAGGTTCGTCATTCCTCAGGAGACCAACGCCTCTCAGTTTGGCATCACCGTTGAGGAAGAGCCGGTGTCAGAGCTTCAACTGCCCGCCGGAAGCCTGCCCAAATACAAATATGCCGTCCCTGCGAAGGGACAGTGAGCAAAGGCAGCCCCGGAACCGGTTGTGGTAAAGGGGTCTTTTTTTTTGCCTGCCGGGACATTCGGCCGGTTTTGGGTATACTAACCTATCATACGTCATACGCAAGGAAGGCTGTCTCATGCTCAAGCGATTGATCAGGCTGGTCAAGACCCTGACCGTGCGCCGCAAGGGCGCGGCAATCCGGCCGGTCCCAAAGGCAACAGTCACCACCCATAACCTCAAAGGGCCCTGCACCTTTGTCGCTGTGCATGAGCTCCTGTCCCAAAGCTTTGACATGTTGTTCCGGGATTTTATCATTGAAGGAAAAACCGCGGTCAAGGCCTACCTTGTCTGCGTGGACGGTATGGTCAGCAAAGAGTTGGTCAATGACTTTGTGCTGAAAACCTTGATGGTCCAATCCCTGGGCAAACCGGCCCTGGCCAAGCTCACGCCTGAAACTGCCCGGGAAACAGTCTATTCCTTCCTGCTGGCGAACAATGAGGTGAGAAAGGAGGATTCCCTGGCAGGGACGGTGGACTCCATCCTCTCCGGAGATTCGGCCCTGTTCTTTGCAGACCGGCCCGGTGCAATTATCATCGGCACCCGCGGCTGGGAACAGCGCGGCATCAACGAACCCACTACCGAATCAGTTATCCGCGGACCCCGGGAAGGGTTTTCCGAAACCCTGCGCATCAATACCAGTCTGCTGCGGCGCAAAATAAAGTCCCCCGACCTGGTTATGAAGCCCTTGAAAATCGGGGAGCTAACCCGTACCGACATAGTCATTGCCTACGTCAGCGGCATTGCCAGCAAGCCAATCCTGCAGGAACTGGAAAACAGGCTGCGGGCCATTAAGATTGACGGTGTCCTGGAAAGCGGTTACATCGAGGAATTGATTGAAGATGTACCCTGTTCTCCCTTTCCCCAGGTTTACCATACGGAACGGCCTGACGGGGTGGCTGCCAACCTGCTGGAAGGAAGGATTGCAGTCTTAGTCGACGGCACGCCCATCGTGCTGATTGTTCCTGCCCAACTGGTCCAGTTCCTGCAGATGAGCGAGGATTATTATGAGCGATCCTATGCAGCTCTTCTGATCAGGCTTGTCAGATTGTCCGGAGTTGCGGCTTCCTTGCTGCTGCCGTCACTCTATGTCGCCGTTACCACCTTTCACCAGGAGATGCTTCCCACGGCGCTGGCCTTAAGCATTGCCTCAGGCCGGGAAGGAGTGCCGGTGCCGGCCTTGGTTGAGGCGCTGGTAATGGAGTTTACCTTGGAAGTGCTGCGGGAAGCGGGGATAAGGCTGCCAAAAACTGTCGGACAGGCAATCAGTATCGTAGGCGCCCTGGTTATCGGGGACGCGGCGGTCAAAGCAGGTCTGGTCAGCCCGCTGATGGTCATAGTGGTTGCATTTACCGCGATCGCCAGTTTTACCATTCCAGCATACAATCTAGGCATTACCATCCGCCTGCTCCGTTTTCCACTGATGCTTTTGGCCGGAACCCTGGGGTTTTTCGGCCTGTCCCTGGGCTATTACCTCATCGTGCTCCATCTCTGCTGCCTGCGTTCCTTCGGCATTCCCTATCTGGGCCCCTTTGGTCCCGGCAACTTGTATGACCTCCTGAAAGATACCTTTTTCCGGGCGCCCTGGTGGGCGCTGCGCACGCGGCCCCGGCTTCCCGGCAAGAAAGACCGCGCCTTCAGCAGTTCCGGCAGCATCAAAGCCCTGGAGGATGAGCCCTCATGAAAGAGCGGGTTTCAGGCAGGCAGGCAACTTATGTGGCGATGGGAGTCCTCCTGGGCACTGTCTTTCTCCCCATCGCCCAGGTTTTGGCCGCAAGCTCCGGCCGGGACGCGTGGATGGTGGTACTGCCGGGGTACCTGGTCTCATTTCCTTTTGTCTACCTGGCCCTGTACGCTTACCTCAAAGCTCCGGAGAAAGACCTGCTGCAAAGCGCCAGGCGGCTTTTGGGGCCCTGGCTCGGCTATCCCCTGATCCTTTTCTTCGCCGCCGGTACCGCCTGGTTCAGCGGTCTCTTGCTGCGACAGGGCGGCGAGCTGTTTGCCAGAAGCCTGATGCAGGAAACCCCTCTCAGCGTATTTCTTATCGGCATCTTGCTCATGGAAGTGCTCATTGTATACTCCGGACTGGAGGTCTTCGCCCGTGGCAACGAAATCATCATGCTCCCGATTCTCCTATCCCTGCTCCTGCTGGTGCTGTTTAACATTCCCAAAGCGGAACTGGGCTACCTGAAACCTTACCTCTATAACGGCCTGAGCCCCCTGTACAAGGGATTCTTTGTGACAGTCACCTATGGTTTTGAGTATATTGTCTTTCTCTGGATTTTTCTGCCTGTGGTCAACAAGCCCCATGAAGTGATCCGCTCCAGCCTCAAGGGTTATTTGATCGTAGGTCTTGTTCTGACCGGACTTACCGTCATGACTTATTGTGTGTTCAGCCCCGAGGAGACGGTGCGCTTGTATTACGGCGCTCTTTCTCTGGCCAGGATGAGCGAGGTGGGCAACTTGTTTCACGGCATGGAAGCCTTCTTCATCGTCTTTTGGCTGGGCGCCAACCTGATCAAGGCCAGCGCCTTCTTCTTTTGCGCCTATCACGCCATCCAGGCTGTAATCCCCTTCCGCCGCAGCCTTTTCAGCGTCGCTTTGTTCAGCCCTGTCCTGCTGGCTGTCGCCTACCTGCCGCAGCACGGCGGAGATATAGTCTCAATGCTCAATGTCGCTGACCGCTGCTTTATCGTTCCTTTGGGCTCGGCCGGCACCTTGCTGCTGGCCGCAGCGGCTTATCTCAGAACCAGGAGAAGAAGATGAAACGGCTTGCATCTCTTTTGCTCTGCCTGACAATCCTCATCACCCCGGGGTGCTGGAACAAAGTCGAAATCAACGAACTGGCTTTTATCATGGCCATCGGTATCGATACAGCCGCCGGCAATTCCTACCTGGTGAGCTTTCAGATTGCCATGCCTGCGGGCAAAGGCGGGGAGGAAGCGCAGGGGAAAACCAGAAACATTACTTTAAGCTTTAAGTCTCCCAATCTCAGGGAAGCGGCGATGCAACTGAATAAGACCCTGGACAAGGCGCCTTTTACCGGGCAGACGCGGCTGGTTGTTTTTTCCGAGGGGCTGGCCCGTCAGGGCCTTATTCCGGTAATGGACTATCTGACCCGGTTTTACCGTCTGCGGCGCAATGTCAACCTGCTGGTAACCAAAGGCAGGGCTGCCGACCTCTTTCAGACCGGCCCCTCCGGGGGTGATGTCCCTGCCCTGAACCTGGCTCAGCGTGTCGAAGCCTGTAACAAGTGGGGCCTGGATGAAAAGATAACTGTCGGTAACTTTACAACCAAGCTGGCAACCGGCAAAATCGATCCGGTGATCCCCGGGGTGGAGGTTTTGAGCGGCAAGACCGGTGAAATCCGCTTTCCGGCCAACCAGGAGGAACTGGCTGTCAGGGAACTGGCGGTATTCAGGGGAGACCGCCTGCAAGGATGGCTGGATGAGGAGGAGACCCGGGGCTACATGTACACCACAGGCAAGGCTTTGCGGGGCCATGTCACAGTGCCCTTTAAGGAGAAGGAGTCCTTCCAGCTCTTTCTGGTCAAACCGAAAATCAGCGAAAAAGTGGCGGTTGAGGACGGCCAGCCGGTAATCAAACTGAAGGTCACGTCCGATGCGGACCTGGTGGAAGCGGCGGCCAGCCTGGACAGCTCTCCCGAAAAGTGGCATCAAATAGGCCCGGACATTACCGCCAAGGCCGGTGAGGTCGTACAGGGCGAAATCCTGAGTGCGGTAAAAAAGGCTCAGGAAACCTACCGGAGCGACATTTTCGGCTTTGGCCAGTTAATCTATCGCGACAAACCCGACTTGTGGCGGCAAATCAGCGCGGAATGGCAGGAAGAGTTCCCCCGGGTCAAAGTCGAAGTCGAGGCAGACATCTGCCTGAGACGCAGCAGCGCGACAGTGAACCCCCCTTACCCTTCGGAAGACAAGGAACGGCTGCCTTTGGGCGAATAATTGCGTTCTTCCGTACTCTCCTGGCCCATAAATTTTTATGGGCTGTTTTTTGTTCTTCGGGAGGGGGTGAACATGGTTAGAGCGCGTGAACTGGGCCTTTACTTTGGCCCCCTGCCCACAGGACCTTTTAACGGCATCACCGATGTGCCGGGGGTAGCTGTAGGGCACGTAAGCCTCATATCCGGTCAGGGAAAGCTCCGTCCCGGCTATGGTCCGGTACGGACCGGGGTGACAGCGATTCTGCCTCACCCGGGCAACCTGTATACCCAGAAATGTCCTGCGGCGGTTTATGCCTTTAACGGCTATGGCAAATCTACAGGCGCGCTGTGGGTGGAGGAGCTGGGTTTATGCGAAAATCCGATAATCCTGACCAATTCCCTCAGCATTTCCGCCGGCCTGGCAGGCGGCGTGACCTGGGCTCTTAGACAAAACCCGGGGATAGGGATCTCGCAGCGCACTCCAAATGTGCTGGTCCTGGAGTGCGATGACAGTTACCTTAACGATATCCGCGGCAGGCATCTCAAACCGGAACATGTGCTCGCGGCTATCGCTGCCGCTGCCCGCGGACCCGTGGCCGAAGGGAATGCAGGGGCGGGAGTAGGACTATCCTGTTTTGAATTCAAAGGAGGTATCGGAACATCTTCCCGCAGAGTCAGGACAAAACCGGGAAGCTGGACTGTAGGCATTCTGGTTCAGGCTAATTTTGGCAAACGTGAGGACCTGGTGATCAAGGGCGTGCCGGTGGGGGAATTCTTGCCTGCCCAGGCGGGAGGAATAAGCGGCGGTTCGATTATCAGCATCGTGGCCACGGATGCCCCCTTGGACGGCAGGCAGCTGAAGCGACTGGCGAAAAGGGCGGTCCTGGGGATAAGCAGGACCGGATCAATCTCCCGCCACGGCAGCGGGGATATCGTAGCGGCTTTTTCCAATTTCCCTTGGGTCCACCCCAAAGCCCGGGTAATAATGGCGGAGGAAGCGGAATTCATCGAGCCCTTGTTTAAGGCTGTGGTTGAGGCCAGTGAGGAAGCGGTGCTCAATGCCCTGTTTCAGGCCGAAACCATGCTTGGCCGGGACGATCACGTGCGGGAGAAGATCCCTGTGGCTAAGGTGCTTAACTTGCTTAGACGAAAATAGCTGCGGCCATGTTAACATTTGCGCTCTCAGCCTGGAAAAGGAAAAAATCCCAATAAAGCGCTTGTTTGCGACAGGATTTTTACCTGTGGTGCGGAATGTAGTAGGGAATACAAGACTTCAAGCAGAGTTGTCAGAATAGTGAAATATATTGAACAGGATGGTGCAAAATGGAAAGGAGCCCGGCTGAAAGCCTGCCCTGGGCCAGGCGATATGACGACGGAGTGCCCTTGGAGCTGGACTATCCGGAGATGCCAATCTACGAACTGTTCAGACAGACTGTAAAGCTCCACCCCGGGCGGACAGCGCTTATCTTTTTCGGCAAAACCTTAACCTACGGCCGGCTGGGCCGGTATGTCGAACAGGTAGCTGCGGCGCTGCAAGACCTGGGTGTGGGTCCGGGTTACCGGGTGGCCTTGCTTTTGCCCAATTGCCCCCAGTACGTTATCAGCTATTACGCCGTCTTGCTGGCAGGGGGGACCGTGGTGCCGGTAAACCCTTTGAGTACGGCAACGGAACTTCTCCATATCTTTCGCGACGGACAGGTGGGAGCAGCTATTGGTCTTGATCTGTTGGCCGGGCGTTTGGAGGAGGTACGGGACAAACTTCTGGAGGCGACTGAGAACCATCTGTTGGAACACAGGTTTTATACCTCTCTGGGGGAGTTTATGCCCTTTCCGCTTAATCTTCTCTACCCGCTTAAGCGCAAGATGGCTGCGGAAGCCAAACGAAGGCTGACGGGGTGCGAACGGTTTTCCAGCCTGCTCAGTTCCAGGCCTGGCCGGTCCGGTTCTGCCGCTCTTGACCTGAAGCGGGATCCGGCGGCGCTGATTTACACCGGCGGCACTACAGGCAGGCCGAAAGGAGTAATGCTCTCCCATTACGCTCTGGTGGTAAACGCCAGCCAGTGCGCCGCCTGGGTCCGGATGTCCGCCTCGGACCGGCAGCTGGTTGTGCTGCCTATGTTCCACGGCTTTGGCATGAGCGTCGGTATGAATGCCTCGCTCATAGCGGGAAGCTCCTGCATCCTGCTGCCACGCTTCGGCGCGGCAGAAATCTTAGAGGCTGTGGACCGTTTCCGGCCGACTCTGTTCGCGGGGGTCCCGACCATGTACATCGGGTTAATCAATCACCCCCGCCTGGCCCGTTACGACATATCTTCCCTGCGGGGCTGTTTTGTGGGGGCGGCTCCCCTGGCCCCGGAGGTCAAGCGGCGCTTTGAGGAGCTGACCGGCAGCAAACTGATGGAAGGGTACGGCTTGACTGAGGCTGTTACCGCCATCTGCGCCAATCCATATCAGGGAGTAAACAAGACCGGCAGCGTGGGAATACCTTTTCCGGATACGGTAATCAGCATCAGGGATTTGGAGACGGGCCAGACCCAGATGCCACCGGGCGAGATAGGGGAACTTGCGCTGAAGTGCCCCGAGGTAATGCTGGGCTATTACAACCGCCCGGAGGAAACGGCAGCTGCCCTGAAACAGGGCTGGCTGTTCACCGGGGACCTGGGTTATATGGACGAGGAGGGGTATTTTTATATCGTAGACCGCAAGAAGGACATGATTATCAGCGGCGGGTTCAACATCTATCCGCGGGAAGTGGAAGATGTGCTGTACCGGCACCCGGCTGTGGCGGAGGCCAGTGTGATCGGGATTCCCGATTCTTACCGGGGGGAACTGGTCAAGGCCTTTATCAGCCTGAAAGAGGGGTGCTCCGCCTCGGAAGCGGAAGTGGTGTCTTTCTGCCGGCAGCACCTCTTGCCGTATAAAGTTCCCAGTGTGGTGGAGATATGCCAGGAACTGCCGAAAACTGCCATTGGCAAGATTCTGAAACGGGAGCTGAGGAATGCGGAGAACAACCAGCCTTCCCGCACTGCTGTTGGGGGTAATGAGTAATGCTGCAGTCAGATGAAGGTAAGGGGCCGTTGGAGCTGCTGCTGGAGGAATCAGCCTTAAGGGGGACCAGGGCAGGGGAGCGTTACCCGGGTTGCCGGTTCTTTGGCTATTTTTGCAGTTATTGGCCGGAAGAGCTGGTCCTGGCCGCCGGCATGGAGCCGCTGCGTCTCTTCCCCGGGCCAGGCAGCGCCACTCCGGCGGAACTCCCTTCTTATACATGCTCCCTGGCACGGGGGACCCTGGCCGGGGCCTTGCGGGGTGAATATCAGGACCTGGCCGGGGTGGGTTTTGCCCATACCTGTGACACCATGCAGTGCCTGGCCGGGATTTGGCCGGAAACGGCTGCTCCAGGCCCAACTTTAATGATCGTACCCCCGGTTACACTAAGAGCCCCTGGCGCTGCGGCGTATTTCCGGGCTGAACTGCAGGAGCTGGCCCGGGGATTAAGCAAAATAGGCGGGCAATCGGCCGGGAATGCGGAGCTAAGCCAGGCTCTCGAATTGTGCAGCAATATCCGCCGCCTGGCGGCCGAATTGGATGAACTGCGGCCCGCTTTGCCGTCCCAAGTGATTGCCGCTCTTTTGCGGGCAGGCCAGGTCATGCCGCGCCGGGAATACGCCGCAGCCCTGGCGGGGGCCCTGACTGAGCTGAAACAGATGACAGAAGAGGCCCATGGCAGGCAGAGAATACTAATCGCCGGCGCTGTGCTGGAAGGGGACAGCCTGTTCCGCCTGGTAGAGGACCTGGGTGGGCGGGTGGTTGCCGATGACACCTGTTCCGGCTACCGCCATTTCGCCCAACCTGCGGGTGAAGCCCGCAGTGACCCCTGGGATGAACTGGTGCGGCGTTACAGTGAGATGCCCCTTTGTCCCTGCCGTCACCGCAGCCTGGAGGAGCGCCCTGCCTATCTGGCGGAACTGGCCGGAAGCAGGCTGGCCCAAGGAGCCATACTGGTCATCCGCAAGTACTGTGACCCCCATGCCTGGGACGCCGTTCCTGTGGCTGAAGAGCTGCGGTCCAGGGGAATCCGCACCCTGGTGCTGGAACTCGATGGCGCGGAAGTGGGGGGCCAGGAGAGGACCCGAATCCAGGCCTTCCTGGAAAGCCTGTCTTCATCTGCCGGTGGGGTTTAAGGAGAGTTGACATGAACGAGCAAAGGCGGTATTTGCCGCTGCAGAGCACCAATCAGCTAAAGCGGACCATGGGCAGGTATTATGCCTTGAGCAAGTACCACCGCCTGTGGGGCAAGCCCTTGGGGAGAAAGCTGGCCTGGGTAACCAGCGGCGCGCCGGTGGAACTCCTGCGGGCTTTTAACATTCACCCGGTGTACCCCGAGCAGTACGGCGCTATCTGCAGCACCAACAAAGCTACGGTTGCCCTCTGCCAGGCTGCCGAAGGAGCGGGATATTCCCAGGACTTGTGTTCTTATGCCCGCTCCCATCTCGGTTCGGTGCTGCGGCCTGACCTGGCTCCGATGCAGGGACTGCCCAAACCGGACCTGCTGGTGGCCTGCAATAATATTTGCGGCACAGTGCTAAAGTGGTATGAGGCCCTGGCCAGGCATTTTAACGTGCCGCTCCTGGTACTAGACACCCCATTTCTGCCCGGTGACCTGACACCTCAGGCCAAAGCCTATGTACTGGAGCAATTGAAGGGCATGGTTTCCTCCCTGGAGCAAAATACCGGGCGCAAACTGCACGAAAAGGAACTGGAGAAGCAAATGAACCAGAGCGCGGCAATAACCACCCTCTGGCGGGACATCCGCCGGATGTGCCGGGCCAGGCCTTCCCCGCTGAACGCCCCGGACTTGTTTATCCAGATGGCGCCCATCGTGGTCCTGCGCGGCGCCCCCGAAGGGACCGCCTATTACCGCAAGTTGAAACAGGAAGTGAGCCAACGGGTTGCGGCGGGCCAGGGCGCGCTGGAGCAGGAGAAGGTGCGCCTGGTCTGGGACAATATCGCCGTCTGGCCGAGGCTGTTTGGGTTTTTCCGGCTTTTCTCCGAGCGGGGGGCTTGTTTTGTCACAGATACCTACACGGGAGGGTGGGCGATGGAGATATCCCAGGGGGACCCGCTCGAAAGCCTGGCAGCCACCTACACTGAGGTTTTCCTCAACCGCTCGCCCGAGTTCAGGGCCAGGCAGCTAATCGAGCTGATCCGGGAATATAACGCCGATGGTTTTGTCATGCACTCCAACCGCTCCTGCAAGCCCTATTCCCTGGTGCAGGAAGTGATCAGAAAAAAAGTGACCCGGGAGACCGGGGTGCCGGGACTGATGATTGAGGCTGATATGGCTGATCCCAGGGCGTACGCCGAGGAGGCCGTGCGCAACCGGGTCCAGGCTTTTCTGGAATTGTTTGAGTAACATCCTCTGCTGCCTGGCGGCAGCGTTAGAGGAAAACTGCTGAGAAAGGGCGCAGGAAACGGGTACTCTTGAGAACGAGTCGATAGGGAAATGTTCCCAACTTAATCAAAATTGGGACCCGACTTCAGCGTTCGAGATCTGCAACTGTTTTCAAAATGGGCGATTGTCCTGCCCGGGAACCAGCAAAAAGGGCAAATTTCGCTTTCGTGTGAGTGATTTCTCCCCAAAAGCGCGTGATAACAGCCACCAAACGATATGATTCGCTAGGACAGTGAGAACCGTCCCCTCTGTACTAGCTGTCTGAAGGAGAATAGGATGATGCAGGTTTTTGCTGGAGTGGATATTGGGTCTCTTACCACCAAGGTGGTGCTGATTGACGGGACAGGAGAAGTGCTGGGGCGGGCCAGGGCCCGCTCGGGCTACGCCGGGCGCGAGGTGGCGGGTCAGCTTACCAAAGATTTGCTGGCAGAGCTGGGTTTGGGCCTGGAGCAGGTGGGAGCCACAGTAGCCACCGGTTACGGCAGGATCACCTATGAGGCTGACCGGGAGGTGTCGGAGATCACCTGCCAGGCGCGCGGCATTGGCCGCCTGTTCGGCAACGCCCGCACCGTCATCGACATCGGAGGCCAGGACAGCAAGGTGATCCGCCTCCTGCCCGGGGGCAAAGTGTCAGACTTTGCCATGAACGAAAAGTGTGCCGCCGGGACGGGGCGTTTCCTGGAAGTTATGGCCGGGGCGCTGGAAGTTCCCCTGGAGGAGATGGGCAGACTGGCCCTGACCGCACGGGCAGCAGCAAATATTTCTTCCGTCTGTACGGTCTTTGCCGAATCGGAAGTGGTTTCCCACGTTGCCGCCGGGGCCCCCAAGCCTGATGTGCTGGCTGGAGTATGTGATGCGGTGGCGGCCAGGGTGGCGGCCATGACCACCCGCACCGGGGTGGAAGCGGAGCTGGTCTTTACCGGCGGGGTGGCCCGCAACCAGGGTGTGGTGGCAGCATTGTCCAGGCAGCTCGGTCCACTGCTGGTACCGGAAGAACCTGAACTCACCGCCGCCCTGGGGGCGGCCCTGATTGCCTGGGAAAGCGGCAAACAGTAGTTTGAACATCTGAAATCCCAGTTTGAGCAAAAATTGACTCTCATCAGCCCCGCCAACGGCGAAATGTCGCTTTTGGCGGGCGTTTTTTACCCCGTTATGTTTGGGTAGTAGACTGACTATCTTGCTTTATGCTATTATGAACAAAATCGCATATCCGGGGATGAGTATTCTTTCCCGAGAGGAAAGAATTGAAAAGGGAAGTCAGTTGAAGCTGACGCGGTACCCGCCACTGTAAAAGGGAGTTAACTCACCATATTGTCACTGGAATTTATCCGGGAAGACGTGAGTTGATGATGAGCTTGAGCCAGGATACCTGCTTATTCCAAAGTTGGAACTACCTACGGGATATTAGGGAGGTGAATACCTGTGTCTTCAGGACTACGATTGTTTCCTGGTACAGGTTAAGCTTTTAACCCTTCTGGTGGTGAAGGGTTTTTACTTTTTGTGACCTATTTTCAACTTTCTTATTGCTGCGAAGTTATTTTGGAGGTTTTGACATGCATATTGAAGACGGCATTTTATCGCCCCTGGCTTGGGGCTCCTGGTATGCGGTAACCACAGGATTTATTATCCCTGGCGTAAGAGAAATCAAAAAGAAGGTTCAAGAAAACTTATCCTACAAACCATTCCTGGCCATGACCGGTGTGGCGGTTTTTGTTATTTCGGCTATGCACTTGCCTGTACCTGTAACGGGTTCATGTTCCCATCCTTGCGGTACGCCCCTGGCGGCTATAGTTGTCGGTCCTTTCGCGACTGCGGTAATTTCGGCTATCGTTCTCTTTTTTCAAGCCATATTTTTGGGCCACGGTGGGATAACCACGATTGGCGCCAACGACTTTTCGATGGGGATTGTGGGTGGCATTTCCGGTTACTTAAGCTGGAAGCTTTTACGTTCCTTGCGCAGTCCTCTCTGGTTGGCTGCTGGGGCAGCAGGTTTCGTTGGTGACATAGCGACATATTTAACCAGCTCTTTCGAGCTTGCCCTTAGTTTGCACGGTCATGTTCCCTTGCTTAAACAGTGGATGATCTTTTTTATGGGTTATGGTCCCACCCAATTGCCTCTTGCCATAGCTGAAGCTGTCTTTACCGCATCCGTGCTGCAAGTCATGGTTAATCGCCGTCCCGATTTGTTGCCTGGAATTAAGCTTAGCCAAAAATCCAACCGGGAGGTAAACACCAATGCCATCGGCAACTAAAAAAGAGACGGAAAAAGAACAATTTAAATGGTTCGATTCTTATACTAAAGTCATGCTTGCCGTGATGTTCGTCATCTTGCTTTTTATCTTTGGAGCAGGCAAATACATGGACAGTCATAAAATGGCAGCCGGCGGGACAGATGATCTGGTTAATAATTTGGCTTCTGCGGTTACGCATACAGAACATCATCCCTTTGTAGACTTACCCGGTGATGCCCAAGTCGGGGCCTTTTCTGTGGCCAATTTTTTCGCCGGCTTAATTGTCGGTCACCACTGGGAAAAGCTTTTCGGCAAATCCAAAAGTGAAGAACAATCCCCAGAGGTGGAATGAGCATGGAATTGGCCGTCTTGGACAAAATTGCCGCCGCTGATACCCCGTTACACCGTTGGGATGGCCGGGTCAAAACTGTATTATTCTTAAGCGCCATCATTGTCTCAACCGTTCTTAATCACTGGTATCTGGTGGCGGGCCTCTGGTTGGTCGCCCTTGCTTCTTTCCGGACCCTGAACCTGACGTGGCGGCACTTGTTTATCCGCCTTTACATCCCATTCGGGATAGCCTGGTTGGTGTTCCTCAGCCTGCTCTTTACCAATGGCAGTCATGCCTTATTCGTAATTTCCCTTAGGCAGCTAAATCTTACGGCCTACCGGGAAGGCTTGCAGTTAGGTTTTTTGCTGGTATTTCGCATTATGGCCGCTGTGACGTTAGGCAGCATCCTTTCTTTTAGCACTCCGATGATTGAAATCCTGGAAACCCTCCGCTTATGTAAAGTCCCTGACCTGATTATTGATCTGGCAGCGATGATGTATCGCTATGTTTTCATCTTGACAGAAACCGGTCATAACATGAGACGGGCACAACTGAGCCGTATGGGCGACAATACCTCTTGGCTGCGACAAGCCCGGGATGTCGGAAAGGTTGCAGGCTATGTCTTGACCAAATCGTTGGAGCGCAGTATTAGAATCTATAAAGCAATGCTTTCCAGAGGATACAATGAAAACAGTACCGGCGCTGACTTTTTTACTGTACCTGTCTCCAAAACTGATTGGCGGATCGGATTGCTGGGCGCTGCTTCATTGACGGTTTTAGTAGTTCTAAATCTAATGCTCTAATTAAGAAAGGAATCACCATGGAACTTATCAAGGTTGCGGGAGTTAGCTATACCTACAGTGACGGCCACCAGGCGCTTAAGAATGTCAGCCTGAACATAACGAAGGGCGAAAGAATTGCAGTATTGGGGCCGAATGGAGCCGGAAAATCAACCCTTTTCCAACTTTTTAACGGTCTCTTGCAAGCGACATCAGGTTCTGTAACCGTCAAAGGGTTGCCGGTTTGTAAAGAACACATGCCGGAAATTCGCAGTAGTATCGGCATGGTTTTTCAGGATTCCGATGACCAACTCTTTAATTCCACTGTTCGCCAAGAGATTGCTTACGGTTTAATGAATATGCGTGTCAAAGGAACGGCTCTTGACGAGGCGATCAACTGGGCTCTTGAGGTAGTTGGCATGCAGGACTATGGCGCCAAGAGCCCGCATAATTTAAGCGGCGGGGAAAAAAAGCGAGTCGCTTTGGCTAGTGTTTTGGCTATGAAACCGGAAGTTTTGGTATTAGATGAACCCACTGCTGCCCTGGATCCACGCGGTGTAAGCAAACTCATAAGGTTACTCAATTCTATTAACCGGGATCTGGGTATTACTTTGATTTTTGCCACTCATGATGTGGATATCGTCCCCTTGCTTGCTGACCGGGTTTATCTCTTAAGTAAAGGGGAAATTGTTTTGGGCGGCAGTACAGCAGAAGTTTTCAGCCATAAAGAAACCATTCGTCAGATTGACTTGCGGCTGCCAAGGGTAGCCCATTTGGCGGAACTTCTTGCGCGTGATAGCAGCTTAAATATTGTTAACCTTCCCCTGACTATCGGCCAGGCCAAGCATCTTTTGGAACAGGATAAGTTTGGGGCTGTCTTGTAATTCCTCTGGTTCCCGGCACCCTAATAAATCCATTGACAGAAAAATTTGCCTATGCTAAACTCGTGTTAGTCAATGTGAATTTAATAAGTAACAAACGAGTATACATTCTGAAAAAAGGAATGTGTTTACAGGGGAAGTCAGTTAAAGCTGACGCGGTCCCGCCACTGTGATAGGGAGCGGCCTTACACTATGTCACTGGGTTAAATTCCGGGAAGACGTAAGGTCGTGATGAGCTTAAGCCAGGAGACCTGCTCGTTTGAGACTCACCGTTAGCACCCACGATGGATGGGAAGGTTAGAATATTCATGTTTTTAACATGTTTATAACCTCCTGCATCTGGGCGTGGGAGGTTTATTTGCTTTCTTGATAAAATTTAATCTGGACAAGGCGCTTTAATCCTGAGGGATTAAGCTAATGAGATTAAAACTGTGCCGGAAAGAGAACTCAAATCGGATATTTACTTGAGTTTTCGCAAGCCGAAACAATTTAACCGCCTGTCCTGAATCATATCACTTTTAGCAAGGAGGTGTATGATTTGGCCGGGCTTTTTTGTTTGTTTTCAGGTGATTGATCTGGAAAGGCGGCATGGATGGAAGATTAATATCCAAGCAGAATAGTTAGTGTTGACGTTTTGAAGAGGAAGAGAAAAGGAGTGGCGAATTATATGAACCTAAGCAAGGTTAAGAAGATTGGTTTATTAATAACTTACGTTATCGGCGTGTATATCGTGTTTCCGGACAGCGCTTATGCCATGCACATTATGGAAGGCTTCCTGCCTTTCAACTGGGCGGCTTTTTGGATGGTTGCCATGGTTCCGTTCGTAATTCTTGGTGTGCGTTCCATTAAAAAAACGGTTACTCTCTACCCCAATCTTAAGATGCTGTTGGGTATGGCAGGTGCGTTTGCGTTTGTTTTGTCGGCCATGAAAATCCCGTCTGTAACCGGAAGCTGTTCGCATCCCACCGGTGTGGGCCTTGGCGCCATCCTTTTCGGACCCACTGCCATGACGGTTTTGGGAATGATTGTTTTAATATTTCAAGCGATTCTATTGGCTCATGGCGGCTTAACGACCCTGGGAGCAAACACTTTTTCCATGGCTATTGTCGGTCCTTTGGTTTCTTACGCTATCTATAAAGGCTTAAAGAAACTGGGGGCTCCCCAATGGCTGTCGATTTTTCTGGCCGCTGCTTTAGGAGATTTAATGACCTACGTTACAACATCTTTCCAGTTGGGGCTGGCATTTCCCGCAGCTACAGGCGGAGTGATGGCTTCCGTAATAAAATTCATGAGTATCTTTGCTTTCACACAGGTTCCCTTAGCCATAAGTGAAGGTATCCTTACCGTGATGGTATTTAATGTCCTAAGTGTTTACAGTCAAAAAGAACTGCAGGTGTTATCCGTTTTTACCGGCAAAGGGTTGCCGAGCAGCAAACAGGGGGTGAAAGCATGAAACCAATTGCTAAGAACGGGATATTACTCCTGATTGTTGTGGTACTGGCCTTTGGTCCGCTTTTTCTGCTGCGCGGCGGTGAATTCGCCGGGGCAGATGACCGGGCTGAAAAGGCTATCAGCACACTTAACGCCAATTATGAGCCTTGGTTTAAACCATTGTGGGAACCCCCCAGCGGAGAAGTTGAAACTTTCCTGTTTGCCCTGCAGGCTGCTCTCGGCAGCGGATTTGTCTTTTATTATCTGGGTTATGCCAAAGGGAAAAACAGCGTGAGCAAGAGGAACCAGTCGTGATTAACATAGATACCTACGCTTATAGTAATCGACTAAAAACTGTTCATCCGACAGAAAAGTTTCTGTTTGCGATGATTACACTGGTCGTGTGCCTAACCTCACCTGCCTTAATCACGCCTTTAAGCGTGTTAGCCCTGATGGCTGCGGGAATAATCATCAAAGCTGGCATCCCGGGAAGATTCTTTGTCAAGCTTATGCTTGTTCCCCTTTCTTTTCTCCTGTTAAGTGTTTTAACCATTGCTTTTTCAGTCTCGACCAGTCCAGCCGGATTTTGGCTTGCTCAAAATATTGCCGGATTAACCGTGGGAATACGCTTGCCCGATCTGGTTACAGCGGTTCATCTCTTGATAAAATCGTTGGGGGCTGTTTCCTGTCTGTATTTTCTGGCTCTAACCACTCCTATGACTGAAATAATTTCAGTACTCAGCAGGATGAGGACGCCTGTAATTATCACTGAATTAATGGCGCTCATTTATCGCTTTATCTTTGTTTTTATGGAAATGGCCACCACCATTCGGAGAGCCCAGTCTTCCCGTTTGGGTTACGTTTCCACGAAAAGTTCTTTCCGGTCAATGAGTGGGCTCTTTTCCGCTCTTTTTGGGAAAGTGTTTCTCAAATCCCGCGAACTCTTTGATACTATGGAGGCACGAGGTTATACAGGTGAGATCAAGGTACTGGCAAAGAAATATCCGGTTAACCTCAAAAACTATCTTGTTTTAACCGCGCTGGAGATCCCGTTAATCTTGTTGAATTTACTTGGGAGGTAAAAAATGTCCGAGGTTATCCTTGAAGCGGTAGATATTAAGTTTTCTTACCCCGATGGCACAAATGCTTTACGCAAAGTAAATTTAGAGGTTAAAAAGGGAGAAAAGCTGGCGATCTTAGGATCAAATGGAGCAGGGAAATCCACTCTGTTTTTGCATTTTAACGGAATTTATCGTCCTGACGCCGGTAGTATAAAGTACCGCGGGCAAGATATTTCTTATGGAAAAAGGGCTCTGATAGAATTACGCAAGAAAGTAGGGATCGTCTTTCAAGATCCTGACAGTCAGTTGTTTTCCGCCAGCGTCTGGCAGGATATCTCGTTTGGTCCTTTAAATCTCGGACTTGGCGAAGAAGTAGTAGTGGATAGAGTAAAACAGGCAATGTCGGATACAGAAACCACTGACCTGCAAGATAAACCAACGCACCTGTTAAGTTACGGACAGAAAAAACGGGTTTCTATCGCGGGCGTTCTGGCGATGGAGCCCGAAGTAATAATATTTGATGAACCTACAGCTTGGCTCGATCCCCGCCATGGCCGCGAGTTCATGGAGCTGCTGGAAAAGTTGAGCCAAGAGGGTAAAACCATAATTATCTCTACTCACGATGTCGATTTAGCCTACTCGTGGTCAGATCGGATAGCCGTTATGTACAGCGGAGAGCTCATTGCGAGCGGAGAACCCGGAGAAGTATTTCTGCAGCCTGATATTATTAGTCGTGCTGACCTGCTGCTTCCCTGGCTGTTGGAAATGCATCGTGAATTGGTGCAAAAAGGCTGGCTGCCTCCGTCCGGCCCTTTACCGAAGACAAGGGAAGATTTGTTTGGTAGTATTGCGGCAAAGCGCGAAAGGAGATTATCTGTTCTTTAGGACTTGGCAATCCTTTAAGGATCATGGGGTGCAGCGCCTGGGCGCGCTGCACCCCATTTTTGTTGCAATTTTTTATAATAATGACGAAATCAGTTAACGTAAACGTAAACAGGTGTTATAATATTCTTACAATTATTCTGAAAGGAGGTTGGGCATGGCAGAGATCATGGGGCCGCTGTTCACAATCTCTGAGTTGGCGGAAGAGCTGGGCATTACGCCCCGCACCATCCGCTACTATGAAGAAATGGGCTTACTCGAGCCGCAGCGCTATGAGGACGTGGGCCAGCGCCTCTTCGGCCAGAGGGAGCGGACCCGCTTAAAGCTCATCCTGCGGGGGAAACGCTTTGGTTTTTCCTTGGCCGAGATCAAGGAAATGATCGACCTTTACGACGTGGATCCTACGGAGAGGGAACAGCTGCGGCGGGTGGTTGCGTATGGCGAGAAGCGGCTGCAAGAAATCGACGAGATGATGGAAGACCTCCAGGTGATGCGCGAGGAGATCCTGGAGTACCACCGTAGGTTTACGGCAAGACTGCAGGAGTTGAACCAGGGGTAAACGGCCCCGGAAAGGCGGAAAGAAAGATGTTTGAATTTATGCTGACAGATGAGCAGAAGGCCCTGGCCCTGGAGACGGCGGAGTTTGTGCGCACCCAAGTGCCTCGCCAGCTGGTCTTGGACATGGACGCGGAAAAAGTCACCTATCCCAGGGAGTACATCGACTCTCTGGCCCGGGCCAATCTTCTGGGCCTGCGCTTTCCCAGGGAATATGGCGGCAGGGGACTGGCCTGGGCTGATGAAGTGGCGGCCCTGGAGGAAATCAGTACTTTGGGCACCAGCCTGGCTTGCCTGTACTCTCTGCCCTCCATCGTGGGGGAGGCCATCAACATTTTTGGCACTGAGGAGCAAAAAAGGCGCTACCTCAAGCCAACCCTGGAAGGGAAACTGTGCACCGCCGAGGCCCTCACCGAACCGCGCGGCGGCTCAGACTTCTTCGGGGCAACTACAGTCGCCCACCGGGAGGGGGACCATTACATCCTGAACGGCCAGAAACGCTTTGTGGTTGGGGCTGAGGGGGCGGATTATTTCCTGGTCTACGCCAAGACGAGGGAGGATGGGCCTCCCCACCAAAGCATCAGCGCTTTCCTGGTAGACCGGGGTCCCGGCGTGGAAACGCCCCATGTGTATGGATTAATGGGCACCCGGGGCGGCGGTGCGGGCAGGGTAGTGTTCCGCGACGTGAAAGTGCCGGCGGAAAACCTGGTAGGCAAAGAGCACGGGGCAGCGGAGATTTTCTACCAGATGATGATTCCGGAGCGGCTGACCAGCGCCGCAGGCTCCCTGGGACTGGCCCGGGCCGCCCTGGAGATTGCGGCCCGCTACAGCACCCGGCGCAAGGCCTTCGGACAGAAGATCAAAGATTTTGAGGCTGTGAGCTTCAAGGTGGCCGACAGCATTACCCAGCTGGATGCGGCCAGGGCGCTGGTATACGCCGCCGCCCGGGGAGTTGACGCCGGCATTTCGGGCTCACAGGCCCGCCGTCTGGTGTCCGAAGCCAAAAAGTTCGCCACCGAGACCTGCTGGAACGTGGTCAATGCGGCAATGCAGGTCATGGGCGGGATTGGTTATACCAATGTGTATCCGATCGAGCGCATGCTCAGGGATACCCGGCTGATTATGATCTGGACAGGTACCAACGAGATCATGGATCTGATCATCCAGCATGAGTATTACAAGCAGCTGGCAGGGGAGAAAAATGCCCAGCAGCGAGACTGGGAACAAGACGCGGTCAACGCCCACCTGACGGAAGAAAAAGTCTACGAATAGGACGACGGGGACGGTTCTGACCGTCCTAGCGAAAACTGTCATTTTTAATATAGCTGGGAGTAGAAACGATGAGCTTACCTAACCGCAATAACCCCTACAGTTTTAAGGAATGGTTGGAGAAAAGCAAGGTCAACTTCTTTACCGCGGATGAGTTTCTCCAACAATGCCTGAGGCATTATGTAATGGAAGATGTTGACACTCTCGCCGCAAAACTCGAGAAATTTGCAGATGCGGTCTCCTTTCGTTGGGGCGGCTTGGCCGAGGAATGTGCCCGGCCTGAAAACAGGCCGTACATGATGCATTACGACGCTTATCATAACCGGATTGACCGTATCGTCAGGCCCTATGAAATGAAAATGCTGGAGCAGGAGATTTTTGCCTCCGGCTTGTACGCGAAAGGCACCGGCGACTGGGAACGATTCATCAAAATGCTCTTGCTCAATGAAAACGGAGAATTTGGGGTAATGTGCCCCGAACTTTGTACGGAAGGACTGATCCACGCCATTGAAGAGCTGAGCGAACCTGAAACCCGCCCGCAGGAGTTGGCGCGGATTCTGCAGCATTGCTCAGAAGGCATCAGTGGGGAATATGGCATCGGGGCACAGTTTTTAAGCGAGATTCAAGGAGGCTCTGACGTTCCGGCCAACCTGTTGGAAGCAGAGTTTGACGGAGAAAACTGGCGCCTATACGGCGACAAGTTCTTCTGTTCAGCCCTCCACGCAGACTACTTTGTCGTTACGGCCAAGCCGCAGGGGAGCGAAAAGGTAGCTGTGTTCGTGGTGCCGGCCTGGCTCCCTGGTGACAAGGAAAAGGAAATCCGCAACGGTTATACCATCGACCGCCTGAAGTGGAAAATGGGCACCGTTGAGCTGCCCACAGGCGAAGTGACTTTTAAAGGGGCAGCAGCCTATCCCTTGGGTGAGCTTGACCGGGGGGTTGCCAATGTGGTGGGGATCGTCCTTTCCTACTCCCGCTTGGGAGTAGGCGCCACCTGTGCCGGTTCCATGGTCCGGGCCGTACGTGACGCCAAAAGCTATGCCGGCTTCCGGGAAGCCTTCGGCCGAAAAATAAACCAGTTTCCCCTGCTGGCGAACCAATTGGAAAGGCTGGAAGCCCAGGCCCAAAGGGCCGTGGCCGGCGCTTTCAAACTTTTTGACTTGTTTCTTAAGACCGGAGGCAAGTTCACCACTAAGCCAAATCCGGCGGAAACACCCGAGCAGAAAAGACCTCGTTTCCTGGTGCGTGAACTAGTCCTGTTGGCCAAGATGTATACTTCCAAAATCTCAACCGAGGTCATTCATGATGCTATGTCTGTTTTTGGCGGGCACGGGGTAATGGAAGATTTTACAGTGCTTCCCCGTTTGTACCGGGATTCCAACATCAACGAACTCTGGGAAGGGCCCCGCAATGTCCTCCTGACCCAGATCCACAACGACT
>JAJZPO010000032.1 GCA_021811155.1 Bacillota bacterium | reverse complement strand
CGAATAGCATGCTAGGCGACGTAGTCTGCTGAGCGGAGCAGAAAGAAAATTCGACCCAAGCAGACCCAAAAGGCTTGTTTCAGGGCAGAAGTCGGCCGGAGATGTTTTTCTTTTGGGTCGGAATTCAGAATTATTGAGTCAGAATTTTAATGCCGCTTAAGCGGCATAGCAAAAGATTGAAAGAATTGCCACGCCCATTCTGTATTCCGATCCAGGTCTGTAGCTCTTAAGTGCGACTTCTGTATTCCGAACCGCAAAGCTACTCATTAGGACGCTTACTTTATGTCCCTAGAGAAGGGGGTGTTCCCGGCTTGATTCGTATCGAACAGGTGATGACCAGGATTTCAGACTATTTGTCTCCGAACCACAGCTGCCTGGAAGGGTTGCAGCGGCTGTCAAGCTTTGGCGCCGAGGGTTGGCCGGTTGTGGACGGGAACGGTAAACTTTTGGGCCTTGTCACCATGAAGTCCATCATGGACAAAGTGATTCTGCCAGGATTGGCCCCGGCAACAACGTCCTGCAACGAGGCCGCGGTGGTTGATCCGGTGGTTCTGGCCTCTTCGCTGAAGCTGGATGGGGCATGGGCCAGATCCTTTGAGCTTGCCGCAGTGCGGGGGGAAGACAGAAAGATTGTCGGGGTCCTGACCCGGGCAAATCTCGCTGTCGCTCTTTACCACCAAGCCGAGTTCCAGCTCAAAGAGCTGGAGGCTGTGTTGAACTCGGCCCATAACGGCATTGTCGTAATCAACAGCGAGGGAATTATCACTTCGTTTAATGCTGCCGCCGAGAGGTTTACCAGGGTGCACCGCGACAGGGCCATCGGGCGCCACGTACTGGATGTGCTGGTGCCCATCGGCATGATGGAAGTCCTGCAAAGCGGCCGGTCGGAATACTCGCGTAAATTCAAGGTGGGCCGCCGCACCTACATCATGAACCGCGACCCGGTAATTCAGGACGGCAAGATTACTGGCGCCGTGGGTGTGTTTCAGGACATTTCCGAAATTGAAGCTATTTCGCAGGAACTGGCTTCTGTGCGCGAGCTCAATCAGGAGCTTGATTCAATCATTCAGTCCTCAGCCGACGGCTTTATTGTAACTGATGCTGCGGGGACAATTCTCAGGGTAAACCAGGCTTTTGAAAAAATGAGCCAGAGCATTGCCCAGGAACTGGTGGGACGCAAGATGGGACAGTTTGTGGAGCAGGGGGTTTATGCGCCCCACCTGGTGGAACTGGTACTGGAGCGGCAGGCGCCGGTTACGGTAATGGAAAACAAGCAGGATCACAGTTTGCTGATCACAGGGAGCCCTGTCTTCGATGAAGAGGGCAAGACTATACGGGTGGTGATCAACCTCAGGGATATGACCCGCCTCAACCAGCTGCGGCAGGAACTGCTCGAATCAAAACGCCTGAGCGAGCAGTATCACCTGGAACTTTCAGAGCTTAGGAGCCGCACTTCCGGTGACATTGTAGCCTCAAGCCCTGAAATGGAACGAGTGTTGGAACTGATTTTGAGGGTGGCCAAAGTGGACTCCACCGTGCTCCTGCGGGGCGAATCGGGCGTAGGCAAGGAGGGGATGGCCAAACTCCTGCACACCCAAAGCCAGCGCGCCGGGGGGCCTTTCATCAAGGTGAATTGCGGCGCTATCCCGGAGCAGCTTTTGGAATCGGAACTCTTTGGTTATGAACCGGGCGCCTTTACCGGGGCGCGCCGGGAGGGCAAGATGGGCATGTTTGAACTGGCTCATAACGGCACATTGTTTCTCGATGAAATCGGCGACCTGCCCTTAAGCCTGCAGTCTAAAATCTTGCGGGTGCTGCAGGAGCGCGAATTTGTCCCGGTGGGAGGGACGCAGCCACGCCAGGTGAATGTGAGAATCCTGGCTGCGACCCATAAAGACCTGGAAGGAATGGTCCGAGCGGGAGAATTCCGGGAGGACTTGTTTTTCCGCCTTAATGTGGTACCCATAGCCATCCCTCCCCTGCGGGAGCGGCGCAGCGATATAATTCCCCTGCTCTACCATTTCCGAGAAAAATTCAGCAAAAAATACGGTATCCAGCGGGAATTCGCACCGGAAGTAATTGAAGCCTTTTTAGCCTACGATTGGCCGGGCAATGTGCGGGAACTGGAGAATATGGTTGAGAGGCTGATGGTAGTATCTCCAGGCGAGCAGATTCTGGTTTCTCAGGTGCCGCAGGTCTTGCAGCGGGATGAAGGCAAGGATGGAGGGGTCTCGGTCCGCTCCCTGATGCCTTTGAAAGATGCGGTGGAGGAAGTCGAACGGCAGCTCATCAGCCAGGCAATGGAGAAATACGGCAGCACTTATAAAGCTGCAGCTGTCCTGGGAGTCAACCAGTCCACTGTAGTACGGCGTATGGCGCGCTTTAAACGGACCACAGCAAAAAATCCGCCGGAGCATTAAGTGAGGCAGACCTGCAGCAGGGTTGATGCATTTCGGAGTTGACAAAGATATGTGGGGTATAGGACATGAGGCGAAGGTAAACATGAAGTTAGAAAATCATTTTGCAGAATTTAGAAGTCAAACCATAGGCTATAACCAGGTTTTTGACACGTATTACGGCAAAGTCCGGATGGTGTATGCGGATTGGATCGCCAGTGGCCGGTTGTATAGGCCGATTGAAGCTAAAATTATCAATGACATTGGACCTTTTGTTGGGAATACGCACTCTGAGTCAAGCGAAACAGGCAGGTTAATGACTCAGGCTTACGAACATGCCCATGAAAGGATTAAACGGCATGTGAACGCAGACAAGCATGATGCCATAATCACTGCGGGTTCGGGTATGACCGAAGTGGCCAATAAACTGCAGCGGATTCTCGGACTCAGGCTGAGTGAAAACCTCTGGCCCTTTGTCAATATTCCCCCGGAGTTAAGACCTGTAGTGTTCATCACCCACATGGAACACCACTCCAATCAGACATCGTGGCTGGAAACTATAGCGGATGTGGAGATGATTAGTCCTGACCAAAACGGACTGGTTGACCTGAACAGCCTGGCTGAGTTATTAAAGAAACACCGTTCCAGAAGACTTAAAATAGGTTCTTTCACGGCCTGCTCCAATGTGACAGGTATTCAGACCCCATACCATAAGATGGCCAAGCTGATGCATGAGAACGGGGGCATTTGTTTTGTGGATTTTGCAGCCTCGGCCCCCTATTGCCCTATCGACATGCATCCGGCTGACCGGGCAGAAAAATTGGACGCTGTCTTTTTTTCACCTCATAAGTTCTTGGGCGGTCCTGGCACATCGGGTGTACTGATATTCGATTCGAGGCTGTATACCAACGCAATACCGGACAATCCGGGTGGAGGCACAGTAGCCTGGACCAATCCCTGGGGCGAACACAAATATTCTCCCGACATTGAAATAAGAGAGGATGGGGGAACCCCCGGATTTTTACAAGCCATTAAGACCGCGCTGTGTTTGGAACTCAAGGATAATATGGATGTCGGGAAGATGCTGCAGAGGGAAAAAGAGCTGCTAAAGATATTGTTTGACGGTTTGGACGGGGTTCAAGGACTGCATATTCTGGCAGAAAATATCAGGGATCGTCTGGGCATTTTGTCTTTCTATGTGGACAAGATTCCCTACAATCTTATAGTAAGAATCCTCAGTGACCGGTTTGGCATTCAGTCCCGAGGAGGATGTTCCTGTGCTGGGACCTATGGACATTACCTGTTAAATATTGACCGAAAACAATCCCGCGCCATAAGCAATATGATTAATGCAGGCGACTTGTCGCTGAAACCCGGCTGGGTAAGGCTATCAATTCACCCCATCATGACGGATGAGGAAGCTCATTATGTTGTCCATGCGGTAAAAGAGACTGTAAAAAATATCAAAAAGTGGCAGGCAGACTATGTTTATCAGCCCAGGTTAAACGAGTTTAGACATAGGCACTTTCTTGCAAACGAGAAGACCGTAAAAGAATGGTTTAAGTTAGAACCTTCAGGCTTGTAATTTCGCATAACCTCGCTGCCGAGCAGGAAATGGTGATGCAAAAACGCATTATGGCAATGCAATTTGGAATCGGCTTAAAATAGAGAGTTTTTTGATAATTCCAGCGGAAAGGGGTTTAGCGCTAATGCAGTAATGCATTAGCGCTGTTTCTTTTAGAGCCAAATGTCTAACTATGCAGAATAGCCAGCAACATTTCACTCCCCAAATACTACCGTTCGCGGTGACACTATAACCGTTAGCCAATAAAACACGCTAATTCTATTTTTAATGGCAGGGTAATTGCTTTTGAAAAATCTGAAATTATTGAAAAGTCATGCGAGGGTATTTACCTTCAGCAAAGGAGGAAAACGCCAAGGATGAAACTACAAGGCAAGGTTGCACTGGTAACAGGGGCAAAAGACGGCATCGGCAAGGCGATTGCGCTGGCTTTGGCTGAGGAGGGCGCCGATGTGGGCCTGGTCAGCCGGTCCATCACCCGTGAGGATGAAGTGGTGCGGGAAGTGGAAGCAAAAGGACGCCGGGCAGCTGTGGTTCAGGCCGATGTTGCCAGCAAAAGTGACGTACTTAGGATGGTTCAGACCGTAGAGGCTGAACTGGGTCCGGTAGATATTCTGGTCAATAACGCCGGAGTGTCCAAGCCTGCCATGCTCTACAAGATGAGCGAAGAGCAGTGGGATGATGTGATAAACATTCACCTCAAAGGCACCTTCCTCTGCATCCAGGCTGTAGCTTCGCAGATGATGGAACGCGGCTTTGGCCGCATTATCAATGTGACGTCCTCGGCTGGACTGCAGGGCACTATTGGTCAGGTAAACTATGCCGCCGCCAAGGGCGGGATTAATGCCCTCACCATGGCCGCTGCCAAAGAGCTGGCCAAGAAAGGCATCACTGTAAATGCCATTGCCCCCTTCGCAGAAACCAAAATGACCAGCAAGATTGCCACAGATCCAAAATTAAGTGAAAAGTACCTGGAGAGAGTGCCTATGGGACGTTTTGGGCAGCCGGAGGAAATGGCTCCTGCAGTTGTGTTCCTGGCCTCGCCGGAAGCAGGCTATATAACCGGGCAGATTCTCTGCATCGATGGCGGGATGATCATGCGGTAGCTCTGGGGTGGGCGTTTGATGTCAGAATTCAGAAGACAGGAGTCAGAAGTCAGAATGTGAAAGAGTGATTGCTCGTCTTAAAGTATTCTAATTTACTTACTACTGGATTCTGAATGCTGCAAATAATCACAGATCAGAAGTCAGGACTCGGACGTTAGAGTCAGAATGAGAGAAAGGTTTATGTTCTCAAAGTATTCTGACTACTGACTACTGACTCCTGACTACTCGAACAGTAAGGAGGACCAAGATTTGAACGAGGTAGTTATTGTCAGCGCTGTCAGAACACCTATCGGCGTCATCGGCGGCACTCTAAAAGATATCCCGCCGCAGGACTTGGGCGCCATTGCCATCCGGGAAGCTATTGCCAGGGCGGGCATTTCGCCGGATCTGGTGGAAGAAGTTATTATGGGTTGGTCCCGCCAAACCACGGAAGCTTCCAATATCGCCAGGGTATGTTCCCTGCTGGCCGGTATTCCGGAAGACGCCGCGGCCTTTACCGTACACCGCCAGTGCGCATCAGGCCTTCAAGCCATAAGCAACGGCACCCAGCAAATCCAGACCGGACGGGCGGAAGTGGTGGTGGCCGGCGGAACCGAGAGCCTCAGCCGCGCTCCCTACTATCTGAAAAACGCCAGGTATGGCTACGGCGCCGGGGACGGGGTCCTGGTTGACTCCCTGACCGAAGCGGGTCCCGGCGGACAGCCCCATTCCATGTACGGCAGCGTTTCCATGGGAGACACTGCGGAAAACGTAGCAGAGCAGTTCAACATCTCCCGTGAAGACCAAGACAAATTTGCCATGCAGAGCCAGGAAAGGTGCCAGAGGTCCCTCAAGTCCGGCGTATTCAAGCCAGAGATTGTGCCGGTGGAAGTCAAAACCCGCAAAGGCACAATAATTTTCGACACTGATGAGGCTCCAAGAGAAACTTCCCTGGAAAAACTGGGAGCCCTGAAGACCGTTTTCAAAAAAGGCGGCAGTGTAACAGCCGGAAATTCCTGCGGCCGCAATGACGCAGCCTCAGCGGTAGTCTTGATGTCGGCTGACAAAGCTAAGGAACTGGGCATCAAGCCCATGGCCCGTATCGTCACCGACGCCGCGGTTGGTGTCCCGCCGCAAATCATGGGCATCGGCCCCATACCGGCGGTGCGCAAGGCCCTGAAACAAGCACACCTCACCCTGGCAGATATCGATCTGATTGAACTCAACGAGGCCTTTGCTTCCCAATCCCTGGCTGTTGTCAGGGAACTTGGCATCGATATGGAAAAGCTTAACGTAAATGGCGGCGCCATAGGCCTTGGACATCCCATCGGAGCCACCGGGGCCAGGCTGATGACCACCCTCCTCTATGAAATGCACCGGCGCAAGGCCCGCTACGGCATGGTCACCCTGTGCATAGGCGGGGGGCAGGGAATGGCTACCATTGTGGAGGGAATTTATTAGGCTGGCTGAACTCCAGGCGAGGTGATAACAATTGCGCAAGAAACAGGTTTTGATGGCTTTTAACAAGTCCCGGCAGCAGGAAATCGAGGTCATCAACACTTTTCTTTCTCAAATCTATTCCGCCCTGGACAGCATCAAGCTTGATAGCGCTTCGGGCCAGGTCGCTTCCCAAATCAAGCTGAATCAGCTGCAATCCTTGCTCACCAATGTGCTGGTCAATGTGCTCAACATCGAGTTTCTGCCGCTGGAGAGTTTCGCCCGGAAGGTGCAGCTTAGGCCCGATACGGTGCGCAGGAAGCTGAACAATGGCGAAATCTTAGGGATCAAGCTGCGAAACAAATGGTACGTACGGCGTTCCGAACTCTGGCACTTTCAGGAAGCAGAGCAAGACAGCTAACAAGCGTGTTTTAATGGTCGGAATTCAGAAGTCAGAATTCAGAATTCAGAATTCCGAGCCAGCATTAGAAGACCAGGGTCCGGATCCGGGACGTACAGAGAGAAGGCAGCATGAGAGACCCAAACCATTCTGACTTCTACTCTGAAAATAACCTTATGAATCCATTTTCATCCGCTGCTGGTGCTGATACCAGCATGGGGGCCTGCCCTGTAACATCGAAAGAAAGTGACCTGTCAAGATTCGGCAGGATTTGCTAGGACGTCCAGAACCGTCCCCGTTGTCCCCGTTGTCCTAGCAAGAAGGTTTCATTCCTCAGTGGTGCCGCATAGCGGTATGGGAGTCTGAATTCTGAGTTCCGACCCTTAAGAAATACCAAAAAGAAAGTGGAGGGATTATCATGCCCCGTTTTACCGGTAAACCTGCAGATTCCTTTGATTTTAAAGAAATCATTTATGAGAAAAAGGACTGGGTAGCAACTGTAACCATCAACCGCCCTCACGTGTACAACTCCTACAGCACCTTGACCTTGCAGGAGATGACCGAGGCTTTTAAGGATGCCAGCTGGGATGACAGCGTTGCCGTAATCGTGCTGACCGGAGCGGGCCAGAAGGCCTTCTGTACCGGCGGCGATGTCAAAGAGTATGCCGAAGACTATACCGTTAAGCCCAGGGATTACTGGAAGTGGATGGGAGTGTTTGTGGAAGCCCATGACACCCTGCGCAACTGCGGCAAACCCGTTATCGCCAAGATTAACGGCATAGTTGCCGGCGGCGGCAATGAATGGAACATGGCTTGTGACCTGGCCGTTATGGTCGAGGGCGCTTCTATCCAGCAAGTTGGCACTATGGTCGGCAGTGTTGCCGCCGGTGGCGCCACTCAATGGCTGCCGATCATGGTCGGCGACCGCAGGGCCCGCGAAATCCTCTTTCTCTGCGAACCAATTCCCGCCGACAAGTGCCTGGATTGGGGCCTGGTGAACTATGTAGTCCCCAGGGACCAGCTGGACGCCAAAGTTGATGAACTGTGCCAGAAACTGATCAACAAGTTCCCTGAGTGTACCCGCTACACCAAGCAGCAAACCAACTTCTGGAAAGACCTGGCCTGGAGTACCACAGTGGGCCACGCCCGCGAGTGGCTGGCACTGCACTTCGCCAGCGTTGAACCCTACGAAGGGATGAAGGCCTTCGTGGAAAAACGGCCCAAGGACTATGTCGGGCTGAGACAAAAGGCAGCCGAGGGCGGTTCCAGCGAGTTCCTCTTTGGCCCATACACCCAACAATGTCCCCACTGCGGAGCTAAGGGAATTCCTTCGGATTTCAAGTTCTGCGGGGTTTGCGGCGGAAAATTAGAGTGAACAGTAACCCCTACTTATAAGAGTAGCGGTCTTGGATACTTGATCAAGGCCTTTGGAGCAAGGCAAACTTGGGTGGCCACCAGCCCCAGGATGTAAAAACATACCTAGAGGTGTTGAAAGATGAGGTACGCTGAGACAGGATATAATTTAGAAATTGACTTAACCCGTGGAAACATTGAGAGGGTAGAAAGCGACCCGAGATTAACCGAACTTCACCTTGGGGGGCTAGGTACTAACGCCAAGATATTGTGGGATAGGGTTCCGCCTGAGGTTGAACCCTATTCCCCGGAAAATCTGCTGATATTCAGCGCCGGTCTTTTGGGTGGCACACCGGCTCCCGGGGCTAACCGTACCATTGTTTCCAGCTTTTCTCCCCAGACGAAGTTGATGGGATATTCTATGATGGGGGGATTCTTTGCAGCAGAATTGAAGCATGCCGGTTATGACAAAGTGATCATTCGCGGTCAATCCCCCGATCTGGTTTATTTGTGGATCAACAATGACAAGGTGGAAATCCGGGATGCCAGTCACCTTAAGGGACTGGGCACGCTGGAAACTGCGGAAATCATCCGCAAAGAGCTGAATGAACCCAACTCCCAGGTGGCTGCTATTGGCCTGGCCGGTGAAAACAGGGTCTTCTATGCCTCCATCGAGCAGGGCCGGTCCAGCGCCAGCCGTTTAGGCCTAGGCGGCGTCATGGGAGACAAGCGGTTAAAGGCCATAGCTGTGCGCGGCACCAAAGACGTCAATATCGCCCGTCCGGCTGAATTTATCCAGCATTGCAATGACATCCTGAAATACGTAAAATTCCGCGACAAAAACCCCCTGGGAATGGTACCGCCCATTTTAGCCGGGCTTGGTTCACCGCAAGAGATGA
This sequence comes from Bacillota bacterium, assembly GCA_021811155.1. Classification (GTDB taxonomy): domain Bacteria; phylum Bacillota; class Desulfitobacteriia; order Desulfitobacteriales; family JAJXUE01; genus JAJZPO01. The sequence continues at coordinate 22,388 of JAJZPO010000032.1, read as the reverse complement.
GGATCCATGACGAAGAATGGCACACCACCAATTTCACCTGGGGAAATGCCCGCCACCGCAGAAAAGATTTTTGGACAGAGGATATCTCCAAGAGTTGGAAGGAAACCCAAGAAAATGCGACCCAGCGTTTTTTAAGCTGTTACAACTGTCCGCTCTCATGCGGCGCGTCGGTTGATTACCCGGGCGTGCCAAAATACATGATGAAGTGTTATTCGAAACTCACCTATACCATGGCAGCTATGTCAGACCTGGAATTCGGTTTTAAAATCAATTCCAACGCCCAGGCCTTTGGCGTGGATGGATTCACAACCCCGCAGGTTATCGCCTTCGCCCTGGAACTGTATGAAGCAGGCATTTTGACTGACAAGGACCTGGCAGGCATGCCTGCAGGCACAGAAGAAAGATTCTTCTGGCTCCTGGACAGGATCGTTAGGCGTGAAGGGATAGGTGATATTTTAGCCGACGGCACTTATTGGGCGGCTAAAAAGATCGGCAACGGCGCGGAAGAGTATGCTCACAACAACATTAAGAAACATGAGCAGCTCCCTCTCAAGCTGGGAATGCTGAACCCCATCTACTTCCTGATGTATTCTACCGGGGAGAAGATAAACATTACCCAAATCGAAGGGCAGTTCCCCCAGGCGCCTTTTTCAACCAAAGAGGATAGAGAAGAGTTTGTCAAGGATTGGATCCAGGTCCCGGATGAAAAGTTCAAGGAATACTTCCTGAACTGGGAGATGCGCGGCGAACGCTCAATTCCCCACTATCCGCCGGTTGACGCAACATGCGAAATCGTTGACTGGATGGAAAAAATGCACTACATTGACGACTCCGTCGGGATGTGCGCCGGTCTGTCATCATTCCCTTTAAAGCCCGCCTATCATTTGCACAATTATCCGGAATTAATCTCAGCGGCGACCGGAATTGATTTTGATGAGGCCAGCCTATCGCAAGCAGCTAAGCGGAACCGGACTTTGATCAGAGCCATCAACAACAGAAGAGGCTTAAGAAGAGAGGACGAACGTCCGCCCGAGGACCATTGGAAGCATAGATTTCCCGAGCTCGAAACCAAGCTCTTAGATGAGTATTACAAATTTAAGGGTTGGAATAATCAAGGTATTCCTACTAGGGAAACTTTACAGGAACTGGGTATGGATTACGTTGGTGAAGACTTAGAACAGCGAGGGATTCTAATCCATGAGCAAAGTTAAAAAGAAAGTCAAGACAATCAAAATCGATGTGGATAAGTGCAATGGCTGCAGGGCGTGTGAGGTAATCTGCGCATCCTTTCACTCTGCACCCAAATACAGCAGCAATAACCCGGCCAGGGCCCGTATCCGGTTGATCCGCGATCCGCTCAAAGATATATTTGTGCCCGTCTATGCGGGTGAGTATGTTGAAGCCGAATGTATGGGCCGGGACAAGTACGTGATAGACGGCAAGGAGTACGGCGAGTGTGACTTCTGCCGGGCTGCCTGCCCATCCAGGGACGTTTTTAAAGAACCCGATTCCGGTCTCCCTCTCAAATGCGATATGTGCGAAGAGAACGGTCCCGATGAAGAACCCCTGTGTGTCCAGTGGTGCCTGGCTGACGCCCTGATTTACGAAGAAAGGGAAGAGGAAGTCGAGGAAGACGTAAAGCTGGGCGACCTGGAACTCGGGCTCAAATCACTGGCAGACAAACATGGCCTGCGGACCCTGATGGAGACAGTAGCCCGGATGACGCAAAAAGGTTAGACATTCTTAGCTGAGGAATTCAGAACACAGAAGTCAGGAGGCAGAATAGCTCCTGTCAATGATGCTTGGGCCATTCTGAATTCTGCCCTGAAACAAAGTCGATTTCGGGTCTGCTCGGGTCGAATTTTCTTTCTGCTTCGTTCAGCAGACTACGTCGCCTAACATACTTTTCGGCTCGCTTCCTCATTGATCTTCCCACTAATCTTAAGAACTATGAAAGTAGTGGGACCCCTGACCGCGAACGTAGCCGGCATGCACAGAAGGGGCCCCCGCGAAATTTAAGCCCAGAAGACCAGTCCCAAGAATTTCGCGGGGATAAGGAAGCGAGCATTCGTGCTCAAACTGGGGTCCCCACAAAATATAGTCTTGAGAGATATTCACCAGTATTTTGTGGGGTAATCGGAAGGGCGCTCGCCGAGTATGCTAACGGCTCCTTCGTAATGCTTCTCTACGCAGAAAGAAAATTCACCCTTGAGCTTACAGGTCTGTTTCATTCATCGGAGTCTGAATTCTGACTACTGAATAAGACCCCAAACATTATCGTGAAAGGAGGGATACCGTGGAGACTGTAGCCCCCTTTAAAGAAGCCTTAGATGAGATAAAAGAGAACGGCGCCGTCAACTTCAAGTATTGCTATCAGTGCGGCAAATGCGACACTCTTTGCCCCTGGAACAAGGTTAGGACTTTCAGCATGCGCAAGCTTATCCGGGAGGCAACCTTCGGTTTGACCGAGATAGAAAACGAAGAGATCTGGCGCTGCACCACCTGCGGCAAGTGCCCGCAGCAATGCCCCCGGGATGTAAAGCAGATTCAGAGCATGGTAGCCCTGCGCAGGTTCGCCACGGGATACGGTGTCTTTCCTGAGGCAGTGAAGCCCATCCGCACCGTCAGCGGCAACCTTGCTTCAGACGGCAACCCCTTCGGTGAAGATCGCGCCAAGCGGGCAGAATGGGCAGAAGGCCTGCCGGTAAAACCGTTCACCGAAGACATGGAAATCATGTATTTCCCCGGCTGCTATCTCAGCTATGACAGAAGATTGAAGAAGGTGGCCCAAGCCACTGCCAAGATCCTCACCAAGGCAGGGGTAAGCTTCGGGATACTTGGCGCCAAGGAAGTCTGCTGCGGCGAGAGCATCCGCAAGACCGGCAATGAGGAATTGTTTAAACGCATGGCCAAGGAAAACATCAAAACCTGGATCGAACACGGAGTTAAGAAAATCCTGGTTTCTTCCCCTCACTGCTATGAGACCTTCAAGAACGAGTATCCGGCAGAATTCAGGGTGAACTTTGAGATAGTCCACATCGCTGAGTATTTATTCCAGCTGATCAACGAGGGAAGGCTCCAGATCAGCAAGGAGTACGCCAAGAAAATTACCTACCATGACCCGTGTTACCTGGGAAGGCACAACGGAATTTTTGACCAGCCGCGGGAAGTTTTAAAGAAGATACCCGGTTTGGAACTGAATGAGATGGCGGAGTCACGCCAGGATTCCCTCTGCTGCGGCGGAGGCGGAGGCAGGATTTGGGTGGAAACGCCCAAGAGCGAGAGGTTCTCCAACCTGAGGCTGGAGCAAGCCCTGGAGGCCGGGGCGGAGGAACTGGTTACCGCCTGCCCTTATTGCATCAGCAACTTTGAGGATTCCAGACTGGTCATGAACTATGATGACGCGATCCAGATCAAGGACATTACCGAGATCATCGAAGAAGTGATATAGCTGCGGCCGAACCCTGACAATCCGGGCAAGCGAACTCGTTTAGCTTCCGCTAAACATCGGGGCTTCGGTGGGGGACTCTACCCCCACCGAAGAAAACTGAAGCAGTAACCCCTACTTATAGAAGTAGGGGTCTTGGATAGCGGACAAAACTTAAAGGGGTGATAGAAAATGGAGAAAGAACTGCAAGAGCAAATTCAACACCTTGCCAAAGGTCTTGGAGACAATAATTTTGGCGACGTGCTTGTTGTCGGCGGAGGGGTAAGCGGCATTCAGGCCTCGCTTGACCTTGCCACCGCCGGTTTTAAGGTGTACCTGGTTGAGAAATCGCCCAGCATCGGGGGCCATATGGCCCAGCTCGACAAGACCTTTCCGACCAATGAATGCTCCATGTGAATTCTCTCCCCCAAACTGGTCGAGGTCGGCCGGCATCAAAATATAGAGATCCTAACCTATACTGAAGTTGAGAGGGTGGAAGGAGAAGCAGGCAACTTCCAGGTAACCCTGGTCAAAAAGCCCAAATATATTGACGAGAATATCTGCACCGGTTGTACCACCTGCACCGAATACTGCCCTGTCACATACCCGGACCAATTCAATCAGGAAATATCGGACAATAAAGCAGTTCACATCTACTTCGCCCAGGCAATTCCCCTGGTGGCCTATATCGATGAAAGCTGCCTTTACCTGAAAGAGAAGAAATGCAAGATCTGCGAAGCGGTATGCAAGAACAAGGCCATAAATTTTAACCAAAAGCCGCAGAAGATGGAAGTAAATGTAGGGGCCATCGTCCTGTCGCCCGGAATTGAGCCCTTCGACCCAAGCTTAAGGAACGACTTTGGCTACGGCAAGTATGAAAACGTGGTGACCAGTCTGGACTATGAACGGCTGATGTGCGCCACCGGGCCGTACCAAGGCGAGATACTGCGGAGTTCGGACAAAAAGCATCCGCATAAGATAGCCTGGATTCAATGCGTCGGCTCCAGACAGGTTAACCCCGAAGGCGGCAACAGCTATTGTTCTGCCGTATGCTGCACCTATGCCCAGAAACAGGTGATTCTGACCAAGGATCACGATGATGAGGCCGAGTGCACCATATTCCATAACGATATCCGCTCCTACAACAAGGATTTTGAGCGCTACTTCCAGCGTACAGACGACCTGCCCGGGGTCCGGTTTATCAGAAGCTACGTTTCGGTAGTGAAAGAGATGCCGGAAACGAAGAATGTCATTATCAGGTATTCTACCGCAGACGAAGGGGTAAAAGAAGAAGAATTCGACATGGTAGTCTTGTCCGTCGGCCTTAATCCTCCCAAGGGCAATGAGGTTATGGCGGAGAAGTTTGGCATCGAGCTTAACTCTCACGGCTTCTCTAGGGCAATTCCAGAGAATCCGATGCAGACCAACAAGCCCGGTATCTTTGTCAGCGGCGCTTTCAAGGGCCCGACCGATATTCCCGAATCGGTCTTTACCGCCAGCGGGGCCGGTTCCCAGGCTGGAGAGATGCTGGACTACAGGCGGGGCAACCTGGCCAAAGAAAGGATCTATCCGCCGGAAAGGGATGTCTCCCAGGAGGAGCCTAAAATCGGAGTCTTTGTCTGCCACTGCGGGGCGAATATCGGCAAGATAGTAAATGTACCGGATACCGTTGAATACGCTTTAAGCCTGCCCAATGTCGTCTACGCCCAGGAACAGCTGTTTTCCTGCGCCACCAACTCCGCTAAAGAAATCTCAGACATGGCCACGGAAAAAGGGCTGAACCGGGTGGTTATTGCCGCCTGCTCTCCCCGGACCCTGGAACCTTTGTTCCGGGACACCCTCAGGGAGGCGGGAATCAATCAATATTACCTGGATATGGCCAATATCAGGGAGCATAACTCCTGGGTGCACTCGAAGGAAAAGGAAGCGGCAACCCAGAAGGCCCAGGATATCATCCGCATGTCCGTGGCCCGGGCCCGTCTCTTAGAGCCCTTACAGGAATTTGACCTGCCGGTAAACAAGGCGGCCCTGGTGGTTGGCGGCGGCATCGCCGGCATGACCAGCGCCCTCTCCATAGCCGAACAAGGCCACGAAGTTTACCTGGTGGAAAAGGAATCTGACCTGGGGGGCCTGGCGCGCAGGATTCATCACACCCTGGATGGGTTGGATGTGCAGGAGTACGTAAGGGACCTCAGCCGCAAGGTTTACCGGCACCCCTTAGTCCACGCCTACACCGAGGCTGCCGTTCTGGAGACTACCGGCTATGTGGGGAATTTCGTCACCAAGGTCAAGTCCCAGGGCAGGATCTTGGAGATAAGACACGGCGCGACCATCCTCGCCACAGGCGCTGAAGTCTATGAACCCACCGAATACCTGTATGGGGAAGACGACAGGGTGATGACCCACCTGGAGTTGGATGAGAAAATCGCCAGTGGAGACGAAAGGATCACAAATGCCGAGAGCCTGGTAATGATCCAATGCGTCGGGTGCAGGAATGAAGACAGGAACTACTGCAGCCGGGTATGCTGCAGCGAGAACATCAAGAACGCCCTGAAACTAAAAGAAATAAACCCGCAGATGGACATCTATATGCTCTTCCGGGATATCAGGACCTATGGGTTTAATGAGGATTTCTACCGCGAAGCCGCAGGCAAAGAGGTGCGGTTCATCCGCTATGAAGCTGATGACAAGCCGGAGGTGGAACCTGGCCGGGGAGAAAGCGGCAAGAATGTCTTAAAGGTCAGTGTGACCGACCCCATCTTAGGCAAGAAGCTGGAACTGGAGGCAGACTACCTCGTCTTGGCCGCAGCAGTTATTCCGTCGGCCGGAAGCCAGGAAGCAACCAAGTTATTCAACGTAACTACCAATCCAGACGGTTTCTTCAAAGAAGCCCATGTCAAACTAAAACCTGTTGATTTTGCTGTAGAGGGCGTTTATCTGTGCGGTATGGCCCACTATCCCAAGTTTATCTCGGAGACCGTCAGCCAGGCTTATGCAGCTGCCGGGAGGGCTTTGACCCTTCTCTCCCGGGATACAGTGGTAGCCTCCGGCTCTGTTTGCGAGATAAATGAGCGCAAATGTATGGGGTGCGGGGCATGTATCTCGGCGTGTTCTTATGGCGCCATTGAGTTTACTGAGACACGCCAAGGCAAAAAGGCCGGGATGATTCCTGTCCTCTGTAAAGGCTGCGGGCTCTGCAACTCAAAGTGTCCCACCGGGGCCATTTCCCTCAAACACTTCACAGATGAAGAGGTCATCAGTCAGATTGATGCAGCTTCTTGCTTGTAGGCCAGGATAATGGGTCAGAACACAGAATTCAGACTTGCATGCCGCTTCACGGCACCGCTGATGAATGAAAACAGACCTGTAAGCTCAAGGGTGAATTTTCTTTCTGCGCAGAGAAGCATTACGGAGGAGCCGTTAGCATGCTCGGCGAGCGACCGAACGGGAGCACGAATGCTCGCTTCCTTATCCCCGCGAAATTCTTGGGACTGGTCTTTTGAGCTTAAATTTCGCGGGGGCCCCTTCTGTGAATGCCGGCTACGTTTGCGGCATGAAGCAAAGGGACGGTTCTTGCTCTTCCGCAGGACCCCAAGACTCAGAATCCACAAGTTAGGAGCAGAAGACAGAAGACAGGAGACAGAAACTTAATAAACTTAAGCCATTCTGACTCCTGACTCCTGAATTCTCCTCTAGAGTAGTGCCAACAATGCCAAGGAGGTGAGAACAAATGAGTGCAGCACTTGAATTCAAACCAAGAATATTGGGTTTTGTCTGCCATTGGTGAGCATACGGAGCTGCTGATATGGCTGGAGTTTCCAGACTACAATTTTCAACTGAAAGCAGGCTCATTCGCGTCATGTGTTCCGGCAGAGTGGATCTGGCATTTGTGTTCAGGGCCTTCTCAAATGGAATGGACGGGGTGTTTATCGGTGGTTGCAAATTTAATGAATGCAATTATGGCACACACGGAAATTACCATGCCCTAAATATGGTGCTTCTGGCTAAAAAAATAATGGAGCATATAGGGCTGAACCCGGAAAGGCTAAGGCTCGAGACCATGTCTTCCGGTGACGGAATACGTTTCGCCGAAATCATGAGTGATTTTGGCAAAACGGTGAAGGAATTAGGGCCGCTCGGCAAAGGCGAAGGAATAGACGCCAAGGAATTAGATTCCAAGCTGGCAGAAGTTACGAAGCTGGTCCCCTACATCAAGATAGCGAAAAAAGAAAAACTGGCGGCACGAATTGAGAACGAGGCAGAATACAACGATCATTTTACCCGGGACGAGATAGACAGGTTGTTCAGTGAAGTAACCTCCTACTACATTGATCCGGGCAAGTGTAAGGCCTGTACGATTTGCGCCCAGAGATGCCCGGCCGAAGCGATTATCAGCGCCAAGAAGCAGATTCACGTAATAGACCAGGAAAAATGCATTAAATGCGGAACTTGCTTCGAAGCTTGCCCCTCTCGCTTTGGCGCGGTGACGAAGATTTCCGGCGAGCCTGTTCCGCCTCCGATTCCCGAAGCAGAAAGAGCTGTCCGATGATTCAAAGTGAGTCAGCCGGGGACGGTTTTCAACCGCCTCACTTTCGATTCCCTTCGACACGGTCTGACTCACCGTTCGGGGCCAGGCTTTGTGTTTGAATCCCAATTTGGCCATGCATGATTGCAAGAGGAGGAAAGTTAAATGAACATCGTGGTTCTCGTCAAGCAGGTGTTTGATACCGAGGCCAAAATTGTCATCGGCAGCGACGGAAAGATCGATGACAGTAACGTAACCCTGATCATGAACCCCTACGATGAAAACGCTGTGGAAGAGGGGCTCCTGCTGAAAGAAAAGTTCGGCGGCGAGGTGATTGCAGTCAGCGTGGGCACAGATAAGGCCCAGGAGACCTTGCGCACCGCCCTGGCCATGGGAGCTGACCGGGCCGTCCTGGTTAACGACCCCGCTATTCAGGCTGCCTCGGACGAGTTTGCCGCAGCCCAGGCCCTGGCCAAAGCCGTAAGCGGCCTCAACCCCGACATCATTCTGACCGGGCGGGTCGCTATCGATTACGGCAGCAAAATTTCCGGCCGTGTTGCCGAAGCGCTTGGCATACCCCATGTAAACACCGTGACCAAGCTCGAAATAGACGGCAGCAAAGCTGTTGCCAGCCGTGAAGTTGACGGTGGTTCGGAGCTGATTGAGGTGACCCTGCCGGCTGTTTTCTCAGCCCAGAAATCCTTGAACAACCCCCGCTATCCCACCGTTGCCGGGATCATGAAAGCCAAGAAAAAGGAACTTAAGACCGCAACGCTGGTTGATCTGGGCCTTGATCCTGCCGCTGTGGCCGGTAAGCTGCAAATCCTCGGTTTTTCCCTGCCCCCCGCCCGCAAGGCCGGTCGCAAAATCGACGGTGAACCTGCCGCTGCTGCTGCCGAATTAGCCAAGCTGCTGCGGGGCGAAGCCAAAGTAATTTAGTGGTTACAGGAAAAGGAGGAGAGCTGGAAAATGGCTAAAGGAATTTGGGTTTTTGTAGAACAATCCCAAGGTAAAATACGCAAAGTATCCTTGGAGCTCCTGAGCCAGGCAAAGATTCTGGCTAATGAAAAAGGTGAGGAACTGGCTGCTGTAATTCTCGGTCAGGGAATCGGCAGCCTGGCAGGTGAAGCAGCCCAGTACGGGGCGGACAAGGTGTATTTGGCAGATGACGCCAAACTCGCAGCCTATACCACCGGCGCCTATACTTCTGTCCTGGCCAAATTGATCAGAGAAAATGAGCCCAACCTGGTTCTGTTCGGCAACACCGCCATCGGCAAAGACCTGGCCCCGCGGGTTGCCACAAGGGCAGGTGTCGATGTGGCCATCGACTGTGTGGGAATCGAGTCCGACGCAGCCAATTTCGTCAACTTAACCCGTCCGATTTATGCCGGCAAGGCCTTTGCCAAAGTTGCCAGCCCGTCAGCCCGGCCAATCATGGCTACCGTGCGGCCCAATATTTTCCCGTTAGCTGAGCCTGCGGCCAGGGAAGCCAATGTTGTCACTGTGCCGGTGAGCGTTGATGAAGCTGACCTGCGGGCGATCCTGAAGGATGTGATCAGTCAGGCCGCCGGAAGGGTGGAACTTACTGAAGCCAACATCATCGTCTCGGGCGGCCGGGGCATGAAAGGCCCTGAGAACTATGTCATGCTGGAAGATCTGGCTGATGTGCTGGGTGCGGCAGTAGGAGCTTCCCGGGCAGCCGTTGACTCCGGCTGGAAGGAGCATAAATTCCAAGTCGGGCAAACCGGAAAAACTGTTTCACCCACTCTGTATATTGCCTGCGGCATCTCCGGCGCTATCCAGCATTTAGCCGGCATGGGGTCATCAAAGGTAATTGTGGCCATCAACAAAGACCCGGAAGCTAACATTTTCGCTGTTGCCGATTACGGCATAGTCGGAGACTTGTTCCAGGTTGTTCCGGTCCTGACGGAAGAGTGCAAAAAGCTCATGGCTTAAATGTACGCGTTTTTCATCCTCAAACAGACCAATAAAAGATAAAGAAAGGAGTGACATGATGGAGCGTACCAGCAAAGTAATGTCCGCCAGGGAAGCGATCAGCCGTTTCGTGCCGGAACACTGCGAGTCTCTGGCCGTGGGCGGCATGCACATGCACAACAACCCTATGACTTTGGTGCGGGAGCTGATCCGCCAGAACAGAAAAGTAAAGCGCCTGATTACCAGCCCGTCAGCTTGTATCAACGCAGACATCCTAATCGGCAGCAATATGGTGGAAGAAATACTGACCGCCTATGTGGGTTTTGAGCATCTGGGATTGGCAGCGAATTTCCGCCGCAGTGTGGAAAAGAAGACCGTTAAGCTGCTGGAGTGCGATGAACCTTTTCTCGTGTACGGTTTGCAGGCCGGAGCAGGCGGACTACCCTTTATTCCCTATCCCAAAGGTTTGGAGCTTACGGACATACCCAGGGTGAATCCTGATCTTTACCGCTTTACCACCGACCCCTATACCGGGGAGCAGGTAATGACTGCGGCGCCCATCAAGCCTGCCGTAGCCCTGATTCACTGCCAGGAGGCTGATCCGTACGGCAACGCCATCTTTAAGGGCGCCGAATTCACGGACCGCCAAATGATTTTTGCCTCCAGCGCCGTCATACTCCAGGTTGAGAAAATCGTCCCCAACCTGGCGCAAAAATACGGCTCCACCAAGGTAAACGTACCTGGCTTCCTGGTCTCAGCCGTAGTGGAAGCCCCCTTCGGCTGCCATCCCACCGCATCGCATGGCTACTACACCTTTGACGAAGCTCATCTCAAAGGGTATCTGAAGTCCTGCAAGGACCCGGTCGCGTTCGGGGAGTACCTCAGCCGGTATGTGAACGGGGTTTCAGCAGAGGAATACCCCTCTGCCATTGGTATGGACAACCTGAAGGCGCTGCAGACAGGGGGTGGGTCAAATGAGTGACAAAGCATATTCCACTGCGGAACTGATGTCCTGTGTCATGGCTCGCCATCTCAAAGACGGCGAAGTTGCGGTGATGGGCGCGGTCAGTATGGTACCTATGGCTGCCTGCCGCATGTCGCAACTTACTCATGCTCCTAACCTTTACTACATTGCCGGTGGAAGCGGCGCCGTAAATCCCCAGCTTGATCCATTGGTATTTTCCTCCTGTGATGAAGATAACCTGCGCTCTGATGCCGCTCTTGCTCTTCCTGACGTAATTCTGCTCGAGGGCCACGGCGGGCGTTTCGATGTTTTCTTTGCCGGGGGGCTCCTAGTTGGCTAGTATGGCAACTGCAACCTGATTTGCATCGGGGACTGGGAAAAACCGGCCCTGCGGGGACCGGGCACGGTAGGCCTTCCCTTTTTGCCCAGAGCAGGCCGGGTGGTGATTTACACCATGTCCCATAACGCCAGAACTCTGGTGGAAAAAGTCGACTTCAACAGCGGACCCGGATTCCTGGACGGCCCGGAAACATGGGCGGCAAAAGGTTTGCCGGGCAGCGGCCCTTCCCTGGTTGTGACTCCCTTGTGCGTGATGGATTTCGACGAAAAATCCAAGCTGATGCGCTTAAAATCACTGCATCCAGGAGTAACTTTGGCACAGGTGGTGGAGAATACCGGTTTTGAACTTGTCATTCCGGACCAGATTCCCGTTACGACCGAACCAACGGAAACAGAGCTTAAGTATTTGCGCCAGGTAGATCCTAAAGGGATAGTAAGGGGCATGCTCTAAGTCGGAGGCCGGAAGCCAGAGGTCAGAGGTCAGAAGCCAGAGGTCAGAGGTCCGAAGTCCGAAGTCCGATGAGGACGTTCAGGGCCGTTCCTTCGTCCTGCCTGTCAAGGCATTTCAACGCTTCAGGGTTCCGAAGGAGCATAGGGTTACTCTGGAGACGAGCAGCTGAGAAAAAAGTCAGAGGAGAAGGAGGTTGGAGCCTGTGAGTGACATTTTATTGGAATACCCGGACAGACTCAATGTGGCAGTGGAATTGGTGGATAAAAACCTGCAGGAAGGCAGGGGCCAAAAGGTCGCAATCTATTACCAGGACCAGGCCATAACTTATGAAGAAGTTTATCGCAATGTCAACAGGATGGGCAATGTTTTCCAACAGCTGGGCCTGGAGATAGAGAACAGGGTCATGCTCCTGCTATATGACTGTCCGGAGTTTGCCTACAGCTTTTTTGGCGCCATCAAGATGGGGGCTGTACCCATACCCACCAATACGATTCTGAAACCGAAGGATTATGTCTACCTGCTCAATGACAGCCGGGCCAAAATCATTGTAGTCAGCGAAGGATTGCTGCCGGCCATTGACGAAATCCGCGCAGAACTGCGCTATCTCAAGCATGTGGTAGTAGTAGGCAACCCTGGTCCAGGCCAATTGTCCTTTGCCGAGCTGATTTCCGGCGCTTCCGATGAGCTGGAAGCAGCGGACACCAGCAAGGATGATGCGGCCTTCTGGCTCTACAGTTCAGGCTCCACAGGTTTTCCCAAAGGGGCCGTACATCTGCACCATGATATGCTGGTGGCAGCGGACCTGTACGCCAAGAATATCCTGAAAATTACAGAAGATGACATCACCTTCTCAGTAGCAAAGCTGTTCTTTGCCTACGGCCTGGGCAATGCCCTGTATTTCCCATTCAGGGTAGGAGCCGCCACAGTGCTGTGGCCTGAGCAGGCGAAACCCCCCGGGATCTTCCAGACAGTGATGAAATACAGGCCGACTCTGTTTTTCTGCGTTCCCACCGCCTATGCCGGCATGCTCCAGATTGCTGACAGCACACCTGATCTGGACATGAGTTCCATCCGCTACTGTGTCTCAGCCGGTGAAGCGCTGCCCAAAATTGTGTATGAGACCTGGCTGAAGAAATTCAACCTGCATATTTTGGATGGCATCGGCTCCACCGAAATTGCCCACATTTTCATCACCAACCGCCCCGGTGACATCAAACCGGGGGCAAGCGGCAAACCGGTCCCTGGCTATGAGGCCAAAATTGTGGATCCGGACGGGCAAGAGACAGAAGTGGACGAGATCGGCAGCTTGATGGTGCGCGGGGACAGCATTTGCGCTTATTACTGGAACAAGCACGAAAAAAATAAGGACACTTTCTTCGGCGGCTGGATTAATACAGGAGATAAATATTATAAAGATGCCGACGGGTATTTCTGGTATGTGGGCAGAAACGATGACATGCTGAAACCGGGCGGAATCTGGGTGTCCCCCATCGAGGTGGAGTACACCCTGATGGAACATGACGCCGTGTTTGAATGTGCGGTGATCGGGGCAGTGGACAACGACAACCTGGAAAAACCCAAGGCCTACATTGTGCTTAATCCCGGGTATACTCCCTCGCAGGAGCTGGCCGATGATATCAAGAAGTTTGTCAAGAACAAGATAGCCCCCTACAAGTTCCCGCGCTGGATAGAGTTTTTGGATGAGCTGCCGAAAACGGCTTCCGGTAAAATACTGCGCTATAAGTTGAGGCAGTTGAACCAGTAGCGGGTAATAATCTTTGCCAACCAAAACAGGAGGTGTATTACATGAAAGCTGCAGTATTCTATGGCCCGAACCAACCCCTGAAGGTCGAGGAAGTTCCGAAACCCGAGATTAATGCTGAGGAGATCCTGGTAAAAGTCGCAGCTTGCGGCCTCTGCCATACCGACCTGCATTATATCGACCACGGCGTCCCCACTTTTAAAAAGCCTCCCCTCATCCTGGGACACGAAATATCCGGTGTGGTGGCGGAAGCCGGCCCCAACGTCTCCAACTTCAAGGTAGGGGACAGAGTCCTCCTGCCGGCTGTCATGGGCTGCGGTGTATGTGAAAACTGCCGATCCGGCCGCGAGAACATTTGCAACAGCATGGTCATGCCCGGCAATGATGTGGACGGCGGCTTTGCCGAGTACATCAAGGCTCCTGCCAAGGACTGCTTCAAGATGCCCGATGAAATCCCGCTGCAGGAAGGCTGCGTTATCGCTGATGCGGTTACCACTCCTTACCATGCGGTGAAAAACCGGGGCAAAGTCCAGCCGGGTGACCAGGTGGTAGTGTTCGGCTGCGGCGGCATCGGCCTGAACCTGGTGCAGGTGGCCAACTCTGCCGGAGGTTCGGTCATCGCCATCGACATCAACCAGAAGAAACTGGACAAGGCGTTGGAATTAGGAGCTGTAGCTGTGATCAACGCCGCTGAAGCGCCTGATGTGGCCAAGGCCGTGCGCAAGCTGACCAATGGCGGCGCGGAAATTGTCTTTGAGTGCATCGGCAATACTAAGACCCAGGAAACCGCCTACAAATGCGCCAAAAATGGCGGCAGGCTGGTTATAGTGGGTTACTCAGAACATCCCATGCCCTTAAACGTGGCCAGGATGCAGTACCGCGAGATGGAAGTCATCGGCTCCCTGGGCTGCCGTTCGGTGGATTATCCCCGGGTTATTGAAATGGTGCGTTCCGGCAAGCTGGCGCTTATGCCTTTGATCTCCAAACGCTTCAGCCTGGAGCAGATTAACGAAGGGCTTGACTACCTGCGCTCCGGCGACGGCTTCAGGTCGATTGTGGTATTGGACGAGAGTTTAAAATAAGTATATGGCGGGCGCCTTCAGGGCGCCCTGCCCCAGTGAAAGGGGAATAGTCAATGGCCTATGAAGTAATCCTGGTCGAGAAAGACAACGGGGTGGCTGTAATCACTTTGAACAGGCCGCCAATGAACCCCCTGAACGGTCAGGTATTCCAGGAACTGGGCCGGGCAGCCGATGAGCTGCAGGCCGATCCCGCCGTCAAGGCGGTGATTATCACCGGCCAAGGGGAAAAGGCCTTTGCCGCCGGGGCTGACATCACCGAGATGGCTAACCTGACTCCAGTGGAAGCGTATGAGTTCTGTCAGGTCTCGAGAATAGCATTGGAGAAGATTGAGAATTTGGCTAAGCCGGTTATCGCTGCGGTCAACGGCCTGGCCCTGGGGGGAGGCACCGAGCTCAGCCTGGCGTGTGATTTCCGCATCGCCGCAAGCACAGCCAAGTTCGGCCAGCCCGAGATCAACCTAGGCATCATACCCGGTGCCGGCGGCACGCAGCGCCTCTCGCGCTTAATCGGAGCAGCCAAAGCCAAGGAACTGATCTTCCTCGGTGACATCATTGACGCTGAGAGCGCTGAGAAGCTGGGCCTGGTGAACAAGGTTGTACCACCCGGGGATTTGCTGGCTGAAGCCCGCAAGCTGGCGTCCAAGCTGGCGTCCAAGCCCGCGGTAGCCATGAAAATGGCGAAGGCATCTATCAACACAGGCTTAAACCTGGATATTACCTCGGCCTTGAAGCTGGAGATCCAGAATTTCCTGCTCTCCTTCGCCAGTGAAGACCGCAAAGAAGGCATGACAGCTTTCATGGAAAAACGCAAACCAAATTTCACCGATAAATAGCTCACATAGAGGATATCGGTTCAGGCGGTGATTTCGACTCTCTGACGAACGAATTCAACCTTTGGCCGAATTTTCAAATAATTATTCGCGAATATTTGCTATCATAAGTTTATGCTAGGCTATAAAACGCTGTTTCATCTGGTGAGATAAAAAGGGGTGCGATGCAGAGGGGGAAGTTGCAATTTGAAGATAGACTTTCACGTTCATTTAAGCGTGTACAGTTTTCACCAGCCCTGGGTAACAGAGTGGATGAAGGAAGCCCATCCCACCGGTTATGAGGAGTATATACAGCGCTATGACGACCCGGGCGTTTTTGAGGAGTTCCTGGCCGGCGAAGGGGTTGACTATGCGTGTGTGCTGGCTGAGATGAGCCCGATCAGCACAGGAACGTGCACCAACGAACGTGTTAGGGATTTCTGCCGGGGACGTTCACGCCTGATCCCCTTTTGCGATATCAATCCCTGCCTGTACACCCATCTGGGCGACGAACTGCGCAGAAAAGTGGAAGATGAAGGGTTTAGGGGTTTAAAAATGTATCCCACCTATCAACATTATTATCCGAATGACCCCCGGCTTTATCCACTGTACCGGGCTGCTGAGGACCTGGGCATTCCGGTACTGATTCACATGGGTTCATCGGTATTTCAAGGTTCCCGCTTAAAGTACGGTGATCCAATCTACCTGGATGATGTAGCCATGGACTTTCCGCGCCTGAACCTGGTTATGGCCCATTCGGGCAGGGGTTTCTGGTATCAGCAGGCCTTTTTCCTGTCAAAGCTTCATCCCAATGTGTACATGGAAATTTCCGGTCTGCCCCCTGCAAAATTGATGACCTATTTCCCCGAACTGGCCCGCAACACGGACAAGGTGATCTTCGGCAGCGACTGGCCCGGCATGCCCCATATCCGGCGCAACATGGAAGCCGTAGCTGCCCTGCCACTGCCGTCCGACGGCCCGGACAAGATCCTGGGCGGAAATGCGGCGAAGCTGCTGGGACTGACCTAGGAGGTCAGAATTACATAAGCACCACAAAAGGATATAAGGAGGAATTATTAATGAGTATTCGCACTATCGGTGTGGTCGGAGCCGGCGCCATGGGCACCGGGATTGCCCACGTGGCAGCCATGGCAGGCTATGATGTCATCCTGCGGGATATCGACATGGCCTTCGTCGACCGCTCCATCGGCAACATGGACAAGTTCATGGCCAAATCCGTGGAAAAAGGCAAGATGACTGAGGATGCCCGCCAGGCCACGCTGCAGCGCATCAAAGGCACCACTTCCCTGGAAGACATGGCGCCCGCCGATTTCATCATTGAAGTAGTCTTGGAAAAGATGGACCTGAAGAAGGAAGTGTTCCAGGCCCTGGACAAAATCTGCCGCCCAGAGGTAATCCTGGCCACAAATACATCCTCGATGTCGATCACCGAGATTGCCGCCTGCACGACCCGGCCGGACAAAGTCTGCGGCATGCACTTCTTCAACCCGGCCCAAATCATGCGCCTGGTGGAAATTATCCGCGGCATGCAGAGTTCCGACGAGACCATTGCCACAGCCACAGAACTGGCCAAGGCTTTCGGCAAAACCACCGTCGAAGTCAAAAAGGATTCACCCGGCTTTATCGTCAACCGGATCATGATCCCGCAGATGATCGAAGCAGCCAGACTCCTGCAGGAAGGCGTTGCTTCCGTGGAAGACATCGATACCGCAGTCAAACTGGGCCTCAATTATCCCATGGGACCCTTCGAACTCATGGACTTCACCGGGGTGGACATCGGCTACCTGGTGATGGAGTACTTTGCCGATGAGTTCCGCGATAACCAATACGCGGCGCCTCAAGTGGTCAAACAAATGGTCCGGGCCGGCAAACTGGGCCGCAAGAGCGGCCAGGGCTTCTATAAGTACAAGTAAGCCGGAACTGACGGAGGTATAGAACCACTGTCGGCAACCCGCGATGACGTGAGGAGGTTTATGTCGGGATGGATTTTCGTCTGAATGAAGACCAGGAAGCTATCCGCCGTATGGCCCATTCCTTTGCTGAAAAGGAAATCCGGCCCTATGCAGCGGAGTGGGACGAAGCGGAAAAGTTCCCACGCGAAGAACTGGCCCCTAAACTGGTTGAGGTAGGGCTCTGGGCCCTGGCCGTGCCCGAGGAACACGGCGGCATGGACGTAGATGCGGTAACAAGCTGCCTGGTGACCGAAGAAATGGCCTGGGGCTGCGGCGGGATTGCCACCTCGGTTGGCGGCAACTCCCTGGGCAGCTATCCAATCCTGATTGCGGGCACATTTGAGCAGAAGGACCGTTTCCTGCGCCCGCTGGTGGAAAAAGGCAATATGGCAGCCTTCGCCCTGACTGAGCCCAACGCCGGTTCCGATGTTTCTTCCATGTCCACCACCGCCCGGCGCGAGGGCGATGAATACGTGATAAACGGCGCCAAGTGCTTTATCACCAACGGCGGTCTGGCCGATATCTACTCGGTCTTTGCCACCACAGACAGAGGAGCAGGCTCCAAGGGGATTAGCGCTTTTGTGGTGGAGAAGGGGACACCGGGCCTTAAAGTCGGCAAAAAGGAAAAGAAAATGGGCATCCGGGCTTCCAACACCACGGAAGTGATTTTCGAAGACGTACGGGTGCCGGTGGAAAACCGTTTGGGCCAGGAAGGGGATGGCTTCAAAGTGGCCATGAAGACCCTGGACATTTCCCGTCCTTCCGTTGCGGCCCAGGCCGTCGGGGTGGCCAGAGCCGCTTACGAAACCGCCTTGAACTACGCCAAGGAGAGAGTGCAGTTCGGCAAGCCCATCGCTACTTTCCAGGCCATCCAGTTCATGCTGGCAGATATGGCGATGGCGATCGAGACCGCCCGCTTGCTGGTCTTGAAGGCAGCCAGCCTGAAGGACCAAAAGCTGCCCTATACTACCGAGTCGGCTATGTGCAAGACCTATGCGACCGACATGGCCATGAAAGTAACAACTGACGCGGTCCAGATCCTGGGCGGGTATGGCTATACGCGCGAATACCCGGTGGAGAAATGGATGCGCGACGCGAAAATCATGCAAATTTATGAAGGAACCAACCAAATCCAGCGTTTGGTTATTGCCAACCAGATTTTACGTTAGTCTCTGGCTGCGGGAGCCGAAGGGTTGTACCCTTGCGGCTTCCTTGGCGTTTCTGCTGCAATAGCTGCGATGTTAGCTTTGGAAATTGCCAGAAGGAGGAGAGAGGATGAATTTAGCTCAAATCATTGAAAAAAACGTCAGGCGGATTCCAAACTCGCCGGCGGTACTCTCTGAAACGGTCCAATGGTCTTGGCAAGAGTTTGAACTGCAGGTAAACAGGATGGGCAACGGTTTGCGCAAATTGGGTGTCAGCAAAGGTGACCGGGTGGCCATGTACCTGCCCAATTCGCCCGAATATCTGGTAACATATTTTGCGATTACCAAACTTGGCGCTATCGCGGTGCCTTTTAACATCATGTATAAGAGCAGTGAGATCACCTACATAGTTAACAACGCCCAAACCAAAGTGCTGGTGGCAGCCTCTGATGAAGCTCAAAAACACGTGCTGGATATCCGTGACCAGCTACCTGCCCTGGAGAACCTGGTAGTGGTTGGGGATAAGGTAGATGGCGCGGTTTCTTACGCCGACCTTTTGGCAGGTGGCGAAAGCGAATTGCCCATGGCCGAGTGCGCCGAGGACGACGTGGTGACAATCCTCTACACCTCAGGCACCACCGGCCAGCCAAAGGGCGCAATGCTCACGCACGGGAATTTCTACTACAACGGCGAGTTGAACGGGAACTGTACCCTGCACCTGAATGACCAGGACAGGTTTTTTACCGGAACGCCCTTTTGCCACATCTTCTTTGTGCTGACTGTGCTTGGCCCCATGTACAAAGGCTCGGCCGTAGTCACCGCGCCGCGCTTTTTCCCGGATAAGGCGCTGGAACTTTTGAGTAAGTTTAAGGTCACCCATTTTGCCGCTGTACCCACCATGTACATCTACATGCTGCAAACCTATCAGGCTGACCCCGGCAAATATGACCTCAGCGCCTGGCGCTTTGCCCAGTCTGCCGGTGCAGCCATGCCTGCCGAATACATCTCCCTGATTGAACAGGCCTTTGGGGTGGGCTTTTGCGAGTGCTACGGCTCCACAGAAACCAGTTCCACCTGCACTTACGGCAGGCTGGGCCATGGCAAAGCCGGCTCCATCGGCCTTCCCGCGGAAAACTGGCAGATCAGGCTGGTGAACGAGGAAAATAACGAAGTGCCGCAGGGAGAGGTAGGAGAAATCACGGTCAAGGGACCCGGGGTATTTAAAGGTTATTGGGGCATGCCCGAAGCTACCGAACAGGCCTTCAGCGACGGCTGGTTCCACACCGGGGACCTGGGGAAAGCAGATGAAGACGGCTATCTCTACATCGTGGACCGCAAAAAGGACATGCTGATCTGCGGCGGCTACAACATCTATCCCAGGGAAGTGGAAGAAGTCCTGTATACCCATCCTGCAGTGCTGGAGGCTGCCGTAATCGGCGTACCCGATGCGGCCAAGGGTGAAATTCCCAAGGCCTATGTTTCGCTGAAACCAGGGGCCAAAGCCACGGAAGAGGAAGTAGTTGCCTTCTGCAAGGAACGCATGGCAGCCTACAAGGTGCCCAGGCTGGTGGAATTCATGGACGTTCTGCCCAAGAACGCCAGCGGCAAAATCTTGAAGCGCTCACTCAGAGCAGGAGAATAGGCTTAAAAGAAAGCGGCAGGCTTAGCCTGCCGCTTTCTTTTAAGCTGGAATTCAGAACTCAGGAGTCAGAAGTCAGAATTTACAAGCGTTTCAGCAAGATTCGTCAGGATTTGCTAGGACGCTCAGAACCGTCCCCATCGTCCCACACTGATTCTGACTTCTGACTCCTGCCCAAAAAGAGTACTGCCGAAGTTATAAGGGCGGTTACGGGGATAATCAGGATGATGCCTATGCCGCTGCTCAAAATCTGAAAAACTTCCGAGACAAATACTTTGGCGTTCAAGATGTCGGAAAGGGTATAGTTGAGCTTGCTAAACCAGATGATTAAGGGCAGGAAGCCGCCGATGTAGGCAAAAAGCAGGGTGTTGGTCATTGTCCCCAGAATGTCCCGGCCAATCTTCATGCCGGATCTGAGCAAGTCCTGGCGGGTAACCAGGGAATCGTGCCTGTAGATTTCCTGCATGGATGAGGCTATGGAGATGGACACATCAATAATCGCGCCCAACAAGCCGAGCAGGATTTCACAGATAACGATTTTGACAAAATTCACCTGAACATTCTGGGTCAAATATGCCACGCTTTCAGATTGCTCCGTACTGAATCCCTGGATATTTGCATTTGTCCCCATCTTATAGGTTAAGAGCAAAGTAAGCAGCACCACCAGGGTCACTGAGAGCAAAGCCGCGACAGTCTTGCGGTTGATGCCGTTTATATAAAACAGGGTAATGGAAGTGATGATAATGGAGCCGAAAACGGTTACCTTGATGGGATCAAGCTTGAAGACGATGAGCCCAAGCATAATAAACAGGGTGATAAAGTTGAGACACAGCGTAAAGAAAGATTTTACGCCTCTGGTTCCGCCGATGGCTGCCATCAAGACGAACAGGATAAGCAAGAGCACAACCGCTGTATTCATGACTGCAAACCTTCTCCGATCCGGTGTTTTTTGAGCAGCATGACCGTTACAAACAAAGTGACCGGAATGCTCAGCACGATGCCAATGCTGCCGGTCAGGGCCCGGATGATCTCCAGCGAAATATTGATGTTGACAATATAAAAAGGTGAATTGCCATTGGCCAGCCAGAGCAATATCAGGGGTATGCTACCGCTGATGTAGGCAAAGACCAAGGTGTTGGCCATGGTGCCCATAATATCTTTGCCAATTTCCATACCGGAAGCCATCAGGTTTTTCTTCTCGGTCTGCGGATTTTTCTGGTACATTTCCTCCACAGACGCAGAAATAGTAATGGCAATATCCATGATTGCGCCCAAGGTGCCGATCAAGATTTCAGCCATGAATATTGGCTGGGGCGGAGATGTCAGAAATTCCATTTCCTCATAATGCACGCCATTGTTATGAGTAAGCAGCATTACGGCCGCAGCCAGCAGCATCGAAGCGAAAGTGCCGATGACGGTGCCGATAACGGCCGCAAAAGTTTTCTTGTTCAGTCCGCTCACGAGCGAAATGGAAAGCACAATAAACAAGAGACTGGCTGCTGCGGCAATCAGGACCAGGTTGTAGCCATGCAGAAACAATTGAGTTACAGCGGAAACAATCGTAATGTTGACAGCTACACTGGCCAAGGACCTGAAACCCTTGAAACCTCCCACCAGCAGAATGAGCAGGACAAATAGAATGGTGATATAGGCCAGGTGTGTATCCCGCTTAAAATCTAGTATCTGGGCGGAGATGATCTGATTAGCAGGATTTTGCTTCAGCGTGACAAAAACTTCGTCATCCGCCTTCAGATCCAACTCTGTAGCCCGGGAATAGGATGCTGTGTTCTGGAGACTGATTGCCTCACCCTTGTGCGGGCCGTTCATTACAATGGCGCTGAGTTTTTGGGTAATCTGCTCGCCGGTTTCTGCCTGTGCTTTCGCTGCGGCGATTGAGGTGATTTTGGCAATGGTCATAGGGTAATAACTTTCATTGCTGGAAACGAAATAGTAACCAAAAACAGAGACGAGAATCAGCAGGGCGGCAGTGATAAGAGTGTTTCTTTGTTTCTTTGTAACGCTGCCCAAGCGCAGCAGAAATCTGCTCATTTGACGTGGCCCACTTCCGGCATGATGATAAGGAGAATTATATAGAAGTTGTACGCCGTAATCAAGCGGTTGACACCCGCTCGCCGTTTTAAAACTGTTCCGGAGGTTCAATTTCAGTTCAGGGCAGACACCCATGCTGGCTTCAGCACCAGCAGCGAGTGAACTCGTTCAACTAAAGTTGAACCTCGAGACTTCGGTGGGGGAGTCTATCCCCACCGAAGCAGAGCGCGGGGGACCACTCCCACTTGTAGAAGTGGGAGTCTCACGGTTGGATGAAAAAAGCTCACA
>JAJZPO010000031.1 GCA_021811155.1 Bacillota bacterium | reverse complement strand
TCAAAGAATTTAAACCCCATTGCAGTGCAGGAGCAGTTGATTTTTTCTCAATGGTTTCTCTACCGTGACGAATCAATTGGCTAATCGTAGGCATGACGTACACCTCCTTCCCAAAATGTCAAATAAATGCCGCAGCCTTGCCCGGGCAGGCGCCCGGGCAAGCAGCAACCTTTTCAGTGGTTTATTCTTGCAGAACGGCGGCAGTGGCTGCGCCCACTTCGATATTACAGGCTTTGCCCAATTCTTCCATGCCGGCAACCACCTCTACCGGTACCGCCTTTTCGGAGCACAGCTTCAACAACGGTCTGGTAACATGCTGTTCGGCATCATCGGCAATAAAAACAATTTTGGCTTGCCCTTTTTCAACTGCTTTCAAGGTTTGTTTTAAGCCAACAGTTTTTTGCTTGGCAGCTTTTAACCTTTCCAATTGCATATAATTTGGCTCCTTCTGAAAATCGCACTATATGATTGTAACATTTACTAAAAATGGTGTCAAGCTAAAGGTTTTTCACCCTCTAAGCCCACTTTGATGTTCCTGTAGCGCGACATACCGGTGCCTGCCGGGATCAGCTTGCCTATGATCACATTTTCCTTCAAACCCAGGAGAGGATCGACTTTGCCTTTAATGGCTGCTTCAGTCAATACTCTTGTGGTTTCCTGGAAGGAAGCTGCAGAGAGGAATGAGTCCGTTGCCAGAGATGCCTTGGTGATTCCCAGCAGAATCGGCCTGGCAGTTGCCGGCTCACCGCCCTCAGCGATAACTTTGGCATTTTCCTCTTCAAAATCAAACACATCAATGAGGCCGCCGGGCAAAAGGCCTGTGTCTCCGGGGTCTTCCACTTTGACCTTGCGCAGCATCTGGCGCACCATGACCTCAATATGCTTGTCGTTGATATCAACGCCCTGCAGGCGATAAACCCGTTGAACTTCCCGCAGCAGATAAATCTGAACACCCCTGATGCCTTTAACTTTAAGGATATCATGTGGATTGACCGAGCCCTCTGTGAGCTCATCGCCCGCCTCGATGACCTGTCCGGTCTTTACCTTCAGGCGTGAACCGAAAGGAATCGGATAAGGGTGGCGCTCACCGTTATCCGCCAGGACTTCCACTTCCCGCCGGCCCTTGACTTCGTGCAGCGTGACCTTGCCTTCAACTTCGGCGATTATTGCCTGCCCTTTGGGCTTGCGGGCTTCAAACAGCTCTTCCACCCGCGGCAAACCTTGGGTGATGTCGTCCCCGGCTACACCGCCGGTGTGGAAGGTTCTCATTGTCAGCTGAGTGCCGGGCTCACCGATGGATTGAGCAGCGATAATACCCACAGCTTCGCCAATCTCTACCTGCCTGCCTGTTGCCAGGTTGCGGCCGTAGCATTTTTTGCAGACACCATAGCGGGTTTTACAGGTTAAAACCGAGCGTATCTTGACGGATTCATTGAGAGCAGCTATCCTCTTGGCCGCATCTTCGCTGATTTCCAGCTCCGGCGAGGCCAGGATTTCACCTGTCTCGGGGTCAACGATTTCCTCCAGAGTATAGCGTCCAACCAGACGTTCTTCCAGCTTTTCAATTATCTCGCTGCCGTCTTTGATCGAATCCACCGTGATTCCAACACTGGTGCCGCAGTCTTCTTCCCGCACAATCACATCCTGCGAGACGTCCACCAGGCGGCGGGTCAGATAACCGGAGTCAGCGGTCCTGAGGGCGGTATCCGCCAAGCCTTTACGGGCGCCGTGCGTGGAGATAAAGTACTCCAAAACCGTCAGGCCTTCACGGAAATTGGCCTTAATCGGCAGTTCGATGGTCCGCCCGGATGGGTCGGCCATCAAGCCCCTCATTCCCGCCAACTGCCGCAGCTGCTGGATGTTGCCCCTTGCGCCGGAAGTTGCCATCATATAAACCGGATTAAACCTGTCCAGCGTGTCCATAAGGCTCTTGGTTACTTCATCGGTGGCCTTGTTCCAGATTCCGATAACAAGTTGGTACCTTTCTTCATCGGTAATCAAGCCGCGGCGGAACTGCTGCTCCACCTGGCCCACAGAGGCATCTGCCTCACTTAGGATCTTTCTTTTTTCGACAGGCACCACGATATCGGAAATGCCAACTGTAATCCCTGCCCGGGTAGAATAGGTAAAGCCAAGCTTTTTAATGCCGTCCAGCATGTCAGCCGTGGCCGCATTGCCCAAAAGCCTGTAACATTTGGCGACAATGTTGCCCAATACCTTTTTGCTGGCCACTTCATTAATATAGCCAACTTCTTCAGGTATAACCGAATTGAACACCATCCGGCCCACAGTGGTCTCTTTTGACACGCCGTCAACCCGGATCTTGATTTTGGCATGCAGCTCCACTTCGCCAAACTCATAAGCCATAAAGGCTTCATCATAGCTCATGAACTGCTTGCCTTCGCCCTTAGCCCCAGGTTTCTCCATGGTAAGGTAGTAGGACCCGAGCACCATGTCCTGAGTCGGAGAAGCAACCGGACGCCCATCCTTCGGATTAAGGATGTTATGGGCGGAAAGCATCAGAAGCCGCGCCTCCGCCTGGGCTTCGGCTGACAAAGGTACATGTACTGCCATCTGGTCGCCGTCAAAGTCTGCATTGTAGGCTGTACACACCAGGGGGTGGATTTGCAGGGCCCTCCCCTCTACAAGTATCGGTTCAAAGGCCTGAATCCCCAGCCGGTGCAGGGTCGGCGCCCGGTTTAACAGCACTGGGTGTTCGCTGATGACTTCTTCCAGCACATCCCAGACTTCCGGCCTGACCCTCTCCACCATCCGCTTGGCGCTCTTGATATTATGAGCGTGCCCGTCGTTGACCAGCCGCTTCATCACAAAGGGTTTAAAGAGTTCCAGGGCCATTTCCTTCGGCAGGCCGCATTGGTGCAGTTTGAGTTCCGGCCCGACCACGATGACCGAACGGCCGGAGTAGTCAACCCGTTTACCCAGCAAATTCTGACGGAAGCGTCCCTGCTTTCCTTTCAGCATATCGCTCAAGGATTTCAGCGGCCGGTTGCCGGGTCCGGTGACAGGCCGGCCGCGGCGACCGTTGTCAATCAGAGCGTCCACCGCTTCCTGCAGCATGCGCTTCTCGTTGCGGACGATGATGTCCGGAGCCCCCAAATCCAAAAGGCGTTTTAAGCGGTTGTTGCGGTTTATTACCCGCCGGTATAGGTCATTTAAGTCGGAAGTGGCAAACCTGCCGCCATCCAACTGAACCATGGGGCGGAGTTCGGGCGGGATCACCGGGATAACATCCATTATCATCCACACAGGCTGGTTGCCCGAATTGTTGAAAGCCTCCACCACTTCAAGCCGGCGGATAGCCCGGACTTTGCGCTGGCCCGTAACTTCTTTCAACTCCTGGCGCAGTTCACGGTTCAACTTGTCCAGGTCAATGTCCTCCAGCAGGACCTTGATGGCCTCAGCCCCCATGCCGGCGGCGAATTTGTTGCCATATTTCTCCCGGTACTCCCGGTACTCTGTCTCCGTCAGCAGCTGCTTTTTCATCAACGGAGTTTCTCCCTGGTCGATGACAATATAAGAAACGAAGTAGAGTACTTTTTCCAGTGCCCGTGGAGACATGTCCAGGAGGAGCCCCATACGGCTGGGAATACCTTTAAAATACCAGATATGGGATACGGGAGCAGCCAGTTCAATATGGCCCAGGCGCTCGCGCCTTACCTTGGAACGGGTGACTTCTACACCGCAGCGGTCGCAGACAATGCCTTTATAGCGTACGCGTTTATACTTGCCGCAGTGACATTCCCAGTCGCGGGTAGGTCCGAAAATCTTTTCGCAAAACAGTCCGTCCCGTTCGGGCTTCAGAGTCCGGTAGTTAATGGTTTCAGGCTTTTTTACCTCCCCGCTGGACCAGGCGCGGATTTGCTCAGGAGAAGCCAGACCTATTCTCATCCGGTCGAAATTATTGACATCTAGCAAAGAATCTCTCTCCCTTCGCCTAAGGTACTATTCGAGGTCATCATAATTGATGTCGTCCAGGTTTTCATCAAAATACTCATCTTCTGTTACCTCGACATCCAGAGCTTCCTCCAGCGGCGCATCCCCCTGAATGTCAATCCCTAGTTCCTTGGCTGTTTCCGTTATGTCTTCCTCAACTTCCCGGATTTCGATTTCCAGATCATCTTCGGAAAGGACCTTCACATCCAGACCCAGGCTCTGCAGCTCTTTGATCAATACCTTAAAGGACTCGGGCACCCCGGGTTCAGGGATGTTTTCACCCTTAACGATGGCCTCGTAAGTTTTTACGCGGCCTACCACGTCGTCGGACTTAACGGTGAGAATTTCTTGCAAGGTGTAGGATGCGCCATAGGCCTCCAGCGCCCAAACCTCCATCTCACCGAAACGCTGCCCGCCGAATTGGGCTTTGCCGCCCAGGGGCTGCTGCGTAACCAGTGAATATGGGCCTGTGGAGCGGGCGTGAATCTTGTCGTCCACCAGGTGGGCCAGTTTCAGCATGTACATATAGCCCACTGTAATTTTGTTGTCAAAGGGCATGCCGGTTCGCCCGTCATAGAGGGGTGTTTTGCCGGTTACCGGCAATCCGGCCAGCTTTAGGGTATCAAACACGTCGTTTTCGCTGGCACCGTCAAAAACCGGGGTCGCAACCTTTCTCCCCAGGGTTTTTGCAGCCCATCCCAGGTGGCATTCCAGCACCTGTCCGATGTTCATCCTTGACGGAACGCCCAGGGGATTGAGTACAATCTCAATCGGTGTCCCATCGGGCATGAAGGGCATATCTTCCTCCGGCATGATGCGAGAAATTACACCCTTGTTGCCGTGCCGGCCGGCCATCTTATCCCCTTCAGAAATCTTCCGTTTCTGTGCGATGTAACACCTGACCAGCTGGTTAACGCCGGGGGCCAGTTCATCCCCGTTTTCGCGCGAGAATACTTTTACATCAACGATTTTTCCGGCCTCGCCATGAGGCACCCGCAGGGATGTGTCGCGGACCTCGCGAGCCTTTTCACCAAATATGGCGCGCAGCAGGCGCTCTTCCGCAGTCAGTTCAGTTTCCCCTTTAGGGGTTACCTTGCCGACCAGGATGTCTCCAGGGCGGACCTCAGCCCCTACCCGGATAATACCTCTTTCATCCAAATCTTTCAGGACGTCCTCACCCACATTGGGGATGTCGCGCGTGATTTCTTCCGGACCGAGCTTGGTGTCCCGGGCATCGCATTCGTATTCTTCAATGTGGATGGAGGTGAAATAGTCCTCCTTGACCAGTTTTTCACTGATCAGGATGGCATCCTCGTAGTTATACCCTTCCCAGGTCATGAACGCAACCAAAACGTTGCGTCCCAGGGCCAGTTCCCCGAAATCAGTCGAAGGGCCGTCGGCAATAATCTGGTCAGCCTCTACGCGTTCACCCTTGGAAACTATGGGCTTCTGGTTGATACAGGTGCCCTGGTTGGACCTGGTGAACTTGAGCAGCTTGTGTTTCTCCATCAGGCCGTCATCAGTGCGGATGAATATTTCATTGCCGATTACCCGCTCCACTACCCCAGGCTTCTTGGTTATAGCCACAACCCCTGAATCCTTGGCAGCCTTGTATTCCATGCCTGTTCCCACATAGGGAGCATCAGTTTTCAACAGTGGTACGGCCTGGCGCTGCATGTTGGAACCCATCAGGGCCCGGTTCGCATCATCGTGCTCCAGGAACGGAATAAGAGCTGTGGCAATGGACACTACCTGTTTCGGTGAAACATCCATGTAATCCACCCGGTCCACCGGCACCACCAAAATCTCATGACCGTGACGGGCATTGACTTTTGGTTCAACAAAGCGGCCTTCCTCGTCCAAAGGAGCGTTGGCCTGGGCAACAATAAACTGGTCTTCTTCGTCCGCAGTCAGGTATTCGATAACGCTGGTTACTACGCCCCGTTCCTTATCCACCCGGCGATAAGGCGTCTCAATGAAACCGTACTCATTGATGCGGGCAAAGGTGCTCAAAGAGCCAATCAAACCGATGTTTGGACCTTCCGGCGTTTCAATCGGGCACATGCGTCCGTAGTGGGAGTGGTGTACGTCCCGCACCTCGAAACCAGCTCGTTCCCTGCTGAGTCCCCCTGGGCCCAGGGCGCTTAGACGGCGTTTATGAGTAAGCTCCGCCAACGGATTGGTTTGATCCATAAATTGCGACAGCTGGCTGCTGCCGAAAAACTCCTTGATCGCAGCCACAACCGGCCTGATGTTGATCAGCACCTGGGGTGTGATCACGTCCACATCCTGGATGGTCATTCTTTCCCGAACCACCCGCTCCATCCTGGACAGCCCGATGCGGAACTGGTTTTGCAGCAATTCTCCCACCGACCTCAGCCGGCGGTTACCCAGGTGGTCAATGTCGTCGGCATGCCCCTCACCCTGCATCAGATTGAGCATTCGCCGCATGGTTGCGATAATGTCCTCCCGCGTAATGTGGCGGATGTTTAGGTCAATGTCCAACTTCAACTTCTTATTTAATTTATACCGGCCCACTTTAGCCAGGTCATAGCGCTTGGCGTCAAAAAACAGGGTTTCCAGCAGGGAACGGGCGCTGTCGACAGTAGGAGGTTCGCCGGGGCGAAGCCGCTTGTAAATCTCAACCAAGGCTTCTTCAACAGATTCCGTGTTGTCCCTCTCCAGCGTCAGCCGGACCCGCTCATCATCGTCAAACAACTCTGCAATCTGGCCATTGGAACCATAACCCAAAGCCCGGATCAGGACTGTGGCCGGAAGTTTGCGTGTCCGGTCTACCCTGACAAAAATATTGTCGTTTATGTCCGTCTCAAATTCCAACCAGGCGCCGCGGTTGGGAATTACCGTAGCCCCATAGATTTTCTTGCCGCTGGGGTCAATTTGCTCATGATAGTAGACCCCCGGAGACCGGACCAACTGGCTGACAATGACCCGTTCAGCGCCATTTATAATGAAGGTTCCCTTCTCGGTCATCAGCGGGAAGTCTCCCATAAACACTTCCTGCTCTTTAACTTCGCCGGTTTCCTTATTAATCAACCTTACCTTTACCCGCAGAGGGGCGGCAAAGGTAACGTCCCGCTCCTTGCACTCCTCCACCTCATATTTAGGATCCCCTAGCGAATAGTCAACGAATTCCAGGACCAGATTGCCGGTAAAGTCCTGGATAGGCGAGATATCACGAAACATCTCGCGCAGCCCCTCTCGGAGAAACCACTCGTAGGAGTTCTGCTGGATTTCGATGAGATTTGGCATGTCAAGTACTTCCCGGATACGCGCGTAACTCCAACGCTCCCTGGTACCTACTTTGACAGGATAGAACATTACCGCTCACCCCTTATGTATGTTGAAACAGGTTTACAACTGCGTTAATATGGCAGAAACAGCCAAA
This sequence comes from Bacillota bacterium, assembly GCA_021811155.1. GTDB lineage: Bacteria > Bacillota > Desulfitobacteriia > Desulfitobacteriales > JAJXUE01 > JAJZPO01. The sequence goes on along the minus strand of JAJZPO010000031.1, from coordinate 25,085 downwards.
AGCAAGGCTATTCCCCCGAATAACCTCGCCCGAACACCCGGCTTGCAAGCATAGCGCAACTAACCATATATTTTTGCCTGGACCGATTCTGATTATGCAGTCCCAACCTTGTATCACCCTGTTAGCAGAGCCTATTTTTGCCATTATAATTGCAGTAACATTTATTAAGAATACCACCAAAGCCGGGAGTTGTCAAGCGAAAGATTCGAAGAAGCCGATTTCTGTATTCCGACCCACAGAGAAGCGCCCCCGGGCCGATTTCCGACTCAAAATGAACTTTTAAGTTACCACGTCAATAACGCGGAAAAGGCCCCCCTTAAGAGAGCCTTTTCCAGATTTATTGACTAAGGTGATTACTTAACTTCGACTTTGGCTCCGGCTTCAACCAATTTGGCTTTGATAGCTTCGGCTTCTTCCTTGGCGACTTTCTCTTTTACAGCTTTGGGAGCTCCGTCAACCAGGTCTTTGGCTTCTTTCAGGCCCAGACCGGTGATTTCGCGCACGACTTTGATTACGTTGATTTTCTTCTCGCCTGCTTCAGCCAGGATCACGTCAAATTCGGTCTGCTCTTCCACAACCGGGGCCGCAGCAGCGCCGGCAGGAGCGGCAGCAACGGCAACAGGAGCAGCGGCGCTGACACCGAACTCTTCTTCAAAAGCTTTCACTAACTCGGCCAGTTCCAACACAGTGAGCCCTTTAACGGCTTCCAGAATCTCATTAATTTTGGACATTTTATTTCCTCCTTAAAATAATCGCTTAAAGACTTTAAGTAGTGATTTACTGAGCGGCTTTGAGCTTGCGAACCTCTTCCAGGGCATAACCCAGTTTGCGTATCGGTCCCTGCAGTACATTAGCCAAGCCAACCAAAGGACTCTGCATTGCCCCGAGAACCTGGGCCAGCAGCACTTCCCGCGGCGGCAGATCGGCCAAGGCCTTGACTCCATCCAAACCGATGACTTTGCCTTCGACGACTCCCGCCTTGATTTCCAGGTCTTTGTTAGCTTTAGCGAATTCGGTCAAAACCTTAGCGGGAGCAACCGGATCGGTTAAGCCAAAGGCTAAAGCCGTTGGACCCTCCAAATACGGATCAAGTCCAGTCAGGCCGAGTTCGCTGGCGGCACGCTTGACCATGGTATTTTTGATGACTTTGTACTCTACACCTGCTTCCCGCAGCTGTGCCCTGAGCCTGGTAACCTGAGCTACAGTCAATCCACGGTAGTCTGCTAAAACCACTCCCTTGGCCTGGGAGAGTTTGTCTTTAACCTCTGCAACTACTTGACTCTTCGCTTCTAAATTTGCCATTTGTCCACCTCCCTTGCAAACCTCTGTACAAAAATTTAGACCCCTGCAGACAGCAGAGGTCAAGAATGCCCATCACGTGCATTAACCCCAACCTCGGCAGGCCTTAATTAAGTCCATAACGGACACCTGCTGTCTACAGTTAGTACCGGGATATTTAGTTGCCTAACAAAGGACAGTTTACCATTTGGCGTCACGGTTGTCAAACCGGCTTAACCCATAGCCTTTAACGGGTTGATTTTTACTCCTGGGCCCATGGTGGAACAGACCGAGATGGTCTTCATGTACTGTCCTTTTGCAGCGGCAGGTTTGGCTTTCACCATAGCCTCAGCTATAGCCTTGTAATTCTCGACCAGTTTATCCACTTCAAAGGAGACCTTGCCGATTGGGGCATGGATGATACCGGCTTTATCAACACGGTATTCAATCTTACCGGCTTTGACGTCTTTAACAGCTTTGGCCACGTCAAAAGTTACTGTGCCCGTCTTCGGGTTTGGCATTAAACCTTTGGGACCCAAAACCCGGCCTAATTTACCTACCATACCCATCATGTCCGGAGTAGCCACGACCACATCAAAGCCAAACCAGCCTTGCTCGATCTTGGCAATCATGTCTTCTGCCCCGACAAAATCAGCTCCCGCACCTTCGGCCTCTTTGGCTTTATCCCCTTTGGCAAACACCAGTACAGAACGCGTCTTTCCGGTACCATGGGGCAACACCAAGGCTCCCCGGATCTGCTGGTCAGCATGGCGAGGGTCTACACCCAGTTTGAAAGCCACTTCCACGGTTTCATCAAACTTGGCTTTAGCCATTTTCTTAACCAGTTCCAGAGCCTGGGAGGGCTCGAAAACGGCGTTGGCATCGTACTCTTTCACAGACTCCAAATATTTTTTTCCTACCTTGGGCATGTCTTAACCTCCTTGTGGTTTAGCGGATTTCTATCCTCCCACTAATGATTTAACCTTCGATGATTTCGATACCCATGCTGCGGGCCGTGCCTTCAACCATGCGCATAGCAGCCTCAATACTGGCAGCGTTCAGGTCCTTCATCTTCATCTCGGCAATTTCCCGCACCTTGCTTTTTGCCACTTTGGCAACTTTTTTGCGGTTCGGTTCAGCCGAACCGGAAGGGATATTAGCTGCCTTTTTCAACAAGACAGAAGCCGGCGGGGTTTTTAAAACGAAAGTAAAGGAACGATCTTCATAAACGGTAATTTCGACAGGAATAATCAGACCCACTTGGTCCTTGGTCCGCTCATTATACTCTTTGCAGAAGGCCATAATGTTGACCCCATGCTGACCCAGAGCGGGACCGACCGGAGGAGCAGGAGTGGCTTTCCCTGCGTTAATAGCCAGTTTTACCAGACCGACCACTTTTTTGGCCATAAGTCTACACCTCCTAACCAGGAAAATTGCGTCTAAAGTTTTTCAACTTGGGAAAATTCCAGTTCGACCGGGGTCTCCCGGCCAAACATGGATACCAAGACTTTTAGTTTACCCTTGTCAGGGTGAATCTCTTCCACAATGCCGATAAAATTCTGGAAGGGACCGGATGTTACCCTGACGCTCTGCTTTAGGTCAAAATCCACCCTCGCTCGCGGTTCATCCATACCCATCTGACGCAGGATAACCTTAACTTCGCCTTCCTGCAGAGGAATAGGCTTGGCCCCCGTGCCGACAAAACCGGTCACACCGGGTGTGTTCCGAACCACGTACCATGAGTCGTCGGTCATAATCATTTCCACTATTACATAACCCGGAAAGACTTTGCGCTTGGCAACTTTTTTCTTCCCGTTCTTGATTTCGACCTCATCCTCCATGGGAACCAAGACGCGAAAAATCTTGTCCTCCATGTTCATGGATTCCACTCTTTTTTCCAGGTTGGTCTTGACCTTGTTTTCATAGCCTGAATAGGTATGAATCACAAACCAGTTTTTCTCCATAACACAAAGGGACACTCCCCAGCGGGAATCCCCCTTCACCCCCCCATGGCTTACTTCAGGATTTGTGTTAGCGCCAAAGTCAGGGCACTGTCAACAATCCAGATGAGGAGCGCAACAATTGCCACGGAGACCAAGACCACTGTAGTATAAGTTATCAGTTCAGAACGATTGGGCCAGTGTACTTTCTTCAACTCAGACCAAACACCGCGGAAAAATCTGGTTGATTTGCCTACCGCCTGGCTTGTCTGTGATGTTTTTTTCACGGCGCTCATTATTACACATCCTTGCGCTCAAAATCGCCCGCTTTCGAGGACAAAACAACGCCTCCTGGCGTGTGGCAGCAAAGAAATTATTTAGTTTCTTTGTGAACCGTGTGGGTCTTACAGGTCCGGCAGTATTTTTTTAACTCTAAACGGTCAGGATTGTTCTTTTTATTCTTAATCGAAGCGTAGTTACGGTTTTTACAATCCGTACATGCCAGAGTGATTCCAACTCGCATTTTTGCACCTCCCGGCCTGAGTCCAGCTGTTTAGTCGGTTACCCAAATTACTTTATCACAATTTAGTTTTACTGTCAACAAAAGGCTATTTATCAATCGCGGTTACGATCCCTGCGCCTACCGTACAGCCGCCTTCGCGGATAGCAAAGCGCAGTCCTTCTTCACTGGCGATAGGGGTAATCAGTAGTTATATTCTTTGGGACTGGTCTCGATTTTCAGAGCATGTATTCCTAATTTTACATCAAATACCAATTATGGTCAATCCGATGGGGAATGTTCAGAAAAACGAAAAAGACAGAACCTCCTCTGTCTTGATAATTCTATGGAGCCGTTAACCGGGATTGAACCGGTGACCTTATCCTTACCAAGGATACGCTCTACCTACTGAGCTATAACGGCATTGGTTGCGGGGGCGGGATTTGAACCCGCGGCCTTCGGGTTATGAGCCCGACGAGCTACCACTGCTCCACCCCGCGACATCGATATTCGCTATTCGATGTTCGACCTTCGAATATCTCCTGTAATCCTTAAGGGCAAAAAGGGCTGATTTTATATCTTATAATCGAATTTCGAATATCGAACTTCGAACATCGACCTGGTGGGCAGGGATGGATTCGAACCACCGACGTTTCGCCGTACCTGATTTACAGTCAGGCGCCTTCGACCAACTCGGCCACCTACCCACTAAATAAAAAAACTTGGAGCCGACGATGGGACTCGAACCCGCAACCTGCTGATTACAAATCAGCTGCTCTGCCAATTGAGCTACGTCGGCTTGTTCTCAAGTGCAGAAATATATTATCACGCTATCTTAAGTTTTGCAAGGTCAAATTCTTGGTCAAAACGGCAACAAGATCCATAAAAAGAATTTTGACAAAGTTTGCTCGAATCATTTTCTTAAGCCACTCTGCTTGAGCCTTTTGGGTCTGCTAGGGTCAAATTTTCTTTCTGACCGGCCTGTTTCATTCATCAGTGGTGCCGTCAAGCGGCATGCATGTCTGAATTCTGACTCCTGAGTTCTGAATTTCTGCCAAAAAGAAAATAGAGCCAACAGGCCCTATGCACTCAGGTTATGTATCGTTAAATTTTCAGGCTGGTTAATTACCTGTCTCTTTTCTCCAAATATCTTTCGAGCTTCCGCTTCACCCTCTGCAACGCATTGTCAATGGATTTCACGTGGCGCTTCAGGTCAACCGCAATTTCCTGATATGATTTGCCCTCGAGGTAGGACATCAGAACTTTCCATTCCAGGGAACTGAGGATTTCGCCCATTTTCTCCTCGATATCATCGAATTCTTCCCGGCTGATAATCAGCTCTTCCGGGTCAGTAATCTTGGTGCCCGAAATGACATCCAGCAAGGTGCGGTCCGAATCCTCATCATAGATAGGCTTGTTTAACGAGACGTATGAATTAAGCGGAATATGCTTCTGCCTTGTAGCTGTTTTGATAGCTGTAATAATTTGTCTAGTGATGCACAGTTCGGCAAAGGCGCGGAAAGATGACAATTTGTCCCCACGGAAATCACGAATGGCCTTGTAAAGTCCAATCATTCCCTCTTGAATAATGTCTTCCCGGTCAGCGCCTATCAAGAAGTAGGAACGAGCCTTAGCCCGGACAAAATTCTTATATTTGTTAATCAAATATTCGAGGGCTGCATCATCGCCCTCTTTGGCCAGTTCGACCACTTCTTCATCTACCAGCGCATCAACCAATACCTCAGGCAGGTCTCTAGGGGCGCTAACGCTCAAAGCCAATCGCCTCCATCTCGGGGTTAAAAAATAACTTAAAAATAAAAAGCATTAATCCATAATGCCTGCATAATCGGAGGCGGCTAAAACTGGAACGCAATTAGACAACCTCATTATACCTGAAAGAAAAGAAGCCAGTCAAGGTGAAGTTTGGCTATTATACCCGTCCACAAGCAAGTACTGTGTCATTTCTCGAGTTCGGCCCGCTGGCGCAGCGCTTCGTACATCAAAATTGAACCGGCAACCCCGGCGTTGAGAGACCCGCCGCGTCCCAGCATAGGCAGCCTGACCACCAGGTCGCAATGCTCCCGCACCAGCCTGCCCAGCCCCTTGTGCTCTCCCCCTATTACCAGTGCCAGAGGCCCGCGCAAATCCACGTTATAGGGGTAATCGACTCCGTTCATATCGGCCCCGACCACCCAGCACCCGGCCTTTTTCAGTCCATCCAGAGCCTGACTGAGATTGGGGACCCTGGCCACCGGCACATATTCTACAGCCCCTGCTGCCGCTTTGGCTACCGCGCCGGTCAACCCCACCGCTCTGCGCCGTGGAATCACCACTCCATGCACACCCGCTCCATCCGCCGTACGCAGGAGAGCACCTAAATTATGGGGATCGCCAACTTCATCCAGCACCAGGATGAAAGGAGGTTCACCTTTCTCTGCGGCCAGCGCAAGGATCTCCTCTATCTCCACATAGGCCTTGGCGGCCAGGTAGAGGAGAACACCCTGATGGTTGGCGTTTTCTGTAGCAGCGTCCAGAGTCTTGCGGTCAACTTCTTGCACCGGGAGTTTTTTATCCCTGGCCAGGGCCACAATTTCCTTGACCGACCCGGTCCCCGCCCCCCTGGCAACCAGCAGTTTATTGGCCGGTCGGTCGCTTTTCAGGCTCTCCAAAACAGAATTCCGGCCATAGACAAAATCATCCATTAGTTAATCCACCCTGTCCAAATCTGATTTGTCCGAAGCTTCCACTACCTTAAGAGCTTGTTGGAAGGCTTCGTCGATCTTATGTTGTTCCCCTTTTAGGTACCAATACCCAATCAGACACTCAAAGGCAGTAGCGTAGCGGTAGTCAATTACATCGGTATTTTTCGGCGGGGACCCTGATTTGCTGTTGCGCCCCCGCCTCACAACGCTGCTTTCTTCTTCGTCCAGTAAGCTCTGCAACCTATGCATAACCTTGGCCTGAGTAGTTGCTTTTACCATGCTTACTGCAGCAGCATGAAGTTGTTTGACCCGGACCAGGCCCTGATCCAATAAATACTTGCGTACCTCCAGTTCATATACCGCATCCCCCAGGTAAGCAAGAGCCAGGGGATTTAACTGCAGGGGATCCATAATTTCACCAACTCACAGTTTTCTTTTCCAGCGTACCCCCTGAGGAGTATCCTCCAGTACAATGCCGGCTTCTTTAAGCCCGTCCCTGATCTTGTCCGCAGTGGGCCAATCCTTGTTCTGCCTGGCCTGGGACCTGATGCCAATAATCAGTTCCATCAGTTTGTCAACCAGGTTATCGTTTTGGGACTGTTCCGGCTGCAGCAGGTCAAGGCCAAGCACATCGCCCAACCGGGCGAACGCCTCCAGGGCCTGGCGCAAGGCTTGGTGCCCCGCAGCTGAAGGGGCATAGTCACTTACAAAGCTGTTTATCTCTTTGCTCAGGTCAAACAGGGCGGCTGCGGCCAGTGCGGTATTAAAGTCATCGTCCATAGCGGCAACAAATTCTGCTTCAGCGTGTTTGACGCTTTGCAGGAGCTGCTCTCCGCCCGCTCCTGCACCGGTCCCCTCTCTCGCCAGGGCTTCTTTGACCAGATTACTGGTAGTGTACAGCCTTGCCAATGCCTTTTTGCTCATCTCCAGTTTCTGGTCGTCAAAATCCAAGGGACTTCTATAGTGGGTTCCCACCAGGTAAAAACGCACCACTTGGCCGGGGTACTTGGCCGTAATGTCTCTGACCGTAAAGAAATTCCCCAGGGACTTGGACATTTTCTCCTGGTTTACGGTAATAAATCCGTTGTGCATCCAGTAGCGGGCAAAGGTCCCGCCGGACATAAATCCTTCCGACTGTGCGATTTCGTTTTCATGATGCGGGAAAACGAGATCCCCGCCGCCACCGTGAATGTCAAACCCAGGCCCCAGGTATTTTAGGGACATGGCGGAGCATTCGATATGCCAGCCGGGACGGCCTTTGCCCCAAGGGCTTTCCCAGTAGGGCTCGCCTTCTTTGGCAGCTTTCCAGAGGGCAAAGTCAAGCGGGTCTTTTTTGCGCTCGTCCACGTCTACTCTGGCGCCGGAGCGCAAGTCGTCAACAGACCGTCCCGACAGTTTGCCATAACCCGGGAACTTGCGCACTTCAAAATAGACGTCCCCGTCAACTTCGTAAGCCAGTCCCTTGGAGATTAAAGTCTTGATCATCTCCAGCATGTCCACAATGTGTTCCGTGGCTTTGGGGTGAACGTCTGCCGGCTTAATGTTCAGAGCTGCGGCATCTGTAAAATACTCTGCAATGTATTTTCCGCTCAAGGCCAGAGGATCCATACCTTCCTCCCTGGCCCGATTAATAATCTTATCGTCAACATCGGTAAAATTCTGCACATAGGTTACCTTGTAGCCCCGGTAAGCAAAATACCTCCGAATCGTGTCAAATACCAGAAACATCCTGGCATTGCCTATGTGGAAGAAGTTATAGGTTGTAGGTCCGCACGCGTATATGCTTACCTTTCCTTCCTCCCTGGGAATGAATTCTTCCTTTTTCCGGCTCATAGTGTTATAAATCTTCATCATTATTCCCCTCCAGTTGGCTTATCCGGTGTTCCAACCGGTCAATTTTCCTTTGCAGGCAAATCAGCATTTCGGCCACAGGGTCCGGCAAAATCTCATGGTGAAGGTCTATGGCCGCATCGGCATCGGCTATGTTTATGCCGTTGCGTATTACTACCCTTCCTGGCACGCCTATCACTGTGGTATTGGGCGGTACGGGCTTATTGACCACAGAGCCTGCGCCTATTTTTACATTATCCCCTACTTTAAAGGAACCAAGTACTTTCGCACCGGTACCAATAACAACATTATTTCCCACAGTGGGGTGGCGCTTGCCTTTTTCTTTGCCCGTGCCTCCCAGGGTTACCCCCTGGTACAGGGTCACATTGTTCCCAACTTCGGCGGTTTCCCCAATCACTACCCCCATACCGTGGTCGATAAACAAGCCTTCACCGATTTTTGCTCCAGGGTGGATCTCAATGCCGGTAAAAAACCTGCTGATTTGAGAAATCATGCGGGGCAGGAGAATCCATCCCCTGCAGTACAGCTTGTGGGCCAGCCTGTGCATCAGGATGGCATGAAAACCGGGATAACACAGCACCACCTCCCAAACACTTCTCGCAGCCGGGTCCCGTTCGAATATTACCTGGATATCTTTGCGTATTCGCTTAAACATCGCCCAAAACCTCCTCCACCCCGGGAACAAACCAAAGCTTTCCAGTCACAAAATTACCCAGAAATACCCCAAGCTATTTCGACTCAAAATCTGCTTCGCGGGGAATAAAATAACTCCCTTCCTCTCGACAGAGACGAAGGGAGCCGCGGTTCCACTCTGCTTGAGTCCCTGGGGGACTCCGCTCAACACTCCAAAAGGAGCAGCCGTTAACGTCGGCAACCGGGCCTGCTTACTCCAAGTTCAGCAGGCCTGCTTCCGGGCGCACTTTGACAGTTTGACCCTAAGCTGCTTTCAGCCGCCGGCAGCCTTCTCTGTCAGGGTTACCTCTGTCTAACTTCCCGTTCATTGCAGTTAGAAAATCTTAAACTTATTCAATATTATATGACTTGGGTTGAGAGACGTCAATTATAACTGTTTCATGGCAGACCGGACCCGGTTCGCGGCTGTCTCTTTGCCCAGGAGGGGTATCAGGTTGTACAGCTCCGGGCCCTGAGTCTCCCCGGTCAGAGCAACCCTTAGGGGCATAAACACCTGCTTGCCGCCCAGTTTAAGTTCTTTCCCAACAGACTTAAGGATCCCCTTGACCGTTTCCGGCGTTAACTCAGCGGCTTCCTCCAGTTTTTTTAGAAAAAGCTCAGTGACCGGAGGCACCTGCTCCCCTTGCAGCACCTCTCTGGCCTCGCTGCCTTGCAGCGTGACCTCTTCGCCGAAGAAAAAGCGGGCATACTCTGCTACCTGTCCCACATAGGCAAGATACTCCTGAACAGCGGCCATCATCCTGGTCAGCCACTTAAAGCCGGCAGTATCGGGATGTTCCGTTAAGAATCCTGCCTCCAGCAGGTGGGGAACGGCCAGTTCAGCCAGGCGTGAGGGTTCTGCTTTCTTGATGTAATGGCTGCTAATGTAGTTGAGCTTGTCCATGTCAAAGACCGCCGGGTTCTTGGCGGCCCTGTCGAGACCAAAGGCTCCGATCAACTCTTCCATGCTGAAGAATTCCTCTTCTCCCGGAGGAGCCCAACCCAGCAGGGCAATGAAATTTACAATCGCCTCAGGCAGGTATCCCTGTTCCCTGTAGTGAGCCACTGATACGGATCCGTGCCGCTTGCTCATTTTGCTCCTGTCTTTGCCTAAAATCAGCGAAATATGGCCAAATTCAGGTACCGGCAGATTCAGCGCCTGGTAAATCAGCACCTGACGCGGCGTATTTGACAGGTGCTCCTCACCCCGAAGCACATGGGTAATCTCCATGGTTGTGTCGTCCACTACCACGGCAAAGTTGTAGGTGGGGATGCCATCAGATTTGACGATAACAAAATCACCGATGAGATTGGAATCGAAACTGACTTCGCCCCGCACCAAATCGTTGACCTTTATCTCATGGTCTTCCGGTACCCGGAAGCGCACCACGGGTTTCCGGCCTTGAGCCTCATATTCCCTTATCTGCTCAGTCGTTAGATTGCGGCATTTCCCCAGATAGCGCGGTGTTTCGCCCCTGGAAATCAGTTCTTCCCGTTCCGCTGCCAGTTCTTCCTCGCTGCAATAGCAGTGATACGCCGCTCCGATTTCCAGCAGGCGCTGGGTGTAGATGCGGTAAGTATCCAACCGTTCTGTTTGGCGGTAAGGACCGAAAGGACCTCCCACATCGACCCCTTCATCCCAGGTCATTCCCAGCCAACGTAAAACCGTGAGAATGTTTTGCTCCGATTCCCGGCTGGACCTTTCCAAATCAGTATCTTCTATGCGCAGTATGAACTTGCCGCCCGTGGCCCGGGCGTAGAGGAAATTAAATAAAGCCGAGCGAGCCCCGCCTATGTGCTGCGGCCCAGTCGGGCTCGGGGCATAACGCACCCTTACTTTACTCATAGTTTTCAACCTCCCAAAAACATTACGCTAAGTAATTATACACTGTATTAGCGCAATCTCAACAGGAAGGATGCAAACCGGCAATTGCATAGGCAGCGATGCCCTCGCCAGTCCCGGTAAAACCCAATCCTTCCGTCGTTGTAGCCTTGACGTTGACCTTCCCTGTCTCCACACCCAGGGTACCTGCAATATTCCCAGCCATCAATCCCATATACGGAGCAAGCTTTGGCCGCTGGGCCACTATGGTGGCATCAATACTTCCCACCTCATAGCCCTCCCCGGCGAGCAACGCTGCTACGCGGGCCAACAGCTTTAAACTGGACACTCCCCGGAAACTTTCATCACTGTCCGGAAAGTGCCGCCCGATATCACCCAATGCCGCCGCCCCCAATAATGCATCCATCACGGCATGCACCAGAACATCGGCATCGGAATGCCCATCCAGGCCTAACACATACTCGATCTTAACCCCACCCAGAATCAGGTCCCTGCCCTCGACCAGACGGTGTACATCATAGCCCAATCCTATGCGCATCAGGATTCTCTCCTCCTGGACAATATTGCTCCAGCCACAACCATGTCCTCAGGGGTAGTAAGCTTCAGGTTTTCATAACTGCCCATGACCACATGTACGGGTTCACCTAGTTTTTCCACCAAGGCAGCGTCATCCGTGCCAACCCACCCGGCGCTCCGGGCCTCCGCATGGGCTCTTGCAAGCAAACTCCTGGGAAATACCTGGGGAGTCTGTACAGCCCACAATTCATGCCTGGGCACAGTGGACATCACCCTGTTTTGGGAGTCCACCCGTTTTATAGTATCTTTCACCGGAACTGCTGTAATGACCGAACCGTGTTCCAAAGCCTGTCTGATAATTTCTTCCAACTGCGGCAACAGCAAAAGAGGCCGAGCACCGTCGTGCACGACCACCCATTTCATGTCGGGACTTATGCTGTCAAGTCCTAGACGAACAGAGTCCTGTCTCTCCCTGCCCCCCGCAACAACCTGACGGACTTTCGTGAAGCCGAGGGACTTCACGATTTTTTCCCTAATTATATCTTTTTCCTCAGGGGCTGCAACGACAATGATTTCATCAATCAGAGAGCAAGCTTGGAAAACTGCCAGAGTATGAGCCAGTACCGGTTTAGTTTCCAGGGGCAAAAGCAGCTTGTTTACACCGCTGTCCATGCGTTTGCCTTGTCCAGCTGCAGGTATCAAGGCTGCGACTTTACCCAATTATGTTCACCTCATTCAACGGCTGGGAGCCCAGTCCCTTTTTTTCTGCGTTCTTAGGCTTGGCGAAAATCATCCGGCCTGCTGCAGTCTGCAGCACACTGGTGACCAAAACGCCAACGGTCTGGCCAATATACTTCTTGCCGCCGTCAACTACAATCATGGTGCCGTCATCCAGATAAGCTACACCCTGGCCAATTTCTTTGCCGTCCTTAATCACCTGAACCACCATTTCCTCCCCGGGCAGCACTACAGGTTTCACGGCGTTAGCCAATTCATTGATGTTCAGTACCCTGACACCCTGCAATTCGGCGACTTTGTTCAGGTTATAGTCATTGGTTAGAACCTGGGCCCCCAGGACCTGGGCCAAGCGAACCAACTTGCTGTCGACCTCGGCAATATCCTCAAAATCCTTCTCATAGATCTGGACTTTAATGTCCGACTCTTTTGAGATTTTGTTTAAAATATCCAGACCCCTCCTGCCCCGGTTGCGTTTGGACAGGTCTGAGGAATCAGCAATATGGCGCAGCTCCTCCAGCACAAATCCTGGAATCAGCAAAGTACCCTCGACAAAACCTGTTTTGATAATGTCCGAAATCCTGCCGTCTATAATGACACTGGTGTCAAGGATTTTATAACTGCTGCCCCGCGGCTCGGTCTTCTTCTCTTTACCGAAGCGGGGAAAGGCGGAGAAAATCGAGAAGACATCCTCCTTGCGTTTGGTTCCCAGGCTAATTCCCAGGTAGCCCATGAAAAAAATCAATAAAATGGACAAAAACGCGCCCACATAAGGGACTTGGGAAAGTACCGTACTCACAAGGGCGGAAATAATTAATCCGATAATAAGACCTATGGCTCCGCCGACCAGGTCGTTGGTCGGCATCTTCTGCAGTTTGGCTTCAAACCAGCGAATGACTTTTACCGAGACTCCAATAATCCACGGCGCCAGCAGAAAGCCTATGCCGGCAGCGACTATGCCCGAACCGATATAGACGTAAGGTTTTTGCGCGTTGCTCCAGTTCAGTAAACTAAAGCCGAAATGTGGACTTAATAACAAGTAAGCCAGAGAAAAACCAGCCCCTGCAAATAACAGTGTGATGATGCCGCGAACGATTTTGCGTATCATCTGTTCACCCCCTTCGCCTATATTCTTTACTCGCTCACTCGTACATTATACGATAGATTACCATATTTTTTCAAGGAAGCCCTCCCGTACAGCAACAGAAAAAGCCCAACCGGGCTTTTCAGACTGTTAGAACGCCCCCCCGAAATCCTCTCGTATGCCTTCTATGTAATGACTTCGTGAGGACCCCCGTTTTTTAGTACCGTGAAGTATAAACGCGGCGAAATTGATGTTCTCAGGCCAAAGCGCCTTGGACTAACGAAACAACCTCTTCCTCACGCCTGTTTCCGGCCAGGACCAGTTCACTGACTAAAATCTGCCTTGCGCTTTCCAGCATCTTTTTCTCACCGGTTGATAGTCCTTTCTCCTTTTCCCTCAAAGCCAGGTTTTTGATAACCTCCGCCACTTCAAAGATATTGCCGCTGCGCAGCTTATCCAGATTTGCCCGGTAGCGGCGGTTCCAAGCGGCGGTCATGGTGTTTGACCGGTCACCGAGAATGGTGAGCACCAAATCCACGCTTGTGCTGTCAATTACCTGACGCAGCCCCACATCTTTAACACTGGACATGGGAATCATTATTTTCATGTCCCCCAAAGGGAGGCGCATAACATAATACCTTCTGATTTGACCCAGGACTTCTTTTTCCTCGATGGCTTCAATAATGCCGGCTCCGTGCATAGGGTAAACCACTTTGTCCCCTACTTGAAACATTAGATCATTCCTCCCATCGCATTTAACCGGACCGGGATAAGCCTTAATTGACAACCAACTGCGCCAGTAGATATAATAAGGGCGAAAACAGCGGGATGAAAGGGTGATTCCAATCTATGAAGGATATACTGTGTGACGAGTTCCAGAACACGGTTGCTGAACTGCTTATACGCCACCAAAGCATCTTGGACATCCTGTCAAAATCCCAGGAAGCGGTTGCCCGTGTCAATCGTGCAGCGGTGAAAGCGGTTACCAACTGCGGCTGTATAAAAATTAACGCTGCCAAAAAGCTTATTCCCGAAGACGCCAAACTGGAGGATTTAAAGGGGCTGCTGGACTCCCACCTGGCGGGGAATCTGTGCGATAACTGCAAAGAAATGATTGAAAGCGAACTCGGGAAAACCTTGTTTTACCTAACCGCCCTCTGCAATGCTCTGGATATCAATCTCTATGATGTCTTTTTGAAAGAACATAAAAAAATCTCTACCTTAAGGATATTCAATTTTACTTAAAGTCATGAATGTAAAAAAAGGCAAGTCCTGTGACTTGCTTTTTTACATGGGGCGTTCCAGTAAGGCCTGTTCGCGAAAGCGGCGCAGGCCTTCCTTAATTGTCCTGGCCCGTACTTCCCCGATACCCTCTACCTCATCCAGTTCCTCGATGCTGGCCTTCAAAACCTTCTGCAGTCCTCCGAAAGTCTGGACCAGGTTGTCGATTACATGTACGGGCAAGCGCGGTATTTTACGCAGAATGCGGAATCCTCTGGGAGAAATCAAGAGGTCCAGAACGCTCATAGTAACACCATAACCCAAAGCCCTGCTGATGTTTACCAAATCGAGGAACTCATCGTTGGACCAGCCTTTGATGGTCTCCAAAATGTCAGATGCGCTTTTCTCCCCGCCTAAAGCCTGGTAATCCTGGATAATCAGCTTGCCGTCGTCTTCCACGTTAGCTACCAGTTCTTCCAGCTGCATGCTCACCAGGCGTCCCTCACTCCCCAGCTCAGTAATATATTCCTCAACTTCCCTCACAATGCGCATCACCATCTCGGTGCGCTGAATAACCTTTGCAACATCGAATACTGTGACCAGATCCTGAAATTCCAGGGTGTTGAGGTCATTTACCGCTTTGTCCAACACTACTTTGTATTTTTCCAGAGTTTGCAGCGCCTGGTTGGCCTTGGTTAGTATTACCGCCAGGTCCCTCAACGCATACTTATTGTGATCCAGATACAGGGTGATGACGTTCCTGCGCTGTGAGATACAGATGACCATGTCTCCTGTCTGCTTAGCCACCCTTTCCGCTGTTCTGTGCCGGATTCCCGTTTCTGTTGAAGGAATGGCCGGGCTTGGTATCAGGGTGGCGTTGGCACAGATTATCTTTTTGGCGTCAGCGGAAAGCACAATGGCCCCGTCCATCTTGGCGAGTTCATAGAGGGAAGACGGGCTGTACTCACAGTTTAAAGCGAACCCTCCCTCCACGAGCTCATTGATTTCCGGAGACCGGGCCAGCACTATCAATGCGCCGGTCCTGGCCCGCAGGATATTTTCCAGGCCTTCGCGCAACTGTGTGCCGGGAGCAATCATTTTCAGCGCTTGATTCAACTTATCTTTAAAATCCTTCACCCTTAGCCCTCCAGCACGGAAGTTAGAGCCTCCTGCACAGAGGCCACACCGCTGAGCGTTATTGTCTTGATATCCCTAACCTGCTCAAGATTTGATTTGGGCACAATACACCGGGTGAAACCCAGCCTAACTGCTTCCTTAACCCTAGTCTCAATCTGTGGCACACCTCGAACCTCACCGGTAAGGCCCACTTCACCCATCACCACCGTTCCCGCGGGAATAGGGTGATCCCGGAAACTGGAAGCAACAGCACAAATTACGGCCAAATCCAGTGCCGGTTCGTCAATTTTCACACCACCGGCCAAGTTCACAAACACGTCCTGCGTGCCCAGGTTAAAGCCAATCTTTTTATCAAGCACAGCCAGGAGCAGAGAAACCTTGTTATAATCAATCCCTGCTGTCATGCGCCTGGCATTCCCGTACACGGTGGACGTAACCAGAGCCTGCACTTCAACCAAGAGGGGACGGGTCCCTTCCATAGTTGCCGCCACAACAGCTCCGGCTGTTTCCCCAGAGTGCTGGGAAAGGAACAGCTGCGATGGATTGCCTATCTCGTCCAGTCCCCGGCCGACCATCTCAAATACCCCGATCTCGTTCGTGGCTCCAAACCTGTTTTTTACACTGCGCAGGATGCGGTAAGTGTGGTGCCTGTCACCTTCAAAATACAAAACTGTGTCCACCATATGCTCCAGAACCCTGGGTCCGGCCAGAGTGCCTTCCTTTGTGACATGACCCACCAGAAAAACTGCGATATTTTTTTCTTTAGCTAACCGCATCAGAAGCGCTGCGCATTCCCTAACCTGGCTTACGCTGCCCGGGGCAGATTGGATCTGACTGCAGTACACTGTTTGGATTGAATCTATGATTACCACCCTTGGTCCTGCCCCATCAATTACTGAACTTATGCGGTCAAGGTTGGTCTCAGAAAATACCAGCAGCCTCCCCCCACTGACGCCGAGACGGTTGGCCCGAAGCTTGACTTGGCTAACAGATTCTTCCCCCGACACGTACAGGATTGCATCCCGTTGCCCCAGATGGTGGGCCATCTGCAGCAATAGCGTAGATTTGCCTATCCCCGGATCTCCACCCACCAGTACAAAGGAACCTGTGACAATACCCCCGCCTAACACCCGGTCCAGTTCTCCGCTGCCCGAGGATGTCCTGGCTTCTGCCGTTACCTCAACCGAGTCAAGCAGTATGGGTTCATCCCCATTCCCTTGGGCTGCGACCGGTTGGCGCCAGATTTCTTCCACAAAACTGTTCCAACTACCGCAGCCCGGGCAGCGTCCCAGCCATTTTGGCGCATCCTGGCCGCAGTTCTGGCAGACATAGTGGCTCTTGCCTTTTGCCATCGATTTCTCCTCTAGTGTATTCTTACCAACTTTCATTATAACATAACGGGAACAGTGCTTCGCCATCTGTCTGCCCGTTAAGAGCGAAAGAAGGCCGTGCAGCGGCCTTCTTTTCACTCAAATACCATTTGATTATCCTGAGCATCCACAACGATTACGGAACCCGCGGTATATCTACCCTTAAGCATTTCTTCTGAAAGTGGGTCTTCTACTA
The DNA here is from genome assembly GCA_021811155.1 of Bacillota bacterium. GTDB lineage: Bacteria > Bacillota > Desulfitobacteriia > Desulfitobacteriales > JAJXUE01 > JAJZPO01. Next base: position 8,041 of record JAJZPO010000031.1, on the reverse strand, counting down.
ACCGCTGGATGGCCCTACGTAGAGGACGCGCTCCGTACATCAGGTCATGTCCCTCCCTGGCGATTAAGGCCTTGGCTGCAGCTCCGACCTGCAGGGACAATCCCTGTTCCGCCAAGCGCTTGGTCAACGCGTCAAGCATCAGCTCAACAATTTTCTGCATGTGCTCCTCTGCCAGGGTATGGAATACGATAACTTCATCAATGCGGTTAAGAAACTCAGGCCGGAAAGCCTTTTTCAATTCCTCAGTGACTTTTTGCTTCATCTCCAGGTAATCGTTCTCAGGGGACTCCGTGGCGATAAAACCCAGCTTGGCTTCCTTTTTGATCAGAGTAGCTCCGACGTTAGAGGTCATGATTATTACCGTATTGCGAAAATCCACCACCCGGCCCTTGGTGTCAGTCAGTCTGCCATCTTCCAAGACCTGGAGCAGAATATTAAATACTTCCGGGTGTGCCTTTTCAATTTCATCCAGAAGTACCACTGAATAAGGCTTGCGCCTGACTGCCTCAGTCAACTGTCCACCTTCATCATGCCCGATATACCCGGGAGGGGCCCCTACCAGGCGGGAGACAGCATGCTTTTCCATGTACTCGGACATGTCTATTCTGACCGTGGAATCTTCGTCTCCGAACAATGCTTCAGCCAAAGCCCGTGCCAGTTCGGTTTTACCTACTCCTGTAGGACCAAGGAAAATGAAGGAACCAATCGGCCGCTTCGGGTCTTTAAGCCCTGCCCTCGCCCTGCGCACAGCCCGAGCTACGGATTTCACAGCCTCGTCCTGGCCCACTACCCGCTGGTGCAGGGTTTCCTCCAGACGCAGCAGCCTTGCGCTTTCCTCCTCGGCCAGCTTCTTCACCGGAATGTTTGTCCAACTGGAAACAATATGAGCAATGTCCTCTTCGCTGACAACAGATTTCTCCAGGCCCCTTTGATTTTCCCATTCACCTTTTAGTTCTTCCAGGCGCTGCTTGATTTTGTGTTCCTGGTCTCTGAACTGGGCTGCCTTTTCAAATTCCTGACTGAGGACTGCAGCTTCTTTCTCCTTGCGCAGGCTTTCCATTTTCGCTTCGAGGTCTTTTAGATCCGGTGGAGCGGTAAACGACTGGAGCCTGACCCTGGAAGCCGCCTCATCAACCAAGTCGATTGCTTTGTCGGGCAGAAAACGATCTGAGATATAGCGGTCCGAAAGAGTTACCGCTGCCTTGATGGCTTCGTCCGTAATTTTTACGCGGTGGTGGGCCTCGTAGCGGTCGCGCAGGCCTTTAAGTATCAAGATAGCCTCTTCAACCGTCGGTTCACCTACGTTTATAGGTTGAAAGCGCCTCTCCAACGCGGCATCGCGTTCCACATATTTACGGTATTCATCCAGGGTTGTTGCCCCAACACACTGCAGTTCGCCCCTGGCCAGGGCAGGTTTCAAGATGTTGGCGGCATCAATAGCCCCCTCAGCCGCTCCGGCGCCAATCAACGTGTGCAATTCGTCTATAAAAAGAATAACGTTCCCGTTGGCCTTGATTTCATCCATGATCTTTTTCAGACGCTCTTCAAATTCACCCCTGTACTTCGAACCGGCAATGACTGCCGACAGGTCCAGAGTAATCACTCTCTTGCCGGTAAGGATTTCCGGGACTTTGTTTTCCACAATGCGTTGGGCCAGTCCTTCTGCGATGGCGGTCTTGCCAACCCCGGGTTCGCCGATCAAGACCGGATTGTTTTTTGTCCGGCGGCTTAAGATTTGAATTACCCGCTCAATTTCGTTTTCCCTGCCAACAACAGGGTCCAGCTTGCCTTCTCTGGCCAGTTTGGTTAAATCCCGGCCAAAATCGTTCAGGGTGGGTGTTTTGGAACTGCCGGCCTGGGGGGCAGGGCCTCCCATACCGCCGGCAATGCTTGGCCCCTCACCTAGTAAGAACATTACCTGGCGCAAGACCTTGTCTGCGCTGACATTCATGTTGGCCAGAACGCGGGCGGCAACACCTTCCCCCTCCCGTATCAGTCCCAAAAGGATGTGTTCTGTTCCCACATAATTGACTCCCTGGCGTCTGCCCTCTTCATTTGCCAGTTCCAAGACCTTCTTCGCCCTTGGCGTGAAGCCAACTTCTCCTGGCTGGGTGCCGGCGCCTTTGCCCACAATCCCCTCTACTTGAGTCCTTACACCGTTCAAATCAACACCAAGGCCCTGCAGGGCTTTGGCGGCAATCCCTTCCCCTTCCCGGATCAGGCCCAGGAGCAGGTGTTCCGTGCCTACTGCCGGGTGGCGCAGGTTTTTTGCCTCCTCCTTCGCCAGCATCAAGACTTTCTGTGCCTTTTCTGTAAATCTGCCTAACATATACTACCACCTCCTAAGTGATGTCAACTCAAACGTGAACGGATGAGCTTGGCTCGTTCCATGTCCCTCGCGGCAGCGCTCATTTCACGTCCGGTAAAGAACTGCAGGTGGGCAGGACTGGTAATCACAATTAATTCGCTAAAGACCTCCGGCGAGGGGTGGCTGAGAATTCCTAAGTCCATGCCCAAACGCAGGTCTGACAACAGGGCCAGAGCCTCTTGGCCGGAAATCAGCCTGGCGTTGCTCAACAGCCCATAAGCGCGCCAAACCCTGTCCTCCACCTGCTCCCGTGCATCTTCCAGCAAGACCTGCCTCGCTTCTTTTTCCTTGTCCACGATCTGCCGGGTTACGGCTGACAAATTGGCCAGAATATCCTCTTCTGTTTTGCCCAGTGTGACTTGGTTTGATACCTGAAACAGGTTGCCCATAGCCTCAGAGCCTTCGCCATAAAGCCCCCTCACCGCCAAACCCAGCTGGGGCAGCAAGCCCAGCACCCTGCTGGCCTGATTTGTCAAAACCAAGGCCGGCAGGTGAACCATCGCCGATGCCCTTAATCCAGTACCGACATTGGTAGGACAGGCCGTAAGATAACCGCTTTTTTCTCCATAGGCGATATCAAGGCTTCCTTCCAGCATGTCGTCGATCTGGCTTGCTTCTTGCCAGGCATTCTCCAGGTTCAGCCCAGGCAACAAACACTGAATGCGCAGGTGGTCTTCCTCGTTAACCATGATGCTTGCCGACTGGTCCTCTTTGATCACGACCGCTCTTCCGATGGGGTTTTCCGCGTGCTGGGGACTGATAAGATGTTTTTCCACCAGAACAAAGCGTTCCAGGGGGGAAACATCATCCAGCGTCGCGAATTGGAAAGCCCCCATCTCCTTGGGTACCTTTGTTATAGCGTCCTCTACCTCTTTGATTACCTGCTTCGCCTGTGTCTCGGAGAGCGCATTGGGAAAAGGGTATCCTTCCAAGTTTCTGGCCAGCCTGATCCGGCAACTGATTACCACATCAGAAAAATTGCCTGTTCCCTCCATCCACCGGCTTGCCGTTGTGCGCAGAATCTCTTCCATGCCCACTGTCTATCCCCCCAAACCCTGTTCCAGACTCCTGATTTGATCCCTGATTTGCGCAGCTTGCTCAAATTCTTCCCTGGTAATCAGCTGCTGCATCAAAGCCCTCAGTTGTTCGATCTCTTTGCGCTGCCGAATGGATCCACCGCGGCGCAGCGGCACCTTGCCTACATGTTGACCGCTGCCGTGGACGCGGCGTAAAAGCGGTTCAAGCTTGTCGGCAAACTCGCTGTAACACTCGTTGCATCCCAGTCGCCCGGTTTGAGTTATCTGTTCAAAACTCAGGCCGCACTTTGAGCAAACAGCAGACTGCGCAGGCAAGATTTTTTCCTCAATTTGTGAATTCAGGTTGAACAGGGCCGCCAAAAAGTTGGGTATAGCGAAGCTGGGGTTGAAACTGACCATCTCCTGGTCCTTCTGGGCGCATTGGGGGCAAAGGTGGCTCTCGTGCTTCTGCCCATTAATAATTTTGGTTACATGCACCGTGGCTGGACGCTGTTTGCACTCGTCACAATACATACCAACCCCTCCAAATCAAAAATCTTCCCGGGCCAGGGTTCTCAAAACAGCTGCCATTAAACGGGCCCTCAGGCGGTCACGCTCAGGAACCTGCAGCGACAAAGTCTCCCTGTCAACCACTGTTCTCACCAGCATGGCCTCCCGCTTGCTGAGCAAACCCTCTTCAGCCAGCCGCTTGATTAATCCTTCCGCAGCATTCTGAGTCATTTCCCCTGCGTCCAACTGGGCAATAAAGTCATCCAGATAATCTGGAGTTTCAATTCCCAATTTGACAATGCGGAGATAGCCGCCGCCTCCCCTGCGGCTTTCCACCAGGTAACCCTGTTCTACAGTGAACCGCGTGCCCAGGACATAATTGATTTGGGAAGGCGCACACTCGAATTGGGAAGCCAGCCCGCTTCGCTGAATTACTACATATCCCTGGGGTGTGTCCTGAAGAATTTTTTTGATATGACGTTCAATCCGGTCAACTAAGTTGCTCATGTTCACCACCCTGACCTTCTCTGACCTTAATATCATAATAATCATAAAATCCGAAATTTGCAACCATCACTTTCCTTAGTGTAACCGCCTTGAAACGGAAAATAAACAGACTCCTGAAATGCTAAAAAATAGAGGATAGGCGCTAAAGCGCCTATCCTCTATTTTTCTTCTGTCCCTTATCCGCACTTGGAATAGCCGCAGGCTACACAGACCACACAGCCGCCCTCATGGTTGATGGCTGCCCCGCAGTCCGGGCAGGTGGACTTGCCGTCGCCTTTAACCAGGTTGCGGACAGCAGGTTTTGCCTCCCGTTCCACAAAGGTTGCGGCCAATTCCTTGGAACTTTGGGCTGAATCAGTAGTGTAATACTTTTTGATTACTTTGGCAATCGCATCCGGACAGGAGGTGACTTTTACCCCTTCCCGGCGGATACAGGCTGCACAGCGGATACCTTGCATCTGTTCCAATATGGCATCTGTTGAAAGCCCTGAGCGCAGAGCAATGGACACCAAGCGCGCCGTTGCTTCGGACTGGGAGGCACACCCTCCCGCCTTGCCAGTATTGGTAAACACCTCACAGATACCATGTCCGTCTGAGTTGACACTTACATAAAGAGTGCCGCACCCGATCTTAACCTTTTCAGTAATGCCAGTTGTTATTTCCGGCCTTGGCCGCGGTACAATCTGCTTCTGAGCAAACTCTTGTACCTCACCTGACCCTGCCCCCTGGCGTCCATCAGTCCCGGATGACAGGACCTGGGCCTCGCGGCTGCCGTCACGGTATACCGTCAACCCCTTGCAACCCAGTTTATAGGCTAAGAGGTATGCCTCAGCAATATCCTCCTCGGTTGCGGAATTGGCAAAATTGATAGTTTTGGACACGGCGTTGTCCGTGTATTCCTGAAAGGCTGCCTGAATACGTATATGCCATTCCGGTGATATTTCATGGGCAGTGACAAACACATCTTTGACCCAGGCCGGCATGCCTTTCACCGCATGCAGTGAGCCAGATTGGGCTACCTGCTTCATCAAGCCGGCTGAATAGAACCCTTCCGCCTTGGCCACTTCTTCAAACAACGGGTTGACTTCCACCAGTTCAGTTCCATCCATGACAGTCTTTGTGTAGGCGATGGCAAACAGGGGTTCTACACCACTGGAACTGGAGCAAATCATTGAGATAGTTCCTGTAGGAGCAATGGTCGTGATTGTGGCATTGCGCAGTTCCAGGACGCCATCATACACGCTGCCTTTGAAATTTGCAAACACGCTGCGCTCCGAGGCCAGGCGGTTTGATTCCTTTCTGGCTTCGTTGCGAATGAAATTCATCAATTTGCCTGCCAGTTGTTCCGCTTCAACAGAACAGTAAGGTATGCGGAGCTGGATTAAGAGGTCTGCAAAGCCCATTACACCCAAACCGATTTTCCGGTTGGCTTTTACTACCTGTTCAATAATGTCCAAAGGATACTGGTTGGCGTCAATTACATCATCAAGAAATCTGGTGGCAAGCCGGGTAATCTTGGCCAGTCGTTTCCAGTCAACTTTGGGTTTATCTCCCTTAAAGTCCACCATGTTCTTAAGGTTCAACGAACCCAGATTACAGGCCTCATTGGGCAGAAGAGGCTGTTCTCCGCAGGGATTGGTTGCTTCAATTCCACCCAGGGCAGGAGTTGGGTTGTCCTTGTTCAAACGGTCCAGGAAAATGATGCCGGGTTCGCCGTTTTTCCAGGCATGGGCAACAATCTTGTTAAATACGTCTCTTGCCCGCAGCTGACCCGCCACTTCGCTGGTATGAGGGTCAATCAGGTCGTAAGGCGCGTCTTTTTCCACAGCTTCCATAAACATCTCCGTAATTCCCACGGAAATGTTAAAGTTCGTAATCTCGTTGTTGTCCACTTTACAGCTGATAAACTCCATAATATCGGGGTGATCCACACGCAGAATGCCCATATTGGCTCCGCGTCTGGTGCCGCCTTGCTTCACAGCCTCTGTGGCGGCGTTAAACACTTTCATAAAAGAAACCGGTCCCGAAGCAACTCCACCGGTCGAGCGGACCGCCGAGTTCTTTGGCCGCAAACGGGAAAAACTGAATCCTGTTCCTCCCCCCGACTTGTGGATAATAGCGGCATTCTTAATCGCGTCAAAAATTTTGTCCATACTGTCTTCGACAGGGAGTACAAAACAGGCGCTGAGTTGTCCCAGTTCCCTGCCGGCATTCATCAGTGTCGGGGAATTAGGCATAAAGTCCAAATTCACCATCAAATCATAGAAATCCCTGGAAAGCTTGTCCACCTCACTCTTGGACTTCCCGTATTGTGTTCTTTCAATTCCTGCCACAACCCTGGCCACCCGGTAAAACATGTCTTCAGCGCTTTCGCAGACCTTGCCGTCTGCTTGCTTCAAGTAGCGCCTTTCCAGAACCTTAATCGAATTCTGTGTAAGAGTTACCTTCGGCCAGTCAGCCGGTACCTTGTTTTCATCCATTATTCTCTTTCCCTCCATACAATAGCCTAGCATTTGCGCTGCAGCAGCTCATTTAACTCCTGCACAAACCGATTAATATCTTTGAATTGCCGGTATACAGAAGCAAAGCGTATATATGCCACTTCATCGATTTGAGCCAGCTTATCCATTATCTGTTCGCCTATTTCATGGCTGGTAACTTCTCTCTCCATAGTATTGCGCAATTTACGTTCAATTTCTCCCGTAGCCTGTTCAAGCGTCTCTACCGGAATAGGTCTCTTCTCACACGCCTTTAACATGCCGTTAAAAATTTTGCTCCTGTCGAAAGGTTCTCTGCGACCGTCTTTTTTTACAACCATCAAAGGAATTTCGTCATATTTTTCATACGTGGTAAACCTTCGGTTACACTGATCACACTCCCGGCGGCGGCGAATAGCGGCGCCTTCGTCAACTTGGCGGGAATCCAGCACCTTGCTTTCAAGGTGTCCACAAAATGGGCAGCGCATATTCAACCTCCCTAAATATAGTGCCATCGTTATTGTAAACCCCTATATATAGTGGCGTCAAGTGAAATTTTGGTACGAAAATCCCTGTTTTCCAGCGAACACAATCCCTTTTCAGCGTAGCTTTACTTATCTTAAACAACCTTGCGACAAATTCAAATTTTTATCGCGTTCATGAAGAATTATCGCCTTGAACATAAATAAAAAGACCCGACTCATTTATGAGTCAGGTCCTTACCTGGCAAGACACCTCCCCAAAGGGGCCCCCGCTATTTTCACGGGACCCTGCGGTCCAACTATCTTCCCCACGGGGTTAGGCCAACCTTTGCCCAGTCCTAACCCCTCTGGACTAGGACCGGGCTAGCCCCGAATCATCTTATGGGTTTGCCCGGTCCGTCGCGGCCCTGAAGCATGTCAAGCACTTGCTGGGGACCCCAACTGAAGCAATCCTCACATACGCAATGATACTTAAGGCGCAGGCACCCAAAAAAGAAGTCCAACACCACTTAAGATGTTGGACTTCCTTACCTGGCAACGACCTACTTTTCCAGAGGCCTGCGCCTCAAGTATCATCGGCCCTGAAGGGCTTAACTTCCGTGTTCGGAATGGGAACGGGTGGTACCCCTTCGGCATCGTCACCAGATACTCGATATTCGATGTTCGTGTTTCGATATTCGA
>JAJZPO010000030.1 GCA_021811155.1 Bacillota bacterium | reverse complement strand
ACTTAAGGCGGAAGATTCATTGTCTATGCCTTTAACCATTGGCTAATTCAGCCCGGATATCGGGATGGGTGCCGAATGTGGGTTAGTAGCCGGGGTCATTCGATATTCTGGCTTATTTTTCCTCGCCAGGAGTGTTAAAATAGATAATGGTTGTAAACATTGGCGGCAGGTGGTTTGTTTGATTGAACTTAAAGGCAGGCTGGCTGAGATTGCCGGCTATGTTCCCCAGGGAAGCACTGTCATAGATGTGGGGACAGACCATGCCTATTTGCCCATTTTCCTGGTCCAACGGGGCAGGTGCCCCCGGGCCGTAGGGGTAGATATTCACGCCGGGCCATACAGGTCGGCGGTGGAGCAGGTCAGGTTACAGGGCCTCCCGGACAGAATCCGGGTATGCCAGGGTGACGGCCTGCAACCGGTCGAACCCGGAGAGGGTGATGTGGTGGTGGTTGCCGGCATGGGAGGCACCACGATAGTTGATATACTCCAGGCGGGGGAGCGGGTACTGGCCCAGGTAAACAGGTTGATTTTACAGCCAATGGTGGCAGGGTCATCCCTGCGGCTATGGCTGCTGCAGCATGGCTGGGCTATCAGAGATGAAAAACTGGTGGAAGAAGACGGACGCATTTATGAAATCGGTGTGGCCGAGCGGGGCGTCCAGCCGATTCCGTCCGAGATAATGCTGGAACTGGGGCCGTGCATTGTCGCCAAAAAAGACCCGCTGCTCCCCCGGTTAGTTGACAGCAGAGTGGAAGCCCTGAAGACGGTGCTTGCCGAACTGGATAAGGCCCGCAGGCCTGGGTTAGAGGTCAAACAGGCAGAAATCCGGAACAAAATCCGGCTGCTGCAAGAGGTGTTAGCATGAGCGTTTCCTGTCAATTGCTAATGTCCACTGTGGAAAAAGTCGCGCCAAAGCAGTTAGCCGAGGACTGGGACAATGTTGGCCTCCTGATTGGCGATTCAGCCGGTCAGGTGAGCAAGGTATTAGTTACCTTGGACTGTACTCCCGCGGTGGTGGATGAAGCATTAGAGCAAAAGGCTGATCTTATCCTGGCCCACCATCCGTTGATCTTCAGCCCGCTGAAACAGGTGCGCTTTGACCTTCCGGGGCAGAAACAGGTAGCCAGACTGATAGGAAAGAATATGATGTTTTACGCGGCCCATACCAACCTGGACAGCAGCAGCCTAGGCGCCAGCGCCCTCATGGCTGAAAGCCTCGGAGTGCGTGAGCAGGAATTTCTTTCGTCCGGTTACAAGGAGCAACTTTACAAAGTAACAACTTTCGTGCCCGAAGCTTATGCAAGTGCGGTACGGTTGGAGATGAGCAAGGCAGGCGCGGGAGGGATAGGCAATTATAACGAATGCTTTTTCCAGACCGCCGGTACAGGGACTTTCCGCCCTCTGGACCGGGCCAATCCTTTCATCGGCCAGGTTGGCAAACTGGAAGAGGTGGCAGAGGTCAGATTGGAAAGTGTTGTGCCGGCAAAAAACCTGGACCGGGTTGTACGGGCAATGCTCAAAGCACATCCCTACGAGGTGCCGGCCTATGACGTTATACCCACGCTGAATTCCGGCAGTGAATTTGGCATCGGCAGGATAGGGTATTTGCCCCAGGAACAAACCTTAGGCCAGTTGGTGGAGAAGGTCAAGTCAATGCTGGGGGGATGCAGTGTCCGGGTTGCCGGGAGCCTTCGACAGAAAATAAAAAAAGCCGCCGTATCCAGCGGCAGCGGGGGGTCCCTGGTAAAAAAGGCTGCTTTTAAAGGAGCAGGGGTTTTCATTGCCGGAGACATCTCGCACCACGATGCCCTGGATGCTTTGGAAGCTGGTATGGCCATCATTGACCCCGGCCATTACGCCACTGAGTGGCTGATGATGGAAAATTTGCAAACGTATTTGCAGCAGCAAATGCAGCGGGAAAAACGGGATGTGGAAATTGTGCTTTCAAATGTAAAAACTGAACCCTTTGCTTTTATGTAAAAAAGTTTTGGATTTTTTTTGGCATGATTCCAGGAACTTTTACTTGTGTTTTCTGAGGCTTTTTGCTATATTGATTAAGCTGTCAAACAATCAAGTTAATAAAGATTAATGGCGAAGTCATCTGGGTGATCGCGGGTACAGGGACCGAAAGGTCGTACCTGAGGAAAGTCCGGGCTCCACAGGGCAGGGTGCTGGGTAACGCCCAGTCAGGGTGACCTGAAGGAAAGTGCAACAGAGAGATACCGCCCAGCACTCAAACCTATTTATTATGAGTAATCAAACTGCTTCTTTATAGCACCTGTTTGCTTTCTTAATGATAAACAGGATTGAGTGCTGGGTAAGGGTGGAAAGGCGAGGTAAGAGCTCACCAGCAGCTAGGCGACTAGCTGGCTATGTAAACCCCACCTGGAGCAAGACTGAATAGGGGAACAATGGAGCTGCCCGTTCCGTTCCCGGGTAAGGTCGCTAGAGGCGTCAGGCAACTGGCGTCCCAGATAGATGATCATCTCCCCCGCAAGGGGTGACAGAACCCGGCTTACAGGGTGACTTCGCTTATATATTATAGGTTTTAGGGTATCTTTAAGCTATGTGCTTGAGGTTCGCCTATTCCCACTAGAATGATTAGCCGCAGGAGTATTCTTACTGCGGCCTTTTTCTTGTCGCATTATGGTTGTATAGCGATGTATTTTGGCTTGGTATTGTAGGCCAAGCTGTGATGCATACTGATGAGAATGGTTATTGACAAAAAAATGATAAAGGAGTAAAATCTTAAATGAGAGTAGTTCTCATTTATTTTTAACAGGTTAATTGAGAATGAATATCATTGACTGGAGGAACGCTGTTATGCAGTGTTTGCTAACTGACTTAAAACCGATGGAGAGGGCCTGTGTTGAGCGAATTGAGGGCGGGGGGGCCCTCAGGCGCCGGATGATGGATATGGGTATCGTGCCTGGGGTGGAGCTGGAAGTGATTCGGCGTGCTCCATGGGGAGGCCCTTTGCAGCTGCGGCTTAAAGGTTATTACTTGGCGCTGCGGCGGGGTGAGTGTGCAAAAATTATAGTGAACACGACAAATCGGCCGGATTTGAGTTCATTAGTATTTTGTTGAGTCTTAGCAGTCTCGATGGAAAGTGTTATTCCTGGCAGGGAGAGAGGCAGGCAGATTAGTGAAGACATTGAAAATAGCCCTTGTAGGGAACCCAAATGTGGGAAAGAGTACGGTCTTTAATACCTTGACCGGTTCAAATCAGCAGGTAGGGAACTGGACCGGTAAAACAGTTGAGCGAAAAACCGGTAAAGTTCTCAGGCGGGACCTGCAGATTGAGTTGGTCGATCTGCCGGGAACCTACAGCTTAACCGCTTATTCCCAAGAAGAAATTATTACGCGCGAATTTATCATGCGTGAGAAACCGGATGTCGTCATGGCTATGGTTGATGCTTCAAACATCGAACGCAACCTGTATTTGATATTGCAAATTCTGGAACTTACCCCGCGTGTGGTACTTGGGCTAAACATGATGGATTTGGCTCGCTCAGTCGGCATTACGATTGATGTGAAGAAGCTGGCCTCAGCTCTTAAGGTTCCGGTGGTCGAAATTGTCGCAACAAAAGGACAAGGTGTAGAGGAGTTTATAACAGAAGCCATACGTGTTGGACAACTGGAAAGTATCTCTACATCGCCAATGGTTGAGTACCCTGAAGCGCTTGAAGAAAAGATAGCAATGATGGAGGAGTTGTTAGCCCAGACCGTTTGGGCCAAACGCTATCCGCTGCGCTGGCTGGCACTGAAGCGCTTGGAACAGGATCGTGAAATAGGGCAGGAATGGAAAATTGTTGAAGACTCGGGCAAAACGTCTATGGATTCCTGCTGCGATGCCGGAGACGCTGTAAAATATGAGATTCAGAGCTCCGTCGAACTTCCTGGTGAAGCGCTGCTACAGGCCTTTGAGGCTGAGGGATGGGGCAAGGAACAATTCGAAATGAACATTGCCGATGCAAAATACCGCTATATTTCGCGGTTGCTTCCCCAATTTATGACGTACACGGATAGTGGAGAACCCACCTGGACAGAGCGCATAGATCGCTGGGTTTTATCTCCGGTCTGGGGGTACCCAATTTTGACAGGTGTCTTGGCTTTGGTCTTTTGGCTGTCTTTTGTGGCCAGTGCCCCTTTGGGGGACGCAGTATCTCAGGTAATGGCTTGGGGTGGAGATGCCGCGGTAAAACTACTTCAGGCTGTTAGCGCACCGGAGCCTTTGCAAAGTTTGTTCCGGGACGGCATATTTGCAGGGGTTGGGGCGGTGTTGGCGTTTGTACCGCAAATCGGGATTTTCTTTGTGCTTTTTTCCTTTCTTCAAGACAGCGGCTATTTGGCCCGGGGAGCCTTTCTGGGGGACCGGTTGATGCAGCTCATGGGTCTGCACGGAAAATCCTTTTTCTCTCTTGTCTCCAGCTACGGTTGTAACGTACCGGGAATCATGGCTACCCGCACACTTGAAGATTCAAAAGACCGTTTGGTAACCATGCTTTTAAATCCGCTCATTCCCTGTGTCCCCCGTTTAGGGGTTATGAGCGCCGTTGTTGCAGCTTTTTTCCCAGGGAACTGGGGAGCCGCCGTTCTGTTAAGCCTTTTGTTGGTGAGCCTGGTTCTGCTAATGCTGTCTTCTCTCGTTTTTAGAAGAATTGTCAGGCAGAAGGGACGTTCTGCTTTTGTCATGGAGCTTCCCCTCTATCACCTGCCAACCCTGCGTAATGTTTTTTGGCCGGCATGGGTAAAGACACGTTCATTTTTGAAAAGGGCTTGGACATTCATTTTGGCAGCTTCAATCGTAGTATGGGTGTTGAGTTCTTATCCACACGGAGTACCAATGGCTGACACCTGGGCCGGAAAAATGGGCGATCTGCTCTCGTTCATTGGCCATCCATTAGGGTTTGACTGGCGGATTATGGTAGCGATCGTATTCGGCTTTACCGCCAAGGAAACTACGCTCTCAACGCTTGGAATTTTGTACGGAGTGACGGCCAATGCATCTCAATCTATCGCTCAGGCTATGACGGGATCGATGACGGCTCTTGGCGCATATACTTTTCTGGCAGTGTACATGCTCTACATCCCCTGCCTGGCAACTGTAGTAACCATGCATAAAGAGTCAGGAAGCTTAAAATGGACCGCTGTCGGTGTGGTGTATAATCTGCTGTTGAGTTTTGTTGTTGGCTTAATTATTTATCACGGGGGGCGGGCCCTGGGGTTACGCTAAAATTTCAACACAAAAGATTTTGCGGAGGGCGCTTTCGATGTTGAGTGATGTCCTTAAACTTTTGGCAAGAAATGAATCACTGTCGCTAACTCAATTGGCCCAGAGCCTCGGGTATTCGATGCGTGAAATCAAAGCTGCCTTAGACCAGCTTGAGCATATGGGATATGTCAGACATACACTACCGGGAAAGTCTTGTGGCTCAAGTTGCAGCGCCGGCCTAGGCACAGGTAATTGTGAAGGGTGTTCGTTTTCTGCCTCGGGTTCTTATTCTTCCTGGATACTTACCGAGCGAGGTAAAGAGTTTGGCAGCTCGCAAAGCAAGCAGCCATCAAATCACTAGGAAAAAATCTTGCCATTTGACTCCTGCTCATACGAATCCTGACTTTACACAAACTTTAGGATAGCCTAATTTGCATTTTACAAAGACATGATACATTAGCTTTGGACTTAACAAAAACCCAACTAAGGAGGAAACATAAGTGATCAACAAAAAAGGCAAAGTGTTAACTGGGGTCATAGCAGGAGCTTTGGTTCTAGCTCTTGTCGGGTGTGGCACCACCACTCCAGGCGCTCCAAAGACTCCCGCTAACGAAGCGGCCCAAGCAGTCACCTTAACCGGTGCAGGCAGTACTTTCATGCAGCCGCTATTGACCCAGCAAATTGCCGACTACAGCAAACAACATCCTAATATTACTGTCAACTATCAAGGTGTAGGCAGCGGCGCCGGCATCAAACAGGTTTCCGATAATCTGATTAACTTTGGCGGTACCGATGCGTTTATGACCGATGACCAACTGGCAGCGGCAAAAGGCGGCAAGATTCTTCAAATACCCATGACCTTAGGCGCTGAAGCCATCAGCTACAACATACCCAACGCACCGAACGAATTAAAAATTGCTCCCACAACTCTGGCTGACATCTACCTTGGTAAAATCACCAATTGGAACGACTCCCGCATCGCAGCGGATAACCCAGGGGTGACACTGCCAAACCTGAAAATCACCGTAGCTCACCGTTCCGATGGAAGCGGCACCACCTCCATCTTTACCCACTTTTTGAGCGCCATCAGTCCGGAATGGGACAGCAAAGTCGGCAAAGGAACCTCAGTCAACTGGCCTGTGGGCATTGGAGCTAAAGGGAATGCCAGCGTGGCCGGAATCGTGCAGCAGACCCCCGGAACTATAGGATATGTTGAATTGGCCTATGCCCTGCAAAACAACCTGCCCCATGCCCTGATCAAGAATAAAGACGGCAAATGGGTGGCGCCTTCTCTGGATTCCGCCTCAGCGGCAGCCGCAGCCTTCCAAGTCCCCGATGACATGCGGGTAAACATTGTCAACGCTCCCGGCGCCACTGCCTACCCAATTGCTGGTTTCTCCTGGGCCTTGATTTATCAGCAGCAATCCGACAAGGCAAAGGGCACAGCGCTGGTTAATTTCCTGAACTGGGCAATTCATGACGGACAGAAACTTGCTCCGTCGATGCAGTACGCGCCACTGCCGTCCAATCTGGTGAGCAGGGAAGAGGCCATGCTGAAATCAGTAACCTACCAGGGCCAACCCTTGCTGAAATAGGCCCCGTGTAGTATAAATAGAAAGGGAAAATCTCTGTGCCGAAGCACAGGATTGACGGGAAAGAAGCTCAGCCCAGATGCTGGGCTCTTTCCAGTGTCAACCAACTTATTTGTTTGAGAAGGCGAAAGGAACAAAAGATGAAACAAAACAGAGCCTCGGCGGGAGACACAATTTTGCGGCTTCTGACATTTCTGATGGCAGTCGGTGTTGTGGGGCTGATTATCTGGGTCGGCTGGGAAATGTTCAGCTCGGCCAAGGAAAGCATCAACGCCTTCGGTTGGTCTTTTGTCACCAATCGGGTTTGGGACCCTGTCAAACAGAATTTTGGAGCACTGCCCTTCATTTATGGTACCATAGTAACTTCCCTGATAGCGCTGGTTGTAGCCGGGCCTATCGGCTTGGGAGTGGCAATTTTTCTGAACGAAATGGCGCCAGGGAAGGTGCGCAGCCTAATCTCATTTTTGGTGGAATTGTTGGCGGCTATCCCGAGCGTGGTATATGGTTTGTGGGGAATTTTCGTTCTGGCGCCGCTGCTGCGTGATTACGTAGAACCTTGGCTGGAAAAGTGGTTTGGCTTCCTGCCGTTGTTTCAAGGCTCTGCGGTGGGCCTGGGCATGTTATCCGGCGGGCTGATTCTGGCCATCATGATTCTGCCCACGATTGCAGCCATTTCGCGGGAAGTTATGGCGGCTGTGCCGGATTCCCAACGGGAAGCGGCTTTGGCTCTGGGCGCCACCAAATGGGAAATGGTCCGGGTTGCGGTCCTGGCTTACGCCAAGTCGGGTATCCTTGGGGGGGTCATGTTGGGTTTGGGCCGTGCCTTAGGGGAAACCATGGCAGTTACCATGGTTATCGGCAACCGTCCGGACATTCTGCCTTCGCTCTTTGCCCCTGCCTATTCTATGGCTGCCGTTATTGCCAATGAATTCACGGAAGCGACCTACAATCTTTATCTAAGTTCCCTGGTCGAAATCGGGCTGATTTTGTTTGGGATTACCTTGGTGCTTAATGCTTTCGCCAGGCTGCTGGTTTGGTCGGTGGCCCGGGGTCCCAAAGGAGGCCACCTGGTATGAGTTCACGCCTGCGCAAATACCGTAATGCCCTGATGTTAGGTATTTTTACCCTATGTACCCTGCTGGCCCTGATTCCCTTGTTCGGTGTCTTGGGTTATGTGGTTAAAAACGGCATTTCGGCGCTTAACCTGGAGTTCTTTACCAGCTTGCCGCAACCGATGGGTGTTGCGGGCGGAGGCATGGCCAACGCCATTGTGGGAACCCTGATCTTAATCGCCATAGCGGGTGTTTTGGGAATTCCCACCGGAATTTTGGCTGCAATCTACTTAACGGAATATGACCGGGTAAGCTGGCTGAGTACGCTGGTGAGGTTTACCACCGATGTCCTGACCGGTATTCCTTCAATCATTATCGGGATTGTCGTGTACACCACGCTGGTAATGAAAACGGGGAATTTTTCCGCTTTTGCCGGCGGTGTGGCTTTAGCTATTATCATGGTTCCATTGGTGATTCGCTCAACGGAAGAAATGCTCAAACTGGTGCCTCAGACTATCAGGGAGGCAGGTTATGCTTTGGGGATTCCGCGCTGGCGGACAATTCTCAGGATTGTATTGCCTACTGCCGCCAAGGGGATTTTAACCGGAGCAATGCTGGCCGTAGCCCGGGCAGCAGGGGAAACGGCTCCCTTGTTATTTACCGCTCTAGGCAACCAATATTGGGCCCATTCTTTGAACGAACCTATTGCGGCACTCCCGCTGCAGATTTACCAGTATGCTACATCTCCTTACAAGGATTGGCACCGTCAGGCCTGGGCGGGTTCGCTGGTCTTGATATTCCTGGTCATAATCTTAAGTTTCGTCGCCCGCCTGGCCTTTCGGAACCGTAAGAACTTTTAGGGAGGAAGCAAAATGGGGCAAAGCTTGACGATTCGCAACCTCAATGCCTGGTATGGAGATAACCAGACCTTAAAGGGCATTAATATGGAAATTCCGGCAAACCAGGTTACCGCTATAATAGGACCGTCGGGTTGCGGCAAATCTACATTCGTACGCTGCATCAACCGCATGCATGACACTGTGCCGGGGGCCCGGGCCGCCGGGGAGATTCTTTTGGACGGAGAAAATATTTATGCCAAGGACCCGGTTGAACTAAGACGAACTGTGGGCATGGTGTTTCAAAAACCAAACCCGTTTCCGGCTATGAGTATTTACGATAACGTGGTGGCTGGGTTAAAGTTGAACGGACTCCGCAATAAGCAGAAGCTGCGGGCAGCTGCCGAAAAAAGTCTGCGCATGGCCGCTTTGTGGGACGAAGTGAATGAGCGGCTGAATTATTCGGGCATGAGCCTCTCCGGCGGTCAGCAGCAGCGTTTGTGCATCGCCAGAGCGCTGGCGGTTGAGCCTTCAGTATTGTTGATGGATGAACCTGCCTCGGCCCTGGATCCTATTGCCACTCTGCGCATTGAGGAACTGATTCTGGAACTGAAAAAGGACTATACCATCGTCATCGTCACCCACAATATGCAGCAAGCCGCTCGCATCGCGGATTCTACTGCCTTTTTCCTCAACGGGGAGCTCATCGAACACGGACCCACTTCGGAGATTTTTATGAATCCCAAAGAGAAACGGACGGAAGACTATATCACAGGACGTTTTGGCTGATTTCAGGCGTCATAACTGCCGGAACGAAAGGTGCAACCTCTTTTTTTGAAACGCACCTTTCGTTTTTTACATTGGCTTAACCTTCTGTTAATTTCATCTTTACAAATTTTGCGTAATATAAATTTGTAGGCTTGTTTTTTAGGTTTTGACCCAAAGAAATGGGGAATTACTGTGGTTAAGGTCCTTGTAATTGAAGACGAGGCTGCTATTCAGGAGCTGATCCGCTTTAACCTGAATAAAGAAGGCTATGCTGTTTTGGCTGCTGAGGAAGGGATTCGGGGGTTGGAATTGGCGCGCAGGGATAAGCCGGATTTGATTTTACTGGATCTGATGCTGCCTGGTCTTGACGGCTATGAAGTGTGCAAAGCCTTGCGGGCGGACAAGGCAACGGCCCGGATTCCAATCATCATTTTGAGTGCGCGGAACGAAGTCATAGACAGAGTGTTAGGATTGGAACTTGGCGCTGATGACTACATGATTAAGCCCTTCAGCCCAAAAGAATTGTTGGCCCGGATCAAGGCGAGACTGAGAGAACAGAACCGCAATATCTCCAGCGATACCCCCCAAAAGCCCATCCATGTCAGCGACCTGGAGGTATGGCCTGACAACTATATAGCAACTTTGGCCGGCAAACCACTTAACCTGACAATCAAGGAGTTTGAACTGCTGCATACCTTCGTCACTCATCCCAACCGGGTTTTCAGCCGGGAGCATCTGCTGCAGAAGGTGTGGGATTATGATGCTACAGGTGATACTCGTACAGTGGATGTGCACGTAAGCAATTTGAGGCAGAAGCTGCAGGAGATGGGACGGAGCATTGAGACCATCAGGGGTGTGGGTTATCGTTTCGCGGCGGGAGCGGGAAAATGAGTAATCAGGAGTCAGAACTCAGAACTCAGAATTCAGAATTCAGAATGGATCGGGATAGGTCTAATTCACAGGAGTCGGGAGTCAGAATTGGGAAACTGATGTTGCCGGAAGTATTCTGAATACATGAATGGTAACAATAATTGATTATGGTAATTCTTGAACGGATGGACTATAATATTGGGTATTACCTATCAATTGGAAGTTTTTTAGCCTTAACGGGGTAACATAAATAGAGCTTCAAGGGAGTTTTATGATTTCTATTAAAACGGGGGGCTTCAGATGACGACAAGACATGAGTTTGATACTGCGTTGGAAGAATTACGGTCCAAAATCATACAGTTGGGCAATATGGTTGAAGCACGGATTGGCAGCGCCTTGGATTCACTGGTACGCCAAGACTCGGACCTGGCAAACGAGGTTGTGGTTGGCGACCTGGAGCTCAATGATTTGCAGTCCGAGATTGAAGAAAAGTGTGTTTACCTGATTGCTACCCAACAGCCTTTTGCCAGAGACTTGCGGAAAATTGTCACAGGATTCAAGATCTCAATCGGACTCGAACGCATGGGTGATTTGGCGGTGGATGTGGCCAAGGTTACAATGCGCATCGGCAAAACGCCGCTGATCAAACCTTTGATAGACATTCCGCGCATGAGCGAGTCAGTAAGGCATATGATTATTGACGGCCTGGAGGCTTACGTCAAAGAGGATGAAGCCATGGCCCGCAGAATGTCCAAAATGGATGACCAGGTGGACCACCTTTACAACCAAATCTTCCGCGAACTGCTGGTGTTCATGATGGAGGACCCGAAAACCATCACCCAGGCTACTTATCTGCTCTTTACCGCCCGCTTTTTTGAACGTATGGGTGACTACTGTACCAATATCGCGGAAGAAATTGTCTATCTGGTCACCGGCAGCAGATCAGATTTGAACGAGTAGCTTACTCGAAGTTCGATGTGCGAGGCACGAGGTTCGAAGGTATGAACTACTTCGAACCTCGTAGCAGTCTGAGGCCGTACCCGAGAGGGTACGGCCTCAGACTGCTACTGGGGAGTTGTCGTTGGTTGGGTAGAAGACGGTTGTTTCGCTTGGCTGGTCTGGAGGTCGGATATTGTTTTTTTCCAGTCCGCCTGAGCTTTGTTGTAGGTGTCCAGTTTGGCCCGAAGATTATTCTCGATTTGCTGCAGGGTGTTTAAAGCTCCCGCATAATCCTTATTTTGCCGGAAACCGCGCATTTGAGCCCAGAGATTGTTGTTTTGCTGATCCAGGGCCTTGATGCTGCTGAGATCGGCCTTAACCTGTTTCAAATCAACCAGAGCCTGAATAATGGCATCCCAGTTCTTCGCCTGGCGAGCCTGCTGCAGAAGAGGGCGCAGCTGGTTTGCATCCTGGCTTCGGATTTGTTGTCTCAGGCTCACTGTTTGCTTGTACAGGTTGCGGATGGTGGCGATTTCGTCCTTTATGGGCTGAAGATCGCTCTGCCGCTGTTTAAGTTCTTGCAGCTTTTGAATGTGCTCGTCAAGGCGGGGGGTCTGGCTTTGGGCTTGATCATCGGCCAAGGCAACCATACTGAAGGTCAGCAGCATGGTCAGGGAGAGGAGTACCGCAATAGCCTTTTTCATCGATATGCCTCCTAACAAAGGTGGTATATTTTATTGTTCCTGGGCCAAATTAGCTCCGTCGCTGTCCTTGTCCAGGTCATTGAGCAGTTGGTCGATTTCTTTCTGAACTTTGTCCGCCTGGGCTTCCAGGTCGGTCGAAGATAGTTTTTTTAAGTCCTGGGCAGTATAATTGTCTTGAGGGGACGACTGGGAGGACTGATTCAACCCGGTTGACTGGGACGCGGGGGCCGGTTGGGCCGGAACGACGTTACTCTTTCCGTTTGCCAGGTTTCTGCCGCAGCCATATGTACCCAAGACCACAAGCACAGTTAGCACTACCAGAATGCGCTTCATGGTTTCCTCCTTTAAAAAATTTGCCTCTAGTATAATCCTGTCAAGTTTGCCTGTAAAGGACTTTGTTGAAAGTTGTCACCCCTCTCGTCGCTGGCTTCGAACACAGTCTCTATCATATAATTTAAAGTTTATTAATCAAGTAAGTGTCATCAGTTTCTAAATCTTTTATAAACAAAAAGGACCCTGCCCAGTATCGGGTTTTAGTCTGGCAGGAAGAGGCAGAACAAGACATTGGAGGTAGTCAGCATAGATAAACCGTTAATTGACGCAGCGCTGCTGGAAATACTGGCCGACGGAATTGTGCGCAGTACTGAGCAGGTCCTGGCTGAGTTCTCGGCCGAGTACCCGGAGTATTTTCAGGCTGTGACTTTGGAATGGGTCAGGCAAAATGGATATAATTGCGGTGCATTCAATCACCCGTTGACTGTGGTAAGTTCCGCCTTGGAGGATCTGGCAGCTAAGGGTGAATTGACTAAAATGGTCCAGGGCCGTAAGCTGTGGCAAGTGAACTCGTTCAACCAAAGTTGAACCTCGAGACTTCGGTGGGGGAGTCTGCCCCCAACGAAGCAGAGCACGGGGAACCACTCCCGCTTATAGAAGTGGGAGTCTCACGGTTGGATCAAAACAGAGGTTAGGGACCACACTTAAACGAGCGCGTACCGGCAGATTTTTGTGCCAGCGCGCTTAAATCCTGGCATTTTTCTGTCCCAGCCGGATTATATGGTAAAAGAGGGGTGATTATCCTTGCAGATCGATGCAGCCCTGGATGCCATAACCGGCAACTCGACGATTTTCGCTTCTAAACAACTGGCAAGGCTTGACTTGACGAAAACCAAGGCTTTAAAGCTTCCGGCAAAGCTCGCTTATTTCCATGGCGGGTCAACCTATCACCGGGTGGCGGTAGTCTGCCCGCTGCAAAAAACAGTGGGGCATGACCAGCTCCTGCTGGCCGGGCTGATGTGGGCCAATAAGGTTTCCAACGGGCAAAAAACCGTTCTGTACTTAGTTGGAAAAGGGTTTGACTCCCGTTTCGGCCACCTGGTGCAAATGTTCGGACCTCAGATTGAAATCCGCCTGGTGTATTTTACTCCCAAGCTGGAAACCCCCTTGGTGGTGGCCGCCAGGGAAACCAAATTGTCTGCTCCTCGATATACCGTCCCTCTGCCGCGAGAACAATCCTTCTGGGAGCGCAAGCTTAATCCGGTGGAGAAAGGCTGGTTTCTGTCAGCCTTGAATTATTTTCGCACTTTCCGGGACAGGGAAATCACGGTGTGTATTTTGGAGAATTGGGTAAGTATTAAATTCCGCGGCCAGGAAATAGTGCGGATTAGCAAGAAAGAAAGCCGACTTAGAATCGCGCTGATTACACGCTATCCCCGCGAAATCCCAGGCTGTGTTGGGGTCAGGGAGGAAAGAGAAGGCTGGTTCAATGCTCAGGGTGAGCTCAATGCAGAATTCGTCAGGGCATGTGAACATAGATTGGAGCAGTTGCGCACAGACCATGATCTGTTTGCGCGGGTGTGCCCGGAAAAGCAACGCCTGGAAAACGTCATCAGAAAGAACTTGCCGGGTTTCAGCCTGGAGGAACGGGCCTATTTCCAACTGGATGTGGGATGCAAGGGGGAAACTTCTCTTTGCGTTGATTTGGCAGGCCGGACTTCTGACGGAACCTTGGTGGTAGGGAGCATCCACCCGCAGAGAGATCTGCTTGGTCTGGTACACTGCCTGGAGCAGCTGACCTGGGCAAGAACGCAGTTCTCAGAGATCAGGCAGGCCTACTTCGGGGGCGAATTCCTGGCGGAAGCGCAAGCCTGGCTGATATGCCCCCAGAACCGGATGCATCCGGAAGTTGAGGTATTGAGGTCTCTCATCGAGCCGCAGCACAGGGTAAAAGCACTGGCGCTAAAAGATGGCTGGCAGGAGAACGGCGCCTGCGCTTTTAAATTCCTGGAATGAAAAAAGCCCTGCAGGGCAGAACTTGTAACGACAATGGAGTATAATCTTAGGTAGTATGGTATTAAGCGTGTTAACCAGAGGTGGAGTTATGGATGGAGCAGACTATATCAATAAAGTCAGCAACTGGCTGAGCAGCGCCAGGGGATACAACCGGCTGCCGGGAAACAGCCTGGAGCCGGGTGATGAACCGGTATTGCCAGGTGAATATCACTATTCACTGCAGGGCAGATCGCTGGTGCTGGTAAAGCTGGTTGATGCCGGCAACCGGGCTGAACGGGAAATATTGGCTGGCTTAGACGGCGAATTCCGCAGCCTGGCGGCTCTCAGAGCTGACCGGGGGTTGCAGTTTGCCTACCAGCTTACGGTTTTTGTCTTTCCAGGACCTTTGAAAGAAGAAACAGTCAAGCTTCTGACCAAGGCAAAACAGGTTTCGGCTGTTTCCCGCTGCTACCTGCTGCCTTGGGTAGTGGACCTGGCAGCCAAGGAGACTTTTGTTCACCACGGCCTTCCCCGCAGCAATTTCGGCCTGCTGGGCGGGGACTCCCCCTTTAGTGATATTGGGAACCTTGCGGCAGAAGACAGGCTATACCACCCCGTCAGCCGGGAAGAAGTGCGCTTACAGGCCGGCCGGCCCTGGGTTACCTATGGGTTGATAGGCATATGTGTAGGCTTGGCAGTCCTTACAGGCTTTTCCACCGACGACCAGGTAATGATTAGGTTCGGGGCCAAAGTAAACAGTTTGATAACCGCAGGGGAGTACTGGCGTCTCCTGACTTCGGTTTTCCTGCATTTTGGTTTTCTGCATCTGGCTTTCAACATGCTTTTCTTGTATAACCTGGGGCCGGGTATGGAAGCCCTGTACGGGCACTGGCGCTACCTGACAATCTATCTGGCTGCGGGTCTTTTAGGCAGCATAGCCAGCTACGCTTTTACTCCGGGCATGTCTGTAGGCGCTTCCGGCGCGCTGTTTGGTCTGATAGGGGCTTACCTTTATTTCTGGCTGCGAAGACCCAAGGTTGGCAGGCGGCTTGGCAGGGAAATGCTGATACTGCTGGTGTTCAATGTGGCGTTTGGATTGATTAACCCATCGGTGGATAACTGGGCCCATTTTGGGGGCCTGAGCGGCGGCTTTTTGGCTTCGGCAGCCGTTGGTCTCCCGGATGATGATGGGGCCTGGTACACTAAGCTGAGCGCTATTGCCGTTCTGGGCGGCCTGGCTTGGTGGGGTTTTTCACATGGGGTGCAGTGAAGCCTGAGCGGCTGGGAATTATCAATGCTCTCCCGGGTGAATTGAGACCGGAATCGCAATCGTAAAGGTCGAGCCGGAATTGGGATGGGAGCGAACTTTGATACTACCCCTGTGATTCTTGACGATGTGGTAACTGATGGCCAGGCCCAAGCCCGATCCTGTCTCCTTGGTTGTAAAAAACGGGTCGAATATCTTGTCTATGATGTTGGACGGGATGCCTTGCCCCGTATCCCAAACCTGTACCTGCAGCGTATCAAGGTCGAGTCTTGCGCTTATTCCCAGAACTCCGCCCTTAGGCATGGCCTCGATGGCGTTGTCAGTCAGGCAGCCCAGCAAATGTTTAAATTGCTCCTCATCCAGGAGGACCGGCGGCAGGTGTGGAACATGATACTCCAGACTGATTTGCTGTTTTCCGGCCCTGTCCTGAAGCGAATCGAGCACGGCGTGGATCAATAGATGGGGACTTGCAGCTTTGAACCGGGGAGCGGATGGGTTGGCCAGAAGGATAAAATCGCTGATAAGTTTATTGGTCCTCTCAACTTCGTCCAGCATCAGGGACTGGTATTCCGAGTATATGGGGTTAGCGGGGGACATGAGCTGCAGGAACCCTTTGACTGTGGTAAGGGGGTTGCGGATTTCGTGGGCCAGTCCGGCAGCCATTTGACCCAGGGCGGCGAATTTTTCCGCCTGTTGAATCTGCCGTTCCAAAATTTTGCGTTCGGTGATGTCACGGTAAAGGGCCAGGGCTCCGACGATAGCGCCTGAGTCGTCCTTAAGGGCATAAGTGTTCACCAGGGCTGTAAGCTGTTCCTTGCCCTGAAAATAAAGGGTTATTTCCTGGTCCAGATATTCCTTGCCGGAGTGCAGGGTCTCCAGGATCTTGTTTTGGCCGGTTTCCATAGGGTAAGGGAAGAGTTCTGTGTGACACTTGCCGACCGCTGCGTCACAACCTGTCATTTCGCCTGCTTTGGTGTTCCAGTTGACAATCCTTTCATCCCTGTCGATGACTTCCAGGGCAGTTTTTGAGTCATTCAATATCAGGTTGTGCAGGGTCTTGTTGATATCCAGGTTGGCCGTAAGCTCGCGGATGAGGTCGTCTTTGTTGGAGGTTTGCCGTTTTACGAGCAGATAGGCGAGGACATCTGTCAGCAGGAAAAACACGATACGGAAGAAGACCATGACGAACAATGATGTGTTTGGCGCCTGGGGCAGTAAAACCAAACTGAACAATCCGATCAAAACAGCCAGCGCCAGAGAGGGGATAAGCGGCAGGGTTATGGCTGCGATCAGGACGGGCAGAACATATACCCCGGATTGCTTTCCCTGCTGCAAATAATCCAGGCTGAGAGAAAAGGTGAAGGACAGGGCAATGATGAGGTAATTATACTTTTTGACAATGGCAACCATCTGACAATTCACTCCGCTCCGGGCGCTGTAACTGTCCGGACTGATATTTCCTCACGAGTGTAATTCTAACATCTTGGCCTTGAAAATTTTGTCAAAATAAAGCACAAGAGTAGACTTTTTTTGCGGCAGCTTGCCTTGCCGGACAAGGACTTGAAGACAGGACAAGAAACACGTAAAATTGAACCAGCAACAGCATGGAGGTAAAGCATGAATCGTTATTCCCGGCAGATTCTGTTTGAAGGTATCGGGCCCGCCGGGCAGGAAAAACTCCGCCAGGCCCGGGTGGTTATTATAGGAGCGGGAGCCCTGGGCACGGTTTCAGCCAATAATCTGGCCCGGGCCGGAGTGGGGTATATTAAGATTATTGACAGGGATTTTGTCGAGTTGAGCAATTTGCAGCGGCAAAGCCTGTTTGATGAGGCTGATGCCGGCAGCACATTGCCTAAAGCGGCTGCGGCCGTGGAAAAACTGGCCCGGATTAACAGCGATGTGCAATGTGAGGCTGTAATCGGTGATTTGAACGCCCGCAATGTTATATCCCATTTTACCGGGATGGACCTGGTGGTAGACGGGACCGATAACTTTGAAACCCGGTTTATCGTCAATGATGCGTGCTGGAAGCTTGGCATCCCCTGGGTTTACGGCGGCGCCGTCAGCGCCTCCGGGATGGTGGCGGCTTTTATCCCCGGTGAGACCGGCTGCCTGCGCTGTTTGTTTGATTCCCCTCCTGCGCCCGGATTGGCGCCGACTTGTGAAACAGCGGGAATAATCAACCCTGCCAGCGGCTTGGTTGCGGGCCTGCAAAGCGCGGAAGCGCTTAAAATCCTGGTCGGCGCCAGGGACAAGGTTAACTCCGGCTTGATTTCTTTTGACCTGTGGGAGAACCGTTTTGACAGCTTTGACCTGAAGGGGGCTAAACTGAGCGATTGCCCATGCTGCGGCAAAGGCGAGTATGAGTTTCTAAACAGCACAGGGGGCGCCATGACTGCGTATCTCTGCGGCCGGGACGCGGTCCAGGTGGTTCCTTCTGATAGCGGTCTCAGGCTCGACCTGGCGGGCATCGGCCAGCGTCTGCAAACGGCGGGAAAGGTTCAGGTGAATTCTTTTCTGCTGCGCTTCAGCGTGGAGAACTACGAGCTTGTTCTGTTTAAAGAGGGCCGGGCCATTATCAAAGGCACTAACAACGAGGGAGTGGCCAAATCCCTCTACGCCCGCTATTTTGGATTGTGAGGAACTTATGTTGCGTGACGATTTTCAGCTTATGCTCTTCAGGCTTCTACCCAAGAAGACTGTTTCCCGGCTGATCGGAGGGTTTGCGAAGAGTCCATTAAGCAAACCGCTGGTTCCAGGCTTTGCCAGACGCTATGGGATTGACCTGGGCCAGGCAGAGCTGGACATCAGGGCATACCCCAGCCTGACGGCTTTTTTTGTGCGCAAACTCCGGCCAGGCTTGCGCCCTGTTGCTCCAGGCGAAGATGTATTTGTGAGTCCGGTGGACGGGGTTGTCTCCCAGGCCGGGAGTATCCGGGACGGCCTGTTGATCCAGGCTAAAGGAATAAATTACAGCGTGCTGGAACTGCTGGGCCAGGATGAGGAAATGGCTGAACGGTTCCAGAGCGGGACTTACCTGACAATTTACTTAAGCCCGCGGGATTATCACCGCATTCATGCTCCAATCGAGGGCCGGGTGGTTGGGTCCACCTTTGTGCCGGGAACACTTTTCCCGGTGAACCCCTTCGGAGTGCGGGCGGTGAAGGGCCTTTTTGCCCGGAACGAGCGGCTGGTCACTTACCTGGACACTCCTGCCGGGCTCCTGGCCCTGGTAAAGGTGGGAGCTATCATTGTCGGCAGTGTCAACGTCAACTACGCCGGTATCACTGCGGGCGGGCGGCGGAGAAAATTGGAGCGAGCACTCTACGCGCAAGGTCCGGTTCTGGCCAAGGGTGATGAACTGGGCCGCTTTGAATTCGGGTCTACTGTGATTATGTTGTTTGAAATTCCCGTTGAACTGGAGGTTCAACCCGGCGACCGCGTTCTGATGGGACAAGCTGTGGGGCGCTGGCCCGCAGACGCCCGGAAGTGATCGCTATTGGATGGAGAAAGGGGAACGGATTGCAAGGCTGTTTGTGGGCATTGATGTGCCGCTGCCCTGGAAGCAGCAGATTTTGGTTTGAAGGATTTTCGCCTGATTGGGTGAATTAACAAAAAAACATGTATTTGGGGGTTTGGACATGGAGGCAAGTCTGGTACCGGGTTTGCGGGGGGAAAAGGAGATAACGGTAAGCTTTGAGGTCACAGCTGCCAAGTATGGCAGCGGGGGTGTAGAGGTACTCGCCACTCCCGCCATGATTGCCCTGATGGAAGGGGCGGCTTTTGAGCTGGTTCAGGCACAGCTGCCCGAGGGGTACTCCAGCGTGGGCACCAGGGTGGACATCGAGCACCTGGCAGCCACGCCGCTGGGGATGAAAGTCAAGGCGGTGGCGGAACTGAAGCAGGTCGAAGGAAAGAAACTGGTATTTTCTGTTGAGGCGAGGGATGAGAAAGAACTGGTGGGCCGGGGAATACATGAACGGTATATTATTCAGTCTGACAAATTCCTGGCCAGGGTAGAAAACAAGACCCGGGATTAGGTCAGCCCTTAACTCGGGATGGTACGCCAGTATTCACCTGTGGACGGGATGCAGCAGTCGTTGTATAATTATACATTATGACTTATAGAAGGTGACTGGAAACCATGAAGTACCGCAAGGCCGTTCTCGGCGATGTGGAGGAGATTCATCAAATCATCAACAAGTGCGCCGAGGACGGCTTGATGCTGCCGAGGTCGCGCAACATGCTTTACGAAAGCATCAGGGATTTTGTTTTGGTGGAGGAAGCGGGAACAGTAATCGCCGCCGGAGCGCTGCACATCCTGTGGGAGGACCTGGCGGAAGTGAGGGCATTGGCGGTTAAGGATGAGTACCTCAAGCAGGGCTTGGGTAGAGGCATAGTGGAGAGACTTGTGCAGGAGGCAAAAGGCTTGGGCTGCCGTCAGGTTTTTGCCCTTACCTACCAGCCAGGTTTTTTCACCAAATGCGGCTTTAGCATGGTGTCAAAGGATTTGCTCCCGCACAAGGTTTGGAAGGAATGCATCAATTGCCCGAAATTCCCAAATTGTGATGAAAGCGCTGTTATTCTGAACCTGGGAACATAGTCCGCCTGACGCTGGTCCGATGTCCGGGCCAGCGCTCTGCAAATTATGCTGGATGCGGCAGGAACTTAACTGCCTGGTGTCGAAATTCAGTGTAATTTTGGCGGAAAATTAGTAATTTCCAGTTGTTTCTTGTTGGAAGAGGGGGCAATTTGTGAACTCCGAGCAGAGCCTTGACAGGAGTTTGAGCGCAGATGGGGCAGTGGTAAGTGGCAAAACAAAGGGACGGTTGCGAGGAATATGGCTGTTCCTGGCAATATTTATACCGGTTGTCGTATTTCTGGCCGCGGGGGCCTATGGTGTTAATCAAGTAGTTAATAATTCGGACCTTTGTGTAAAATGTCACGAAATGCGTCCGGAATATTACACCTGGCTGGCCTCATCCCACAGCCAGATTAAGTGTACGGATTGCCACATGCCGGGCGACCCGCAGCAGCGCGCTGTCCGGTATGCTCAAGGTATCAGAATGGTTGTGGAACATTTCGCAAACAATTACCAACTCCCGCTGGCTACCAGGCAGCCCATCGGTAACGATGTTTGCCTGCAGTGCCACAGCCAAAACCGGATACCAACCATTCCCGGCGACCTGATCATAAGCCACACCACGCACGATGCAGCCGGGGTCCAGTGTATAACCTGCCATAACGGTGTAGTTCACGGCCGGATCGTAGAAAGCGACCAAATTACCAGGATACCGCCGCAGGATTGGACATTGTCTACCGGCAGGATGCAAATGCAGCGCGGCAATACCGCTCCTCGCATGCTGCAGTGTTTGACATGTCATCGTAAGTGGAAAGTCACGACTCAATGTGAAAAGTGCCATAAAAAGATACCGACGCCCCCTTCCCATCAACCGGGAACCTGGCTTACCATGCACGGCCAGGCGGCATGGCAGGATGTCAACCAATGCAGTGAATGCCACTATGAACATGGGTTAAGCGACAGCTTCGACAAACGAAAAGTTGCTGATTATATCAGGTCAAACAGTTTCTGTTACAACTGCCATATAAAAACCAGACCCCCCGATCATACTTATGCCTGGGCACATGACCATTCATCCCACGTGGTGAAGGGGGAGATCCCTTATTGCGTTGTCTGCCACGATCTGGACCCTCCCAAGGAAGGGCAACCCACCAAAGGCAACCCCATTTACTGCAACATGTGCCATGGTCAGTACTATGTGGGGCAAAACAAGATTGAACGGATAGAACTCCCGACTTCAGGTCAAACGGTCAGCCCCCAAACCGCAAGCGGGCAAACAGTTGGCGAAAAGGGGCAAAATTGAACAAACTCCCGGCTAGACCGGGAGTTTGTGTTATTTTACCAGGCTCCGCTGTTGGCGCCGGCAATTTTTTTGCCTCGGCAGGGTTTTGGAGCGCAGGATATTGCGCAGCAACTGCCACTGGGCTTCCAGCACTGCTGCCGGAACTTCACTGTCCGCCAGGCCTTTGCGCAAAAAATAGCTGCGTGTGGAATTCTCAAATTCCCGCAAGAATTCTAAGGCTTCCTGCTTAGCGCTGGTCACAAGAAATCTTCCTTTCTCCAAGGGAAAATGCCAGTTGCCAACGTAAAATCTAATATTTGGTACTTATCAATCGTAATTTTACTTGAAACCTGTTGCAAAATATGTTGTAATCCAGTGGATTCATAGGAAAATTTTTGTAGAATTATAGTTTATTTTGCTTGTCGGGCGAAATGCGGCTCTTCAACCAACCTAATCCGCCACAAACTGAGATCAAGCAAATACAAGTTGCCGCGGCGAAGGCATTTACTTGCCTGCCGTTGTTCGCCCAGTTTGTGATAGCACAGGGCCATACTGTGAAGCAGGGAGGATTTTACGCTCCACTTCATGAAAATTTCGTTCAGGAAGCCTGTGCCGGCCCGCGGCAAACCGGCGGATCCAGCATACTTCTTTGCTTTTTCCAAGTGCTTGAGGGCGGTCCGGTAGTCCTTCTGACGCAGCAGAACTCTGCCGTAAGTCCATTGGACCAGGGGGTGTTCCATTTTACGCACCGGCTCGAGGCAAGCTAAGGCATCCGTGACCCGTCCTTGATGCAGGTAAATATCTGCCAGGGTTGTGTATACCAGGGGTTCGTCTGCGGCAAGGTAAGATTTCAACAGAGACTCGGCGCGGGTGTGGTCTCCCAGCAGATAGTAGAGTTGGGTGGCAGCAACAGCCACAGTGTGGGATGGCAGATTACGGTTGGAAAAGCTCCGGGAAATACGCTGGATGACGGTCGCGGTGTTAGGGGCGATGAACGTCTTCTTTTTCATAGTAGCCAGGTAGGCGAGTGACAGCGCGGTTAGGGCGGTGATCAGACTTGAACGAAGACCGTAAATCACACCTGCTGCAATGGCAATGAGGAGTGCACCGGAGCAGAGGAAGGTCAGGTAGTGAAGTTTTTGCACGTAAAGCACTTCCCGGGGGACTTGGGGGCGCGGCAAAGAATCACCTCCGCCTGTGACAAGGACTCGTTTATAACTATGCGGCAGGTGGTGAAAACTTGCCGCAACAAGAAATGCGCGCTTCGTTTTTCCTCAGCGCGCGCATTTCCCTGCCGAGGCTGAGACATGTATGTTAGTCTCAGCCTCTCTAGGACTAGGACCGCGCTAGCCCCGGCCCTTCTTTTGGGTTTGCGCGATCCGTCGCAGCACCTCGTGATCAATATACTCGGCTAAAGTTGCCGAGTATATACTTTTCTGAGGTAAAAACAAGGCGGCCGCATAAGAGCGGCTGCCTTTAACAGTGTTCACTGGGAATGGAGAATATCTCCCGGCAAACCAATTTGACTTTTTCTTTATGCTCCTCCGGAGCGAAGACATAAAAGCGCCACAACCGCTGGTACTGCCGTTCCAGCTGGGCAATGTCTTCCGGCGGCGGCGGGAAGGGGGCATTCAGTTTGCGCACCCCGTCCTTGGTCAGGACAGGAATAGCTGCTTCCCGGAAAGTCCGGTCTTCCGGACAGTAAACGATGATTTGTGCAGGGTCCAACTGGGCTGCGGCAGCAATCTCAGCTTCCAGAGCGGCCCGGGAAGTCCGGTCGCTATGGTACTTGTGGATCAGGTCGGCGCGCTCAGCCTGGGTAAGGCTTTCTCCTGTGAGAACGTAGGCCCGCTTGAACAAGCGGCGCGTTTCCACTGCGGTGGTCAGGTCGGTAATCCGGGGATTATGCTCATCGCCCAGGCGCTTAAGGTGTTCGAACAGGGTATGATCGCCCAGGGTCAACAGGTCGTGTTCCTCCAGGCCGTGCTGCAAAGCCAGTTCAAGGGCCTTGGAAATCATGGCCCCGGAAATCACCTTGGCGTGGTGAAAGTAAACCCTTTCGGTCAGGTAATAACGCAGGCGCAAAAGGTGGATAATTTCCGACTTGACATCAGGCCTGTCCATATTGTGCTTAACCAGAACAAGTACCAGACCGTTATCTACAACCCGGAAATGTTGGAAGACCCGCTCATCATAGGTCTGGGCCAGTCCAGCCATGTAAGCATCGCGGCGCAGGTAATCGAGCAGGTCGGCGTCAAGAGCGGAGGAGACGATCTGCGACCGCCAGTCGTTGACCCGGCCGCTCAACATCCCTTCGACTTCGGGCAGCAGTCCCGTGTGATTGAGAACTTGCCCCAGGGCGCCGTCCCTGCGCAAAAAATATTTTATGCGGCTGCCCTTGTCATGGCGGGCAAAGATTTTCCGTTCATCTTCAAAAGTATGGCCAAATGGAATATGGGTAACATCATGCAGCAGCGCGGTGATGCTGATCACTTTTCTGATGTCAGCGGATACGGACCTGCCGCAACGTTCAAGTGCGGAAATTATCCGTTTGGCCACGGCCATGGTGCCGAGAGAATGTTCGAAGCGGGAATGGGTACAGCCGGGGTAAACAAGGTAGGCGGTCCCCAGCTGCTTGATGGCTCTCAGCCGCTGCATTTCAGGGCAATCCAGGATTTCGCTTTCCTCTCTGTCAAGCTCTATGTCACCGTGGACAGGGTCACGGACCAGCATGGGAAATCCCCCTCTTTATTGTTCTATCCTATTTTAGCCTTGTTTGGGGCAGCTTAACAAGCCTGTTTCAAGTGTTCTGACAACTCGGCGAAGACAGGCTCCGGGGGACAGATGGGAATCCAGGCGGGGATAGTGTTTCCCGTTGAGGGATGGTAGAATGGACTAAGAACTCACTTGTTTGCGGTTGGACCTTGCGCCCTGCCGTATCAGTCTCAAGAAAGGTGGTAGAGTATGTGCTTAAGGGCATAAAAGTTCTTGATTTTTCGCGCTATCTGCCGGGGCCTTTTGCCGGTCAGCGGCTGGCAGACATGGGAGCTGAAGTAGTAAAAATCGAATCGCCGGGGAGCGGCGATCCGGCCCGTTCCTTGGGGGAGTACGGTGGTCTGCTCTTTCGGGCCACCAATCGCAACAAAAAGAGCGTAACCCTGAACCTGAAAGAGCCTGAAGGGCAACAGTTGGCTATTAGACTCGCCAGCAGGGCTGATGTGCTGATTGAGAGCTTTCGCCCCGGGATAGCCGGCGCCCTGGGGATTGGTTATGCGGCATTAAAGCAGGAAAACCCGGGACTGGTTTATTGTTCCCTGACGGGATTTGGCCAGTCCGGCCCTTTGAGCAGTTTGGGAAGCCATGATCTGAACTACCTGGCTTTGAGCGGTGTATTGGCACAGCTCAAAGATCCCAGCGGCAGGCCGGTCCAGCCCAGCTTTCAGTTTGCGGACATGATCGGAGGCATTGCCGCCGTCGAGGGGATCTTGGCAGCTCTGGTGCAAAGGTCTATCACAGGCGCAGGAGCTTATGTGGATTTTGCCATGACTGATACGCTGATCGGAATGATGACGGTGCACGCCTTGATCTACAATGTGACGGGAACCGGGCAGGGAGTGGCGGAATTGACGGGGAGCACAGTTTCGTACCGCATCTATGAAACGGCAGAGGGAAGGTATGTCAGTCTGGGAGCTTTGGAAAAGAAATTCTGGGAGAATTTCTGCCGCGCCGTGGGCCGGGAGGAATGGATTCCCGCTCACAACAGCCCGGCTGATGCTGCGAATCCTATCTTTGTTGCGCTGAGTTCCTTGTTCAAGAGCAAAACTCTGGCGGAGTGGACAAAATTCTCCAGTGAGGTGGACTGCTGTATGGCCCCGGTGCTGGAAACGGGGGAGATGACGCGTTCTCCTTATGTAGAAGCCAGGAGGCTTGCTGTGGAAACAAGGACAAGGGACGGCGAACCTCTGCGCCAGATTTTTACCGCGGCAGGGGGTATGAAGCCGGAAGGAGCCGGAGCCGAGTCCGGGGAAGCGCCTGGTTTGGGCCGGTATAGCCGGGAGATTCTCGCCACCTGGCTGGGAGCCTCGCCAGACCAACTGGAGGACTGGCAGGAACGGGGAATCGTCTAGCAGCTGCTGACTCCTGACTACTGGCTACTGTCTCCTCAGGAGATAAGAAAGACCGCATCCGGATGCCCGGAATGCGGTCTTTCGTTTTGTATCTCCCGTAGGTTACAGCCAGGACAAGCTGCGGTGATAGTCGCTCGTACCAAGGCTGAAGATGATTTCCGCAGCGCTGATTCCATCGGCCTGGGCATCTTCCAGGGCAACCATTAAGCGTTCACCTTGGTCACTGTGGCGTGAAACATGTAAAATCTCCATAGTCATACCTCCCAGACTTTTTCTCAACAAGAGTTGTTCCCAAAGCACGATAATCCAGCCCTTAGGCTAATTATATAACAGTATGCCCAATTATACAACTGTTATTATATAATGGAAAAAAAGTTGAAATTTTCAGGCTTGGACAGACAGGGAGTTAAAGTTAAAGCCAAGCATACTGTCCAGCTCCTGGCCGAACGTCTGCAAACTTAACCTTCCGCCTATTTGTGGATCTACTGGGAAAGGGTACCAGATTTGCTGCCAGTCACATAGGATGTAGGAGCAAGAAGTGCACCTTTGGGAGGAGGAAAACCTATGTCCGAGGATGTAAAATGTTCCTGCTGCGGATCTGAGAACTTAAAACAAGACGTTCCTGTCAACAAGTTTGGGGTGAACTACCTGTCGGGCATTGTGGTGAAGACCAAGCCTTTTAGGGGCAGGGTTTGCCTGGATTGCGGCAAAGTTGACTGGTACCTGGAGAACCCCGGAGAACTTGAGGGCAAAGAACTGGTGAGGGGAGCAAGTTCAAATTACCTGCCTTTCATCCTCTTTGCAATTTTCATTATCTCTTTGCAGTTGGACTAAGGCCGGAGGCGAAAATCTTACCACCCGCGAGATAAAATGGAAGGAATTTACAAATTTGCATTGAAGTTAATAGTGCACGGAGTGTACTGGATTGGCACGGGCAAACCAGAAGAAGGGGCAGGTAAAGCCCAGTTCACGGGCGAAGGCCCGGTGGAGAAAAGACCGGTGTTCAATCCTAGTTTACGGCGAAAGGAGGAGGGGGAGGAACCGGGAGCAGCCCGGCCCACAAGTTGGCAAGTATACCGGCTCTTGCTGCAGCCCCATGGGGAATCCCGCCTGTCCCTTCCAACCGGACACGGCGAATACCGTGGACAAACCATGGCCGGCGACATTCTGTCCCGGAGGCAGCCAGCGGGGGCACAGAATCGTTTATTGGCCGGTGACAGATAACCGGCGATTCTGCTTGGCAAGTCCTGGTCGAGGTAGGCTACAGCCGAAAACCGGTTGCAGGCAGGGGACAAGGCGGACTGAATTCCGTATATCCCTGAGCGGAAAACCTGCAAGCGGAAAAGGGCGGCGTACCAGAATGTTTCTCTAGTGACGAACAAAAAACCCTCAGCGGTGAGATGATTTTATTGAACAGGCTGTTAACCGGAAGGCCAAGCCCAAACAGGTATGGGGGCTTTTCCCTGGTATTCCGGCCACCGGAGGCTGGGTTAAATTAATGGGCTGGCAGGAAAGACTTTGCGGCGACAGTACCTTGTCCCGGGGTATACCCGGGACTCTTTTCTTTTAAAAAATTCTTTTCTAAATTATGCTAATTGGCAGGAAAAGTGACTGGGTTAAGCGGATTATATTCTTAGTGAAAATTGGCCGAATGGTTGAGGAGTGGTATGGTTGAAAGGTAAAGGGTTATTATGGCTGTTCATTCTGCTCTTGGTTGTGAGTGGATTGAGTGGTTTAGGATGCGGCACCCGGCAAACAGACATGGCTGTGCAGCTGTACAAGTACCCTGATGTGCTGCTGCCAACTCCTGCCAAGGTTATTCTCACCAGGGACACGGCCGGTAAAACCCTGGCCGAAACTGCGCTGACCAGAAGCGATATAACTTCCCTCATGCGTGTAATGCGGTCTGCAGTGGACACATCCTTGCACCCTGAACCGGGACAAGAAGGCGCATGGCAGAACAACAAACCTTTCAGTCTGGAGTTTTCCTACAGCAAAAATGTAGATGTAGAGTTGATGGTAGATAACAAGCCGGTTACCTTCAGCACGCAGAGCATTTTGATAAATCTCAAGCGTTCCCTGATTTTGCTGAACGTAAAGAACGAAGTAAAGGTATTTTCTGGTTTGCTGCTCACCGATGAATTCCGCACATTCATGCAGGAATACAATGCTGATGACGGATTTCCCCTGCCGCCTGCGAAAAAAAATGAACTGGGTGTGAAACGTCTCCCTCTGGCAAAGCCAAGAGAGGGTAAAGTAGAATTGCTGCCGCCGGCGGAGCCGAGAAATAAAACCCCGAGCGTACACTAGTCAGAGTTTTACCGGAAAACGTTATGACCCCAGCCAATTTACAAGCGTCGAGCGAATAAACTGTTTGTTAATTCTTTCTCATGCTGCAGGAGAATTATATCCTTCTGTCGAAAGGCTCTTTGCTTTTGGATTTTGAATTAGGTGTTGCACCTAATTTTGGGAGGTTGCCCAGTGGCGAATCAAAAGGAACAAAAGGTGGGGCTGTTTCGCAGGTTATTTGGCATGGATGAGCCCGAACCTGCAAACCGCAAGAGTGGAACCGTGCCAGACCAAGACGCCGCTGCAGTAAAAAGCGCTGTGTATCCTGACAGGGATTCCGTAGCGCCTGATTTTGGGACAAGCCTTTCTGCCGGAGTGGGAGGCGAACCGGATGTTTTGTTACGGGAAAGAAAAGCGCCTGATGCAGCAGCGCGGCAAAACCGCGAGGTTCAGCCTGATGCGGGTCAGAGGAAAGAGCCGACATGGGAAGAACTGCTGAACAAGATTGCACCGCCTCTGACGGAGCCCGTTCCTGTTGGCCAAGCCGGAGATACGGACCAAGGAATACTTTTGGATTCGACTCATAGTGAGCCGGAAAAACTCCCATGGGAGATTGACCTGGAACAGATTCAGACCCAGCAGATAAGCTTAACACCCGGCGGTGAGACGGAAGGCTCTGATGCATCGGGCGGCCCTGGGGCAGTGCCCGCCGGCGAAGCTCAGGGTGACGATTTCCCCCGGGCTGCATTGCAGGTTGTGGACCTGACACTGTCTGAGCTGCGGAAAGAGGCTGCGGACCCAGGCAAAAATGCGGACCCAACACCCCAGAATCTAGTTTCCCCGCCGCAGGAAGGCGAAATTGAGATGGGGAGCATGCGGCAGGAAAATACCCGCAAGGAGGAAGCGCCCGCATTGGACTCTGACCCAGTGCCAGCCTGGGCTTCAGTGGTACGGGAAAAAACTCCCATGCAAAACGATAATGCTGTCTGGCTGGTACAGCTTGCAGGGGAAGAACAGGTCAAAGGGGAACTTGAGAAGGCGGAAAAACTTTTGGAGACAGCCTATATTCTGGAACCTCATCCGGACGTTTTGCTGGCTCGGGCCAAGGTCGAAACCGGCTTG
The DNA here is from genome assembly GCA_021811155.1 of Bacillota bacterium. Taxonomy (GTDB): domain Bacteria; phylum Bacillota; class Desulfitobacteriia; order Desulfitobacteriales; family JAJXUE01; genus JAJZPO01. Next base: position 3,756 of record JAJZPO010000030.1, on the reverse strand, counting down.
GGCAAACTGCCTGCGGCCGCAGCCAGTGTGCTGCACTCCTTGGCGGAATTCCCTGATTCGGAGGAAGGGATCGAATTATTAGGCATGCTCGCCGAAATGGACGCTGGAGTTGATTTTGACCGGGTTGCCGCTCTGGCCCCCGGGACGAAACTGGGCAGCGTCAAGCTGGCCCGGTTGTGTCTGGCTCAGGATCAATTGGCAGCAGCCTTGGACTTCTTCGGCCGAGCCACGAGACTGGGCTTAAATGAAGATGAGATTCAAGCTGAACTGGGCCAGATCTACCAGCGGATGGGCAACTCAGCCGAGGCGATCCGGCATTATCGGCTGGCCCTGGAATTAAAAGCGGACCCGGATACAGCAGCCAGTTTGTTTGACCTCTACCTGGAGACCGGCTCATTCCAGGAGGCAGAGGAAGTAGCTGCGTCCAGTTTCAAGGGATATTCGGACACCCGTTACAGGCAGCGCATGGCCAGACTTGAATTCATGTTCGGCAAGAGCCTGTTCGAACGGGATGAACTGGAATCAGCCCTGGATAAGTTTTATGCTTCTATGGAGCACGGCGAAGAAGATGCCAAGGACTGGGTAATCAGGGTTTTGCGTCGATTGGCCGACCAATCAGACGAGAGCAAAGTTCAGGAATACCTGGAAACGGCGCTGGAAGTTGGAGGATTCGAGCGGGAACTTGCACAAAGATTGAGTGAGAGTTACCTGCAAACCGGGAATGACGGAAAAGCCCGGTACCTACTGCAAACGCTGTATGATGCTGACCCGGCAGATACCAGGGTTACCGCCAACCTGGCTGCGGCCCTGCAGAAGTTGGGTGAACTGGATCAAGCTGCTGAACTGTTCGAGTCTTTGGCCGACCAAGGTCTTTTGGAGCGTGAAAACAGGGAACAACTGTTTAATTATTACCGGTCCAAGGGGATGTTTGAAGAAGCAAAACGCCACCTGGAGAACCTTTACAGTCAGGAAAGCGAGGAATTCCGGGCGGGGCTGCAGTCCCTGGTATGGGAACAAATCCGTTTCCGGGTGGAACAGGGCGAACTGGACAAGGCATGGGAAATCTGCCGGCAGGAACTGGGAAACCGTCCCACTCCCGACATGCTGGGCATGGCCATGAAGATATTGTCGGAACGGGTTGACGGTTTGATTGCCGAAAATCAAGCCGCCAGGGCATTGGAGGAACTGGAGCAGGGACGGGCAATGGGCTTGAATGTGTTAGATCTTGGTTTGAAAGAAGCTGCTCTCTATGAGTCTGTTGGCAATGACAGTGAGGCGCTCAAGGTCTACGAATCAATCGCCAGGAAGGCGCCTGAAGTATGGGACAAGGTTAAGGAACTCTATCTAAAAGCTGCAACCAGAGAGTATCTGGCCGGGAACCTGGCTGAGTCCAGGAAGCTGTTGGAGGATGCTCATACCAATATGCCTGGAAATGTGGAAATTCGCAGGGCCCTCGGGGTCTTGTACCAGGAAACAGGTCAGTATGCTTTGGCGGCAGCATTGGCTCAGGATTCAATGGAGGAAACCGAGATTCAGGTGTCCACGGATCACCTCAATATCCTGCGGCCCCACAATTATCGCCGGGTTCGGTTAGGTTAGGGGGAGTAGTCATGGGAGAAGAACGCAAAGTTGGAATGCAAATCGGCAGCGGCAATTTTGCCTTGGCTTCCTTCCGGGTGATTGGTCAATTTGCCAGCGCTGAAGTGATTCGCCTGAGTGACGGAGGGGGCAGCCACCAGCAAATGCCCGCGTTGATCCATTTCAATCAGGATATGGCTGAAATTGGCCGGGGCGTAAGAGTAAAATGGGTTAAAATGTCCGAACAGGTTTGTTCCCCCCTTAAGCTCCTGGCTGAAGGACAGGAACAGGTGACGGTAGGGAAAGAAGAACTGCCGGTGGAGCAATTAATTACCAGGCTGGTCGCGGAATTGCGGGAACAGGCCGGCCTGTTTGGTGACTTTTCCCGCTGTTCCGTCGCATACCCGGATTATTTGACTTCGGAGCAATTGGCCCTGTTGAAGGGAGCTGTGCGGGTCGAGATTCCGGAACTTGAAGACAGGCATTTTTTGCCTGCCAGTTTTTCGGTACTGTTTGATATGCAGTTACACCAAGCCCGTTACAATCTGGGCTACCACAAGTTTGACTTCACTTCCCCCAAAAAGTTACTGGTTCTTGATGCAGGAGAAAATTTCACCACGGCCAGCGTATTGGAAGTAGTGGAGAAAGCTCAGGAACTGGAGGCGCGCTACCTGGCGAAGCCCTGCAGTGTCCGGGTTGGCGGCAGGGACTTTGATATCAGGTTTGCCGAGTACCTGATTGACCAGGCCGTGTTGAAAGGCACGCTGAGTGAGGCGGAGTTGAGTGCGGAACTGCAGCGGCAAATCCAGCTTGAGGCGGAAAAGGTCAAACGGGACCTGGTGGAAAAAATGGATGCCCAAGTAATCAGCACTCATCTACCCCCTGGGAAAATGAGTGATTTGTCAGTGCCGGTGCGAATCTTTGGGCCCTCGGGCAAAAAGATTCTGGAACAGGATGTCTCAAAACAAGAATATGATACGGCGGTATTCGGCTGCATCGCCTCCATTCAGGCAGGGACTCCGTGCATATTCGAGGCTGTCTCGGGAGCTATAAATTCGGCTGAACTCAGACTGGGTGATATTGATGAAATCCTCCTGGTGGGAGGGACCGCGAGGGTCCATGTTCTGGGCCAGGTGATCAAACATACCTTTGGCAAAGTCCCCAGGGAATTTGCCAATCCAGAACTTGCGTCGGTGCGCGGGGCCTCCATTTATCACGATATGGTCAGCAGCCCGCTGGAGATGAGGTTTTAGGCTCAAGCCCCATGCCTGGCGCATGGGGCTTGACTTTGGGACATAGACTATACTTGACGGGCGCTGTTCGGGAATCGGTGCCCCTACGAAACAACCATGGCCTTTTGGGTCACTCATTGGAATGAAAAACGCTGATTTTGGGTCGGTTGGGGCAGTCGGGTGACCAAGCAGCGTTCTTCTTTAGAAATTGAATGTTCGCGGGGTTTTTGAGGTGCGTAGAGTTGGCGCTTGCGACTTCGTTAAGGAAATTTGGCAGGACCGGCAGGGTGGAAGACCTAAAGTTTGACCGGAGGATGACAGCCGTTTTTCAGGAACTGGTTCTCCGCCACAGCATGCTGGTAAGAGCAAAACGGTGGGAGCTTGGCTGGAAAGCGTTGTTTCTGCTGGGGTGCGCGGCGGGTCTGGCCCGGCTGGCGCTCGGAATGCAGACTGGGCGGTTCGGGGCGGTTTGGCTCTACCCCATGCTTTTGGCGCTTGATCTCGGCCTTTTCGCCAAAGTTAGGGCGGCCACGGATATCTCCCAAAAAGCCATGGTTAACTTCGGGGTGGTACGGCACCATTTGACGGGCATGCTTGAGGTCGGCAATGTCTGCGACTGCGCCGGGAACTGTGACTGCAGGGAGAGGTTTAGAAGGCAAGCCTTGGTGGAGTACGGAATTAGCTTATATTGACCCGAGAATTCAGAATTCAGAATACTTTGAGATGACTGGGAGTTTCTCATTCTGACTTCTACTCTGAAACAAGCCTTTTTGGGTCTGCCCGGGTCGAATTTTCTTTCTGCTCCGTTCAGCAGACTACGTCGCCTAGCATGCTTCTCTGCGCAGAAAGAAAATTCACCCTTGAGCTTACCGGCCTGTTTCCTTCATAAGTGGTGCCGCGAAGCGGCATGGGAGTCTGAATTCTGCAGGAAAAAGACCTGAGTGCG